>NZ_SDHZ01000002.1:0-330096 GCF_004118675.1 Filimonas effusa | reverse complement strand
TCCATTGAGCCATGGTAGAATTCGTTATAGATCCCTTTTTCAAGCAGTAATGCGCTGGTGCGCTCTACGGCATCGCGGTGATTACAGAATACGATGGTAAGGCGGTTGCCGAGATGGCAGATGAGCCGGAAGAGTGTATCCACTTTATCTTTTTCGTCGGACAGCACGTATTGGATTGCCAGTTTGTTGCTGTCGGCTGCTGCATCGCCCAGGAAGTTCAGTTCGAGCGGTTCGTTCAGATTAACGAAATCCGGGATCTCTACTGACTCTGTGGCGGAGATCAGCATTCTTTTTTTGATGGAAGGGAGAGACGATATAATAAAGGAGAGCTCATCGTGAAATCCGGCTTCGAGCGATTTGTCGAATTCGTCCAGTATGAGTGTGGTGATACCCGGGAGGGTGATATTGCCTCTGCGAATATGATCGGCGAGGCGTCCGGGCGTCCCAATGAGCACTGCCGGTGGTTCTATCAGGTTATTTTCTTCTGTTTCGCGAAGGTGGCCGCCGTAGCAGCAGGTCACTTTCAAGCCGGTGCGCATGCGTTTGAAGACTGTTTCAATTTGCTGAGCCAGTTCGCGGGAAGGGGCTATTATCAGTGCCTGGGTTTGTTTATTGGTGCTGTCGAGTGTTTGTAACATGGGCAGCAGGAACGCAAGGGTTTTGCCGGAGCCCGTGGCGGACAGGAGAATGATGTCCTGATCTGCGGGTGCGGCCAACGATGCCTGTTGCATGCTATTTAACTGGTCGATATCAAAATAGCTGATGATCTCTTCTATGGAATATTTCTGTTGCATTCCTGCAAAAGTACGCAACGGCGGGTTCTCAGCCATTTTTCGTGTGGGAGAGCTGCTGTTGGGGCGGGTAAAGGGTAAGCGTTGAGGGCTGGAGCTGCCCAGGCAGTTGAAATGCCCGCTTTGCAGGGAGCGTTATGATTAGAGCGGATTATATATGGCAAAATATTTGTTTATAAGGCTCTTAGATCAAAAAACAATCCGAATGGAAAGCACAACCTGGATAATCCTTATTGTTTCTGCTCTCATTTTCCTGTTCATTTTCTGGGCAATCAGCACTTATAACCGGCTTGTTAAGGCCAGGAATTACAGGCGCGAAGCATGGAGCGGCATCACTGTTTTTTTGAAAAAAAGGTATGATCTGGTGCCCAACCTGCTGGAGATTGTCAGGGGATATGCAGCTTTTGAAAAAGGCGTGGTGGAGCAGGTATCTGTTAACAGGTCTATGGCGATGAAGGCGTCTGCTCCGGGAGAGAAACTGCCTGCAGAGCAGCGTTTTAGCCAGGCTTTAGGGAGTTTTTTTGCTGTGGCAGAAAGTTATCCGGATTTGAAGGCCAGTGAAAATTTCCGGCAGTTACAGGATGATCTTGCCCGGCTGGAGACTGAGATTGAATCGGCAAGACGTTATTATAATGCCAGTGTAAGAGAGAACAATATTCTCGTTGAAAGCTTTCCTGCCAGTGTTATAGCGGGGATGGGGAAGTTTGAGAAAGGTGACTATTTTGAGTTGGAGAACAATGATCATTTACAGGTGCCCCAGGTGTCTTTTAACGCTACCCGATGAAAAAATACTGTTTTCTTCTTTTGCTGCTGATATGTCAGCTGGCGGCGGCTCAACTGCCGGAAAGGATATTGTCGTTTCGCTCCGATATAATCGTAGATACGTCCGGGCTTGTAAAGGTGACGGAGACAATAAAGGTGGTGGCTGACGGTGACAAGATAAAACGCGGGATCTTCAGAACGCTTCCTTATTTCCGGAAGGACAGGTTTGGCCGGAAACAGCGTGTTGATGTGAAGGTTACCGATGTACAAAGGGATGGTGAGCAGGAGCCGTATCATGTAGCGGATAAAAATGGTTCCCTGATCATTTATATCGGTAATGCCAATATGTTTCTGGAAAGTGGAACATATACTTACCGGATAAGTTATGAATCGAGGGGGCATGTTGGTTTTTTCAAGGAATATGATGAGTTGTATTGGAATGTAACGGGCAATGCCTGGGAGTTTCCTATCGATACTGTAGAAGCGGTCATGCATTTACCCGCAGGAGCGCCCGTAAAGCAGATGTCGTGTTATACCGGTGTAAGAGGGTCGGCGGCCCGGGATTGCAATGCAAAAGCTGATGCGGGCGGCAACGCAGTGTTCAAGGCTTTTGGATTGGGTGTGTTTGAAGGATTGACGATAGCAGCCGGGTGGCAGCCGGGATTGATACAGCGTCCGCCGCCATTGGGTTTTTGGCCGCAGATCTGGTACTTTAAAGATTTTTTACTGGCATTGGCCGGTGTTGTTTTTCTTTATAGCTTTTATTATAAACGTTGGAGGAAATATGGGAGGGATGCGCCTGACCAGGTAGTAGTGCCCAGCTTTAAACCTCCACGTGACTGGTCGCCTGCTAAGATCCGTTATGCTTATAAGCGTAAAATAGATAGCAAGCTTTTTTCCGTTACAATCATTCATATGGCTGTCAAGAAGCTGCTTTTTGTAAGGCAGACCCGTGCGAAGAACGCTGTTTTTACGTTGGAAAAACGGGCGGGAGACATACAGGTATTGTCTGAAGAAGAGCGGGAAACTTACAAGAGATTGTTCTTGCAGAACACGACGCTTACTGTAAGCAATACAAATTACAGGCGGTTTAGCGATGCCAGGAGTCAACTGGAAAAGGAGTTGAAAGCGGAGTTGGCGATTAAGGACTATTACCAGAGCAATTCCCGCCAGTTATGGCATGCCAGCTGGTGTACTGTTCTGGTGCTTTTGGGCTTCCTGTTTATTGTGGAGGAGGTGTCGGTGTCGATAGGTTTGACATTGGGATTGGTATTCTGGGTGGGAAGTGTTGGAGCTTTTGTAATGGGGGTCAAGTTTTTCAGAGAAAAGGCTTTTGTATCGGGGTTGCTTCTTTTGTTTTTTTCGTTGCCTTTTCTTGGTGCAACCAGCTGGATGCTGGTAATGGGGATCAGTTCATTTTCTTTATTGTCGCTGGTGTTTTCTTTAATGATCATTACGGGATTCGTTTTGTTTATAATATTGATACCTGCTTATACGCCGGAAGGAAGTGTGTTGCGGGCTGAGTTAAAAGGATTCCGTTTGTATTTGTCGACAGCGGAGGAGCGGCGGCTGAATATGCTGATGCCTCCGGAATTGACTCCCGAGTTGTTTGAGCGTTTGTTGCCCTATGCAATAGCGCTTGACCTGGAGAATAAATGGGCTAAAAAATTCGAGGGAGTGTTAAAACAAACGGAGTATCGTCCTGGCTGGTATGCGGGTGAAGCTTTTGCGTATGGAGCGCTTGCCGGCGCTATGTCGAAGCGTTTGGATACTTCGTTGCAGCGTGCGCAGGTGGGAGCTGTTTCATCGGGAAGTAGATCGGGCAGCAGTTCCGGCAGTTCGGGTAGTTCTGGCAGTTCGAGCTGGAGTTCGGGAAGCGGTGGCGGCGGTTCGTCCGGCGGCGGAGGAGGAGGTGGTGGTGGCGGAGGCTGGTAGCGGATTTACCTTTACATTTGAATATGTCGGATTTTGAATCAGCAATACCAGAGGTGCAGGCGTTGATACGGGCTTACGGGCTAGCACCTCATCCTGAAGGTGGATTTTACAAAGAAACTTATCGCAGTGATGCGTTGATTCCTGTTGAAGGGTTGCCTCAACGGTTTTCTGCTGCAAGGCCTTTTTCGACGGCGATCTATTTTTTACTTGACCGGGGGAATTTTTCAGCTTTTCATAAAATCAAGAGCGACGAATGCTGGCATTTTTATGCGGGCAGTACATTGCTGATATATGTTATTCATGCGGATGGGCAGCTGGAGGTCGTGCGATTAGGCAATAATATTGGGGCAGGAGAATGTTTTCAGTATGTAGTGCCTGCCAATTGCTGGTTTGCCAGTGAGCCTGCGCCGGGGAGCTTATTTTCATTTACCGGCTGTACTGTGGCGCCTGGTTTTCATTTTGATGACTTTGAAATGGCAGAGGCTGGCATACTTACTTCATTGTATCCTCAGCATGAAGCGCTTATTGGGCGGCTTTGCCGTTAACTGATCCTTTTGTTCGCAGGCTTACCGAAGAGCAGGTTGTTCTGCCTTTACTTGCGTTGGAGCGCCGGCGTTTCAAAAATGGGTTGATCGCAAGTATGGATCAACCCATTTTTAATTATTTGAATTCTGCGGTCACTGTTATTTTGGGTTCTTTAGCGATTTTCTTGCCATCTGTTACGATGCCATAGTCGGCTAATGTAAGCGGGAATGCTGCTGTAGCTGTGATAACGCCGGCTTTTACCGTTACTGTAGCGGGGGTGGTTATTTCTTTGGTTGTTTCTTTAACGGTTAGGTTGCCTGTAACTGTTACGGGATATGTGCCGTCTTTTTTAAAGTCGGCTTTAGACAGTTTGCCTTTGAATGTGAATTTGGGGTATTTTTCTGAGTTCAGCCATTTTTCGCCATTGAAGTGTGATTGAATGGTTGGGTTGGTGAACGCGAAGTTTTGAACGGTAGCTTCGAACTGGATGTCTCCTGTTTTTGGGTCAAGGGCTGCGATAACTGTGTTATTATCGGCTTTGGGCAGGGCGTCGGCGGGAGTAGTTGCGTCGAAGCTTACAGTTGCCGATGTGGTTGTTTTCTTTTGTGCGAATAAGCTACCGGTAGCTACTACTAATGCCAATAGTAAGATTGTTTTTTTCATGAATGTTTGTTTATGATAAGTAATGATTGAGTACGGATGTTATTTTGCGGTATTTGCGAGTGCACAGCGCTTGAACTCTATTGCGGTAAATCCGAGTATTTCGCTGAAGTGTCCGCCGCTGCAGGCGCCCTTGATGGCTACCGGGGCTCCTTGTTTCAGGTTTTGTGCTTCTTTCATATGTTGTCCCTGAAATGCAAAAATCACGTAGGAGCCTGTTGCTGTATCAATAAATTTAATGTTGGTAACAGAATCGGAAGGAGCTTCTTTTTCTGACACGTTACCTGATACTTCGATGATCTTGTTTGTGTATTTCTGATTTGCGGCGCCGGCTTCTTTTTCAAATTCTTTGATAAAAGAGGAAGCTGTTACGGTGTAGTCGGCTTTAACGATGCTTGTGTCGGAGAATTTTTCGCGGATCAGATACCAGGCGAAACCTGCACCCAACAGGGCGATGCCAATAATGACCAGCAGGCCTCTTTTCAGCCAGTAGTTACTTTTTTTGCTCATAAGATAATTGAAGATAGATAAACGTAAATGTAAAACCTTTCTATGTTGTGAGAGATAAAATCAGGGTTGTGGCCGTTGAAATTACCAAAATCGATAATGGTATAGATGGAATGCCGTTCATAAAAAAACAAAAATAAAAGTGGACGGAAAGCAGAAAGCGCTTAATTTTGGACTTTTAAACCAATTCGGTCTAAAAGTATGACGCTCCCCAAGGAGGATATTATCAGATGTGAAGTATTGCAGGAGGCCGCCAAACTTTTCCGCCATTACGGGCTGAATAAGACTACTATGGAGGATATTGCCCGTGCTGTAGGCAAGGGTAAAAGTACGCTCTATTATTATTACAAGAGTAAAGAGGAGATATTTGACGCTGTCATGAAGCGTGAGAAGGATGCTATTTTATGTCGCATTCAGGCTGCGGTTGCTCAGCAAACTACGGCTTCCGGAAAATTAGAGGCTTTCACGCGCATGAAGTTTAGGGAAATTGCCCAGATAAGTGTCTTATACCAGGTGGTAGTGAGGGAAGTGCAGAATTGTTCGGAGATAGAGCGTGGCATCAGGAGGAACTTTGATAATAATGAGGTAGATCTGGTGAAGAATATTCTTGAGTTTGGGATAGAGACCGGTGAGTTTAAGAATATGGGGAATGCGGATCTTGACCTGATGGCGTTTGTAATGATCAGTGCGCAGCGTGGGGTAGAGATCGCGTCCATTTTGAATGGCAAATTAGAGGAAATAGAAGGGACCATGGATAGTTTGGTGAGTATTATGTTGAACGGTATCCGGAATTTCTAGTTTTTTTTGTCATTTTATAGACTAAAATACGTTTACGTTCTAAAATTTTAGTCGTTTTTCATGGTCGCCATGCCTACGGGTGTGAGTGAGGAGGCGGGAGCCTGTAAAGTTGTCTACAGTTGGATTTGGTTATAATTTACGGCGGTTGTTTCCACAACTGCCTTTTTTTAAAAAAATGAAAAACGCTGCACGGGGTATGTTTTTTTTTAAATAAATTTTGAACAAATGGGTCATTTGTTCTAATATCCTATTATTTTTGTTGATGTTTCTTCAACCAAACTATTCGGTTGTGTTTTTTAAGTTTTTACTTCATTGTCAGCATAGTAAATAGTAAATTGCTGCGTTTGGCGGGGGAATAAATAGGAAAACACGCCGGAAATTAGGAGTTCGTTCCCTGTGAGTGTTTATACAATTTGAAATACGGGTTAAATGCAGAAAAACCTTAAAGAAAAGATCGCCGCATTTAAGGATGCCGCAGTTATTAAAGAGAAGGGCTTATATCCTTACTTCCGTCCGATAGAATCCGCACAGGATACTGTAGTAATGATTGAAGGGCGGAAAGTGCTGATGTTCGGTTCTAATTCATATTTGGGTCTTACCAATCACCCTGCTATTAAAGCGGCGGCGCAGAAGGCAGTGGAGAAGTATGGCTCCGGTTGTGCCGGGTCGCGTTTTCTTAATGGTACGCTTGACTTGCATGTAGAATTAGAGAGGAGGCTGGCAGCTTTTGTAGGGAAGGAAGATGCAGCGGTATTCAGTACAGGTTTCCAGGTGAATCTGGGGGTGTTGTCCTGCATTACCGGCCGTAACGATTATATTATTCTCGACGAATACGATCATGCTTCTATTATTGACGGTTGCCGGCTGTCGTTTTCCAAGGTCATAAAATACCGCCATAACGATATGGCTGATCTGGAGTTCAAATTGTCGCAGCTTCCTGAGAATGCAGTAAAGCTGATTGCTGTTGACGGCATTTTCAGCATGGAAGGTGATATCGTGAAGTTGCCTGAGATCACTGCGCTGGCTTCGAAGTACGGCTGCAACATTATGGTAGATGATGCTCATAGCCTGGGCGTTATCGGTGAAAAAGGTGCTGGTACGGCGTCTCATTTCGGGCTTACGAGTGAAGTGGATCTTATCATGGGTACGTTCAGCAAGTCGCTTGCTTCTCTTGGCGGATTTATTGCCGGTGATGCCGATGTTGTTGATTATATACGTCACAGAGCGCGTTCCCTGGTTTTCAGTGCCAGTATGACGCCGGCTTCTGCAGCGAGTGTAATTGCTGCGCTTGACCTGATTGAAAACGAGCCACATCATCTTGATAATCTCTGGAAGAATACGAATTACGCCAAAACCCTGCTTGAAGAAGCTGGTTTTGATCTGGGAGCAACGGAAAGCCCTATTCTTCCGATCTATATCCGCGATAATGACAAGACCTTCCTGATCACCAAGATACTCCAGGAAGAAGGAGTATTTGTGAACCCGGTAGTTTCTCCTGCTGTGCCACCGGAGGATTCTCTGATCCGTTTTTCTCTTATGGCTACTCATACTTTCAGCCAGATCGAGGAAGCAGTTGACAAATTAATCAAAGCTTCCCGCAAGGCTAAGCTTCAATTAGAAGAGTATGCCAACCTGCTGAAACAGGAAAACCTGGAAGCCCCCAAAGGATAAATGAAATGACATATCGATAGCTGATATTACGGACCAGGAAACAGTGAATGCTACTGTTTCCTGGTTTGCAATATGGCAATACCATGAGTTACACCCTCATCAATTTTGAACTATTATTCTATAAACAATAAGTATATGAAAGAGCAAATCCGGAAAGCTGAAGGAAAGCTGGGTATATTAACACCTGGCATGGGAGCAGTTTCCACCACCTTCATGGCAGGTGTTATTGCTGTGAACAAGGGCCTTGCAAAACCAATTGGTTCTGTTGCGCAAATGGGCAATATCCGTTTGGGTAAAAGAACTGAGAACAGGTATCCTTTGATTAAAGACTTCGTGCCTTTAGCGAATCTATCCGATATCGTATTCGGCGGATGGGATTTGTATGAAGATAATGTTTACCAGGCTGCTATGCACGCTAAGGTGCTGGATGCATCTCTGTTACAGGCTATTAAACCTGAACTGGAGGCCATCAAACCGATGAAAGCTGTATTCGACAGGACTTTTGTTAAGAACCTTGATGGTACTTTCGTTAAAACCGGCGCTACCAAATGGGATCTGGCAAAACAGGTAATGGATGATATCGAGAACTTTAAAGAAGCCAATGATGTTAACCGCGTTGTAGTGGTTTGGTGTGGTTCTACCGAGATTTATTTTGAACCTACAGCAACGCATGCTACTATAGAAAGTTTTGAAAAAGGATTGAAGGAAAACGCTCCTGATATTTCTCCCAGCATGATCTATGCTTATGCAGCGATCAAACTGGGCGTTCCTTTTGCAAACGGCGCTCCTAACCTTACCTGCGATATTCCTGCACTGGTTGAGTTATCTAAACAAACCAACACGCCTATTGCCGGTAAAGATTTCAAAACCGGTCAAACGCTGATGAAAACCATCCTTGCTCCAGGTTTACAAGCCAGGGCGCTTGGTGTTAGCGGCTGGTTCTCTACCAACATCCTGGGTAACAGGGATGGCCTGGTTCTGGACGATCCTGATAACTTCAAGACAAAAGAGGTTTCGAAACTGGGTGTACTGGAAGATATCTTCAAGCCTGATACCAATCCTGAACTGTATGGTGATATTTACCATAAAGTGAGGATCAATTTCTATCCGCCACATGGTGATAACAAAGAAAGCTGGGATAACATCGACATCTTCGGATGGCTGGGTTACAAAATGCAGATCAAAGTAAACTTCCTGTGCCGCGATTCTATTCTTGCTGCGCCTGTAGTTCTCGACCTTGCATTGTTCGTTGACCTTGCGAAGAGGGCTAACATGTCTGGTATCCAGGAATGGCTTTCTTTCTACCTGAAATCTCCTCAAACTGCAGAAGGTTTAAGGCCTGAGCATGATATCTTCAAACAATTGATCAAAATGCAGAATACGCTCCGTCATATGATGGGCGAAGATTTGATTACGCACCTGGGACTGGATTACTACCAGGATCTGGTGGAAGTAATGTCATGATAATAGCGAAGATTCTTTCCACCTGCCTTGGCATAGGCTATATCAGAAAAGGCGGAGGCACTTATGCTTCCATTGCATGCCTGCTGGTTTGGTATTTTGCCCAGGCAGGTGGTTCTTCAATAGGGGGGCAAATAATTGCGACCCTATTGTTATTAATACTGGGTATTTATGCCGGTAATGTGGTAGAGAAGGAATGGGGGAAGGATAGTTACCGGGTTGTGATAGACGAGGCGGCAGGCATGTGCATTACCCTGCTTTTTGTGCCGCTGGAATGGAAATACCTGCTGACAGGGCTGGTATTATTCCGAGTTATGGACATATTTAAACCACTGTATATCCGTAGGATGGAGAAATATCCGGGAGGGTGGGGGGTAATGCTCGACGATGTGCTTGCCGCAGTTTATGCGCATATTTTATTGAGATCAATCGTACTCATGCATATCTACTGATGGCATTTTTGAAAGCACAAGTAACATCTCTTTCGGCCACTCTGGTCGATTATTCAACTACATTGTTGCTTGCCTACGTATGTTATGTAAATGAATGGTATGCAGGTATGGCGGGTTCTGTTGCCGGAGGTTTGTTTCACTTTACGGTGAGCAGGCGTTGGGTGTTTAATGCTGCCGATAAAAACAGGTATGTTCAGATGGTCCGCTATATGATCGTGTGGGCCGGGAATTTCTTCCTGAATACCGGTGGACTGTATATTATGTTACACTATACCCCTGTTGATCTGGCCATATCCAAAATATTGGTGAGTGTGGTGGTAGGAATCGGGTATAATTATGTTCTTCAGAAAAAATTTGTCTTTAAATAAATAGTAAATGGAACGGGTAAGCAAGCTTAGATTGGGTATAGTGATGCTATTGCTCATGGCTTTTCAATGGGCAACGGGACAGGAGGTTACTGTGTCGGGCATTGTACGAGATGCATCGACCAAGCTGCCTGTACAGAATGTTAGCGTTTACTTTACCGGTGCAGAGGGTATGATCACAGGCACTGACGGGCGTTATACAATTTCTTCAGATGCGAGGGTGGGATTTATTGAATTTTCTATCGTTGGGTATAAGACGGTAAAACGTCGTTTGCCGGAAGGTACGAAACTGGTTATTGACGTAGAGCTGACGCCTTTTCCGGCTGCGCTCAATAATGTAACGGTGACCACAAAAAAAAGGGCGAAATACAGGAATAAGGATAATCCTGCTGTGGAGTTGATCAGGCAGGTGATTGCTCATAAAGATTCTAACCGTATTAAAGCTTACGAGTCGGTTTCGTATGAGAAATATGAAAAGGTCCTGGTTTCTCTGAATAAGATCTCTAAAAAAATCACTGATAATAAGCTGATAAGGCGTTACAATTTTGTGTTTGATAATAAAGATTCCTCGAAGCTGCAAGGTTCTGTTGTGACGCCTGTTTTCCTGGAGGAGACCTTATCGGATTACTATTACCGTAAGGACCCGAAAGCGGAGAAGTCGATTGTGAAGGGCAACAAGAAAGTGGATTTCGGTGAATTTGTTGATATGGTTGGGGTGAGCAGCTATCTGAATCGTTTATACGAGGATATCAATATTTATGATAACAATATCTCGGTGCTCACCAACCAGTTCCTAAGTCCTATTGCCGATATGGCGCCTACCTTTTATATGTTCTATATCAGGGATACGGTTGAGCTTGACGGTGAGAAGCTGGTAAAGATGTATTTCACGCCACGTAATCCTGATGATCTGCTGTTTCGTGGCACGATGTATATTACGCTTGACGGAAAATATGGTATACAGCAGATTGATATGTTTATCAGTGCCAGGGCCAATATCAACTTTGTACGTCAGCTGAAGATCAACCAGGAGTTTGAAAGGAATGCCGAGAAGCGGTATTATCTTACCAAGAGTAGCATGATAGTAGACTTTGGTTTGAATCCTAAAGGTGGTGGTATCTTTGGTGAGCGTTCTGTTTCTTTTAAGAATTTTAAATTCAATGAACCTATTGCCGATACTGTTTTCCGTGGCCCTGCGAATGTTATTCTTGCAGACGCTGATCAGCACGTGGATAGTTTCTGGACCAATGTAAGGCATGATACGCTTACTGCTGCGGAGTCTAAAGTTTATGCCAATATAGACAGTTTGCGCAGGATGAAGTCTTTCAGGCGGTTAATGGATTGGGGTACTTTTGCTTTGGCTGGGTATAAGCAGGCTGGTCCTATAGAAGTTGGGCCCGCCAATACTTTTTATAGTTTCAACCCTGTGGAGGGGTTCAGGCTCCGTGCCGGATTCAGGACGACCCCGAGGCTGAGCAAACGTTATTATTTTGAAACTTATGGGGCTTATGGTTTTAAGGATGAGCGATGGAAGTATTTTGTGAGCGGCACTTATTCTATCAATAATAAGTCTATTTACCATTACCCGTTTCATTATGTAAGGGCCAGTTTCCAACGTGAGACTAAAATTCCTGGCCAGGAGTTGCAGTTTGTGCAGGAGGATAACCTTTTATTGTCATTCAAGCGGGGTAATAACGATAAATGGTTGTATAACGATATTTTCCGTTTTAATTATGTGCGGGAATTTGGTGATCATATTTCTTACGACTTTGGCTTTAAGCGTTGGAAACAGGAACCTGCCGGTGCTATTTCCTATATTAAGCCGTTGGCTGGCGGAGGCCTTGAAAAGATAAATGATCTTACTACTACAGAGTTAAGCGCTGAGTTTCGCTGGGCTCCCCATGAACAGTATTATCAAGGCAAACTTTATCGTATTCCCATTATTAACAAGTATCCGATTTTTACGCTTCGTTATATAGCTGGAATTAAAGGGCTTTGGGGTGGTGAATACACTTATCACACCGTCAACCTTCGTGCGGAGAAGCGTTTTTATGTGTCGCAGCTGGGATATACCGACGTAGCGGTTGAAGGTGGTAAGCTGTATGGAAAGGTTCCTTTCCCATTACTTTCCATTCCGAGGGCTAACCAGAGTTATTCGTTACAACTGGCTTCTTTCAACCTCATGAACTTTATGGAGTTTGTGAATGACCAGTATGCATCGCTGATGGTGGATCATTATTTTAATGGCTTCATTTTCAATAAAATACCGTTGTTGAAGAAGCTGAAATGGCGTGAGGTTATTGAGGGGAAATTGCTTTATGGTACTTTGAGGGATGAAAATAACCCGGATAAAAACGGGGAGCAAATGAAATTTCCTACAACTAACGGCGTAGTATCTACATTTGCAATGGAAAAAACGCCTTATTTCGAAGCCGGTGTAGGTATTGCGAATATTTTTAAACTTGTGCGGGTAGATTTTATAAAGCGTTTTACTTACCTGGATCATCCTGAAATTGCCAAGTGGGGAATAAGGGCCCGGGTGAAATTTGATTTTTAAAAACTGTTGATCTTAACAAATATGTCTGTCCGTACGGGTATACAATTGGGCATTTACAAAGTAATCAATCCTTTCGTAAGGTTATTGATTAAAATGGGGCTTACCCCCAATGCAGTAACCACTATTGGGTTGTTGCTGAACATCGGTGTTGCTGTCATCTTTATAAAGGGGGCGGAAGTAGGCCATCGTGGCGATTTAAGCTATGTTGGCTGGGCAGGTGCATTAGTGCTGTTTGCCGGTCTTTTTGACATGCTTGACGGCCAGGTAGCCCGTCTGGGAAATATGAGCTCCCGTTTTGGGGCTTTATATGATTCGGTTCTTGACAGGTACAGCGAGATGGTTTTGTTTCTGGGTATTTGTTATTACCTGGTTGCGCATCACTATTTTTTCAGTTCGCTGTTTGCGTTTATTGCCATGATAGGATCTATTATGGTAAGTTATACAAGGGCGAGGGCTGAAGGTCTGGGGATAGAATGCAAGGATGGTTTTATGCAAAGGCCTGAGCGGGTTATTCTTATCGGTATTACTGCTATTGCCTGTGGCGTTACTGCTTATTATATTGGTGGTGATTATAAACTTTATATAAAGGGTTTCCGTTATCATGTATTTGAGACCATGTCCGTTTTCACGTTGCCTTTAACTTTTATGGCCATTATGACGAATATAACGGCTATCGGGAGATTGCGTGGGGCAAAAAAGACGATGGAATTAAAGGAAGCGCTTGAAAAAGAAGAGCAGCAAAAGGCAAAAGTGTCTGTGATAGGTAATGTAAACAAGGTGCTGGTGTTTTTGTTTGTAAGCTTGTTTGCCTGGAATGCCCGGGCAGCGGCTACGGAGCCACAGGATACATTTCCTACTCCACCGCGGGGCGCAGACCACCTGTTTTATCTTCAGCGGACACCCAATGCCAATACCATCATGTATGAGTTGAATTATAAAGATGGTGTGCTGGATGCCGATGAGCCTATTAAGGTATTCTGGATCCGTTATACAGAGAAGCGGCAAAAGCAGGATCTTTCGTTTATTCAGCGGAAGTTTGCCTATGGCTTAAAATCCAAGGCGTTGGGTAACGGGAAATATGAGCTGCATTTTGTATCGTATAAGAAGATGCCTTTGTACCTGGAGCGATCGGCTGTTGACAAACATTATCATGTTTATGCCACGGTTAACAACAAGTATATGCGTATTGGCCGGATCTTTATTTATATCAATGGTGGCAGCATGTTTTCTCCCAATATAGAGTATGTAGAAATAAAAGGTTCGGACCCTGTTAGCGGTAAAGAAATGGTGGAACGCATTAAAATTTAGTAGCTATGCCTAAAAACTATATTTCAAATTCTACAGAGTCTTCCAGGATGTTTAAAAGCAGTCTCCTGGAGAGTTTGTCAAAGGTTCATTTTACGGTCCCTCTTTTTATTTATATTCCTGTGATAGCTTATCTGAGCTATCTTTCTATCGCGGCAGGTACGGTACTGGGTTATTTAGGATACCTGGTATTGGGTTTTGCTATCTGGACTGTGACGGAGTATATTTTACATCGTTTTGTATTTCATTTTGTTCCTAAATCGAAATGGGGTTTACGCCTGCATTTTATATTTCATGGTGTACACCATGATTATCCGCGTGATAAGATGCGGCTGGTGATGCCACCTTCGGCAAGCATTCCCATGGCATTGATACTATATTTTTTCTTTGGGCTTTTTTTTGCGGTGAAGGCTAACTTTTATGCCTTTTTCGGCGGCTTCCTGATCGGTTACCTGATGTATGATATGATGCATTATGCCATGCACCACTACAATTTTAAGAGTGGTATCATGAAAAGGATCAAACAGCATCATATGCTGCATCATTATTCTGATCCGGACAAAGGATATGGTGTAAGTTCTGCGCTATGGGACAAGATCTTTCGCTCTGATTTTCCAAAGTAAAATGGTGTTTTTTGAACAACTATCGGTCAGACCTTCGTAAAAACGTTATCGTTTCGGGTCTTATTTCTGCGGCTTACCTTCTTTTATCCTTCTGGTTAATTGGCTTCAAGTCGGATCAGTTGGTTTTGGTTGCCATCTTTAATATTCTCTTCCTGGTATCGGGTGTTACGCGGAAGTTTATTGTAGGCTTTTCGGTGTTCATTATATTCTGGATACTGTTTGATTATATGAAGGCGTTTCCAAATTATCGCTTTAACACGGTGCATATTGGAAGCCTGTATGAGGCAGAAAAAAGCCTGTTTGGTATAATGATCGGCGGGAAGGTTTATACGCCTAATGAATATTGGGTTATCAATAACAATAGCTTCCTGGATGTATTCAGCGGGTTTGCTTATTTGTGCTGGATCCCTGTTCCTTTAGTATTTGCGGGGCGTTTGTTCTTTAAAGACCGGAAGCGGTTCTTTTATTTTTCTCTTAGTTTCTTATTGATCAATCTTATCGGGTTTATCGGGTATTATGTTTATCCGGCTGCGCCACCATGGTATGTGCAGCAATATGGGTTTACGTTTAACCCATCTACTCCGGGTAATACGGCCGGGCTTGCCCGTTTTGACAAATTCTTTAACGTGTCCGTTTTTTCCGGATTGTATTCGAAGAGT
Organism: Filimonas effusa; assembly: GCF_004118675.1. Lineage (NCBI taxonomy): Bacteria > Pseudomonadati > Bacteroidota > Chitinophagia > Chitinophagales > Chitinophagaceae > Filimonas > Filimonas effusa. Next base: position 315,025 of record NZ_SDHZ01000002.1, on the reverse strand, counting down.
TCCAATGTATTTGCGGCTATGCCTTCGCTGCATTCTGCTTATCCTACGCTTGTGTTATACTACGGGCTAAAGGGCAGGATGGGGCTTATCAATATCTTTTTTGCCGTGGTAACTGCGGGGATATGGTTTGCGGCAGTTTATAGCAGCCATCATTATGTATTGGATGTAATGGCGGGTATCAGCTGTGCTGTACTGGGGATCGTCCTATTCCATTATATGCAGGCTACGAGATGGTTTCAGCAATTTCTTTCACATCTTATGAGGCTGACGGCGTAATTTCCTGTTTGCCGATGCCTTCTACCATTAAGGCTACAATAGATTCTATTCTTGCATTGAGGTCGGGTTCCTGTTTGTTGAGTACAAGCGGTGACTCCAATCCTTTTACAGAGCTTACTATAATGTAGGCGAAGCTGTCCATTTCTCCTCCACTCATTGTTTTAAATTCGTTGCTGGCGACACCTTCCTGTAATATTTCGCGTACCAGGGCTACCTGGGTAGTGTCGAATTTATGGCGTAAGGGAGTGGCAATACATTGTACTTCCTGCACTTCACCTTTCAATATGCCATTCAGATTGCATAATAAGGCCAGGTGATGAAATTTGGCCCGGCAATACATCAGGAGCTTTTGCCTGGCGCCTACTGCCTGGGCTACAGATCTTTTGATCTGCCGGAAAAAGCGATGCATTTCTTCATTTACTACCGCCTCAAATATCTCTTCTTTGCTTTTGTAGTAATAATAAAGCGAACTCTTCCTTCTACCAATTTCTTTGGCAATATCCTCTACCGTGGTTTTTTTAAAACCGAATTGCCCGAATAAATTCCCTGATACAGCTAGGATATCTTTGTTTAAATCCTCTTTTTGAAGCACTTGTGTTGGCATAAAGGAGGTTATTGAAAGCTCTGTTTGTGCGAAATGAATCGCAAAATATAAAGAAAAACTTAGACATTCAGTGGTTTAAAGGGGCTTTTCGATAAATTAACAAACGTAAAAAGGCAAAAATTGACTGAAAAATGACTTTTACGTTATTCGTAAGCCTTTTTTCTGAAATGGTAAATATTCAACCGGGGGAAAAAACTATTGTTGCACTCCATTTACTCCGCTTGGCTGCCTTTCACCAGCAGCTTTTTTCAGCATTCTTATTACTGATCCTGTTTTGATGTAAACAGATTGAAAACGCATGAAATATATTTATAGCATGCTGTTGGCTTTGTGTTGTGTAGTGTTTGCCTGTGCACAACCGGCTGATAGCAGCAGTAAACATAGGAATCTGGAGGAGGTTACGGTAACCGGAAGCCAACGTGTGACCCACGTTGATAATGTCATTGACATAAGGCAGATTCCTATGCCTGCGTTGGTAATAGACAGAAAAGCGATTGAGGCGATGGGAAGCCGGCGTCTTGATGAGTTGTTGCGGGAGCAGACGGGAATGGCTGTAGTGAGTAACCTGGGGGCAGGCAACCGTTCGGTTGGACTTCAAATGCAGGGATTTAGCGCTGAATACATTACTATTCTGCTCGATGGGCAGCCTATGGCGGGCAGGAGCAGTGGCAATTTTGATCTTTCGCGGGTTACATTATCACAGGTGGAGCGTATTGAAATTGTAAAAGGGGCATCATCGAGTTTGTTTGGGAGCGAGGCGCTGGGCGGGGTGGTAAACATTATTACGCGGCAGCAGGTAAGCCAGACGCAGGCGCTGGCCAATGTATTATATGGCAGCTTTCATTCGCTGGATGCTACCGTTGAGGCGGAAACTTCTTTCAGCGACCGGAAGGGTACAGCCTTTGTTTCGGCTAATTATTATAAGACTGACGGGTTTAATACCGATCCGCTGTATCTGAAAGATGGTAAAACGGTGCCTCCTTATAACAGTCTGACGTTACAAGGAAGGGGGAGGTACCAGTTAGGGGCGCGGCATACTTTACACACCAGCATCCGGTATTCGGGGCGTCATTCTGAAATGGTTCATAATTATGGCCGTGGTTCCGTTTCGAAAGACGTTCTCGATGAAAATGATTTTAATGGTATGCTGGCGTTGAATAGTCAGCTTAATGGGAATACGCGGGTAGTGAGCCGTTATTATTTTACTCATTATGGTTCCAGGCAGGACGTAACTGATGTGGTAAGTGGCGATGTATTGCAGCGCAATAATTTTTTGGAGCAGGTTCATAGGGGCGAAGTACAATTTGCACATGATGTAACGACTCATGATCTGAAGTTTATTGGCGGCGCTGGTGGAGAGTATTTGCGGACAAGCAATTTTGATGATAAAGCTGCCGGGGGCAGTATGGCAAATTATTTTGTTTATGTTCAGGGCAACTGGAAGCCATATACCGGTTTTAATGTTATTGCGGGGGCCAGGTATAGCGGCAACAACAGATACGGAGGTAAGCTGACGCCAAGCATAGGGGTTAACTATAGCCCGGCGTCATGGATCACGATAAAGGCTTCGGCTGGTCAAGGTTTCAAATCTCCTACTTACCGGCAGATGTACCAGGTGTTTACCAATTTTGTGTATGGCTATACTATTGTTGGTTCAAATATTATTCAGCAGGGTATCCGCGACCTGGAAAAGGCAGGTGTGGTACAGGAGATATGGCCTGCAGCTGCTACGGTATCTAACCTGAAGGCTGAAACTTCTACTTCGTATAATGGCGGCTTTACTATTACGCCGGTTTCGCATCTGGAACTGGGGGTGAGCGGTTTTTACAACAGTATTCATAACATGATCTATTCGCGGCAGATTGGTATAAAGACCAATTCGGGGCGTATTGAATCCTATTTTAACATCGACCGGGCTTATACCAGCGGGCTGGAGGCCAGTGTGCGTTATACACCGCTTGCAGGGTTATTGGTTTCGGCAGGTTACCAGTTCTTGTATGCGAAGGACAGGGGTGTCATTGATTCAATAGAAGCGGGTGTTAGTCCCTACAACCAGTTGCGTGCGGTAGGAGGGGTAGTGCGGGCTACTTCGAAAGACTATTTTGGGCTACCGGATCGTAGCAGGCACATGGTAAACCTGCAGGTATTTTATGAGTATAAGCCGTGGGGAGTAAACCTTTCGCTTCGCAGCAGTTACCGAAGCAGGTATGGGTTTATGGACCAGGATGATAACAGGTATATCGATCCGTATGATGTATTTGTGCGTGGCTATGCGTTGTTTCATTTTTCTGCGCAAAAAAAGCTGGCGGGCGAGCGGCTGACGGTGCAGTTTTCTGTAGAGAATATTGGCGATTACACCGACCGGTTAATGCCGGCGCAGCCGGGACGCATGTTTATGGCAGGACTGGCGTGGCGGTGTTTTGCCCAAAAGAATAAACCTGGACTACAATAAAACACCTTACTATGATAAGACATATTTCATGTGTGCTAAGACCTCTATTATTTACATGCGTTGGTATATTGTTACTGGTAGCCTGTAAAAAGGATGATGTGGCTCCTTCGCTGGAGGACGGGAAAAGTACCGTTGTCAAGGACCTGGCGGGTGATACACTTGCTTCTATAGGAGATCCTCCGGCGGGCTCTGTAAAGGAGAAGCGGTCCTTTCAGTTATTCACTTTTCGACTTAGCGACCGGAAGCAGCAGTTTGTAAAAGATGCTGCCGATTCTGCTGCTTACCTGAAAAATGCCGACTGGGACCTGGCTTTTACCAATGAATATAATTCGCTGGTTGCTATTAACAACGGAACTGCGACGGGGACTCCTGGTTATGGTGGTCCGGGCCAGGGGGCAATGGTTGTTATTGAAAAATATTATGACCAGGTAACTGAGGCGCCTTCTGACGAGGTATTTAATGGGAGTGGTATCACTGCTGCGGGATGGGATGCCGGTAATGGTAATGGCTGGTATTTCTATTCCCGTCAGAACCACATTTGCGTGCCTATTAAGGGAAGGACGTTTGTAATACGCACTGCGGCAGGTTTATATGCCAAACTGGAACTGGTGAACATTTATCTTGGAAATCCTCCGCAGGTAACCAATTTATTCTGGCCGGCACCCTATTTAACTTTCAGATACTATGTAGCTGAAGATGGCAGCAGGAATTTATCGACCAGATAAATATTAAAACTTATTGAAGAATGTTGCTGAAACAAAGCGAGTAAATGGTTTCAGTAAACCCGAGCCCCATTTCCATGGGGCTTTCTCTTTGATACTGAAAGCGATGCAAAGATGCAGGTGAATTAGGGTACTTCCTGAGATGAATTGTCAGGTTTTTGTAATAATTAAAAACAGCTTTAGTTTGGTTAGGCTAAATCAAAGGGTTTTAAAAAATCGTAATTTAGGAATATGAATCCTCGAGTAATACTTTCCTGTTTCGTTTTTGGAAGCTTAATATTAAGTTCCTGCCATAAGTCAAAAGATAATGGCGATAATACGGAGTTACCTGCGACGCCTACTACCGGCACTGCGGTTGAACTTAACATGGATACGTTATATCTGTATGCGAGCCAGACCTATCTCTGGTATGATGCGCTTCCTTCTTATGAAAGCTTTAATCCGAGGCAGTATTCAGGAACGGATGAACTTCAGAGTTTCAAGAAAGAGCTTTTTGCTTTGTCTCAAATAAAAGTAAATCCCGAGACCAATGCTCCTTATGAGTATTCAGGCAGTACAACGCAGGCAAAGTATTCTTTTGCAGAGGCGCAGTCTACTACCGGGCAAACGGGCCAGGTTGCGGCTGTTACATTGGAAGGGAAGGGGAATGATCTGGGAATGGAACTGGCTATTGTGAATGGATCAAGTGTATATATCCGTTATGTAAACCAAGGTTCACCTGCTGACCTGGCGGGATTAACGCGTGGATGCCGTATCACCCAGTTGAATAATACCGCTGTAACTGTGAATGCATCGGCTTTAAACAGTGCGCTTGCTCAAAGCAGTCTTCCGGTAACTGTAGTAAAACCGGATGGTAATACATTAAGTGCGACGTTGCAAAAGGCTGCCTATACCAGCAGTCCGATACTAAAAACAAAGGTGTTTACTTCGGGCAGTAAAAAGATAGGCTATATTGCTTTTGCACGGTTTAGTGTATTATCTGGTACACAGACTGCGCTGGACCAGGCATTTGCAAGTTTTGCAACTGCCGGTGTGACTGATATGGTTATTGATCTCCGTTATAATGGTGGTGGCTATGTATCTACTGCAGAATATTTTGCCAACCTGCTGGCTCCGGCTTCGGCTAATGGCGCTGTTATGTATAAGGAGTCATTTAATAAACTGATGCAGGAAGGCAAGGCAAGCATTCTGAAATATTTGCCGTATCTCGATGAGAAAAAGCAGCCTGTTCTTAAAAGGGATGGTACTGCTGCAAGTTATGCCGATGTTGATTTTTCTGAATCCGGCAACACGCGCAAGTTTTCTAAAAAGGGTTCGCTGCAAGACCAGGCAAACATTGTTTTTATAGTTAGCGGCAATACGGCTTCTGCGAGTGAGTTGCTTTTGAATAGCCTGAAGCCTTATGTTCCGGTGAAATTAGTTGGCGTTAAAACCTACGGTAAACCCGTAGGCTTTTTTGGTATTAATATCAGTAAGTATACTGTTTATATGTCGCAGTTTACAAGTGTCAACAGCAAGGGTGAGGGTGCTTATTTCAATGGTATAGCACCTGATATCGCCGGTGTTGATGATGTGAGATATGATTTTGGTGATGCTGCTGAGAACAATCTTTCGAAAGCACTTTCTTACCTGACCAATAATGCTATCCCTGCTTCCGGCGGCCGCATAAACGGGCGTGATGCTTCAGCATTAGAGGTATCTTCTACCCGGGAAGCTGAGTTTACCGGCATGGTGGAATTAAGGACCAATTTCAAGTAGGCTCTCTTTTTCTTATTTCGTAATTGCTTTTCCTGTTTTCGATAACAGCGATCTACTGCTGTGTCTTAAGTTTGCATTCCATTCACTCGCTTACGGCACTAACCTGTGCTTGTTACTGCAATACCTGTTAACATGACGTATAGCTTAGAAAAGACCGGCAAGATTTATTGTTGGCAGAGAATGGATATGAGTTTGTGAAAAGTCTCTCAAATATATGTGGAAAAAAGTGCGGCCCTGGTCTCAGGGCCTCACTAAAAACTATTTTTTCAATTCGCTGGGCAGGTATCCGAATTTGCGTTTGAAAGCTGCAGTGAAATGTTGCGGGTTTTTATAGCCCACCCACCATGAAATATCGGATATGGTGTGTTTCCCTTCCAATAACAATGACTTTGCTTTATTCATTCTTACTTCTGTCATATAGCCGAAAACGGTGGTGCCAAACAATTCCTTGAATCCTTTCTTTAATTTAAAATCATTCATTCCGGCCAGTTCTGCGAGTCTTATAAGTGAGCAGGGTTCCTGTAAATTATTGTTGATCAATTCTTTTACGTAATGGAATTTTTCAGTGTCTCCCTGCTTAATAACTGTTCTTGCCGGAGCAGCTTCGGTTATGATCGAGGCGTTACTGAAGTGTTCGATTTGTAATACCAGTAATTCCTGCACCTTACTTTCGACATATATTTTCTTTAAAATACCTGTATAGGGGCAGTGGATAATTGATAAGATCGCCTGTTTCATGACGGGGGTGATAAAACCACTTCTCACTCCCATTACCGCCGGTTGTGTATGATCGATGGCGTAGCCAAACTGTTTCAGGCTGGATAAGTCGCCATTGAAAACGTGTTGCAGCCAATTTACCGACAGCATGATTTCCAGGGTGAATCTTTCTGTGGTAGGGTAGTTTAGCCTGCCTTTTACAGCGGGGAAAAAGAAGAGGTTATGTGTTCCTTCGGGAATATCTACGGCCAGGCTACCTGGTTTTGCGGGTTGATAAGCAGAGTGTCCTTTTAACTCAAACTGCATTTTCAGGAAAGGGAAGTCGTGTTCTGTCAGGATCTGTATTTCGTGCGGCGAATGAATCACGCGGTGTACAACCAGGAAGCCATTGATCAGCATTTCGTTTACGTGTCCGTGTATGCCGTTGTAGTCAATATTGTAGGAGTGTTGGCTGAGGCTTCCGGTGCAGGCGAAATTATCAGGAAGTTCTTTCACCACCATTAGTTCCCTGAAGTCTTTGCTATGGAATACCGATTTCATGTGCAGTTAATTGTCATAGAAATATCAATTCCGTTTTGCGGCATTTAATACTCCCTTTTGCGTTATATGTCTGACAGGTAGCGTTTTAATTTTGCCCACCATAATAATCCAACCTTCTGCAAGCTAAATGTGGTGGCGGCTGTTATAGCTGCCTATACGGAATTTTTTTTTCGCTATGCGGAAAAAGGGGCCTGTGAACCTAACCAAAACCTTATAAAATATAAATCATGAAATCATTAGTGCAGGGACTACGCCTGTTTGCCTCTTTATTTGTATTTGTTTTACTGTGTTGTACACTCCAGGCCCAGGATAGGGTTACCGGAGTGATTAAAGGAAGTGTCAGGACTGCTGACGGCAAGCCGGCTGAAAATATCAATATCCTGCTGAAGGGTACTCGTAAAACTGCTATAACAGATGCTGCCGGCAATTTTGAAATTAAACATGTTGCTGCGGGGGCTTACGAGCTGGAGGCAGTGGCTGTAGGACTTACTACTGTTTCGGTAAAGGCCGTATTGGCGGGGGATGGTGTGTTGGAGCTTCCTTCACTGGTGCTGGCGGAGAGTGAAGTTCAGCTGGAGCAGGTTGTTGTTTCTACTGCGGCTGCGAAATTTGCTAAAAAACAAAGCGATTATGTGGCCCGTATGCCACTCGCCAATCTTGAGAATCCACAGGTGTACACGGTTGTTCCTAAAGAACTTTTACAAGAGCAGGTTGTCGTTGACTTTATGAGTGCGCTTCAGGCGGCGCCTGGTGTGAATAACATTACTTTAGGTCTGGGATCGGGAGGGGTAGGACTGGCTATGCGGATGCGTGGTTTTAGCGGGGCGAATGCAGCAGGTGCCATCAGGAATGGTATGTCTACCAACTGGGTATCTTTGTCGGACCCTGTGAACCTGGAAAGGATTGAAGTTATTAAAGGGCCTTCGGCCACTTTATTTGGCTCTACCCTTACCACTTATGGAGGTCTTGTTAACCGGATCACCAAAAAGCCCGGGGAGCTTACGAAAGGGGAGATCAGTTATTCCGGTGGCAGCAGGGGGCTTAGCCGCTTAACCGGTGATTTTAATACGGCATTGAACAAGGAGAAGACAATGCTATTCCGTGTGAACGGTGCGTATCACAGAGAGAGAAGCTTTCAGGATTTTGGGCTAGCCAAGAGCACCGTACTTGCACCTTCTTTTACTTACCTGGTGAATGACAGACTTACATTGGATTTTGATTTTGAATTTTATAACTCCAGGCGGAATGCTACTTATGTAGGTTTTGCGAGCACTACTGCTGCCAAAAGCTTTGACGATCTTAACTGGAACTTCAAATATTCCTATACTACCGATGAGTTGTTAAGCGAAGCCCGCATTTTTAATGCGTACGCGAAAGCTACTTACAAATTATCGGATAGCTGGAGTTCTCAAACGGCGTACTCTTATGCGAGCACAGATAATGCGGCTAACTACCTGTTCCTGCTCATCAACCCTACCGGTGATTCTGTTTCGCGCAGAATTATGAATATTCCCAGCAATTTCGGTATCAGCCAGTTCCAGCAGAATTTTGTTGGTGACTTTAAAATAGGGCAGCTGCGTAACAGGCTATTGATTGGATTGGATTATGTAGATCTGACAAGCTCGGACCGCAGGGCTACTGTGAATCCGTTTGATAAGGTAAAGCTAAATGAAACCGGCCCCAATATTTCTATGGCCAAGTACCAGCAGGTATTGGCGGGGCTTAATTATTCTCAGTACAAAAGACATTTACAGACTTACAGCGCCTATGTTTCTGACGTAATAAATATCACAGACAGGTTGCTTGCTATGGCCAGTTTGCGTATTGATTATTACGACAATGAATTTGATGACTATGATCAAACAGCTGCTTCTCCTAAGCTGGGGCTTGTGTACCAGGTGGTGAAAGACAAAGTTTCTGTATTTGGAAACTATATGAATGGTTTTACCAACGTGGCTCCTGGCACCACTTCTGCAGATCCAACCGCCAAGACAGATTTCAAACCGGAGCATGCCAATCAACTTGAGGGAGGGGTGAAGCTTGAACTTCTGAAAGGTAAATTATCCGGAACGTTGAGTTATTATGATATTAAGGTTGATAACAAGGTGCGTCCTGATCCTGCTAATCCTACTTATTCTTTACAGGATGGAACGCAGAGCAGTAAAGGATTTGAGGCTGATGTTATTGCAAATCCTTTCCCTGGTATGCATATGATCTTCGGGTATGGTTACAATGAAAGCAAGTATACCAAAGCGGCTGCGGCTGTTGACGGAAAGCGTCCTTATTCTACTCCTGCCAATGTCGCAAATGTATGGATCAGTTATAAGTTTATGCAGGGAGCTGTAAGAGGGCTTGGACTTGGATGTGGTGGTAATACTGTAAGCGATTCTTACCTGAATGATGCCAACTCCTTTACTGTTCCGGGATATACCAAGTTTGACGCTACTGTTTTCTATGAGCAATCGAAATATCGTCTGGCTCTGAAGTTAAATAATGTTACCAATGAGCAATACTGGACTGCTGACTTCTGGGCTGCTCCGCAGCCTAAGCGTCAGTTCATTGTGAATATGACCTATAAGTTTTAGTATTTACATACCAGCATGCGGTATGCGTATTTGGAAGTTGCCTGTTTTTGCGGGGATAGATTGTGGAGGGGCAGATAACAGACAGGATGGCGTATTTTTTAAGTGGCTCATAGACGGCTTTAAGGTGGCTTTAAAGCTGCTTTGCAGCGGCATGCTGATGTTGGGACAAAAAAGACAAAGTGGCAGCAGTTTCGGGATGAAATGCTGGTAAAGATAAAAACAAAGCAGGGTTGACCGCTGTAAGGTCAACCCTTTAAATGATAGTATTCCGCACATGAAAGTTACATCCTCTGTAAAGCCGGGCAGGAAGAAAGGAGCTGGCTGGTTAAGTAAGCTTAACAGCTGGTTGCATTTATGGCTGGGCCTGGTGTCCGGCATCATTGTTTTTGTTGTGTGCCTGTCGGGCAGTTTGTTTGTTTTTTGCGATGAGATTATTGATGGTATCAATCACCGTGCTATTTATGTACAGGAGGTAAAAGAGAGACAGCTTTCTACAGAAGCTTTACTGCTTGCTTTTAAGAAGCAGATGCCGGAGCATAAGCCTTTTTATTTTGTTGCCTATAAAGATCCGAAGCGGTCATTTAAGGTTGCTTCCGCTGATAAAAGGCAGCATTTCAAATTTACCTGGCTGGATCCTTATACGGGCAAGGTGCTTAAGACAAACGGGGCTTACTATTTCTTTTATACGGTAGCTCATATTCATGCTGAGCTATTGTTGCATGATACCGGGAGCCTGATCGTAGAAATTGCAACCTGGATCTTTCTGATTGAATTGGTAACAGGACTGGTATTATGGTGGCCGAAGAAATGGACTAACGTTTTCCTGGACATGTGTTTCAAGATTAAATGGAAGGGGAAGTGGAAGCGGGTGAACTACGATTTGCATAATGTATTGGGCTTTTATAGTCTTATTCCCACACTATTGCTTACTGTTACAGGGCTGATTATAGTTAATAAGCCAGTAAATAAAGTGTTACATACCAGCCTGGGAGGCAAACAGGAACCTTATCGCGAATTGCGGAAACTAGCTGCTGCTTACAGTCCAGGAGCTGCAGCAGCTCCGCTGGATACTGTGATCCAGCGTTTATTTAAGCTTAATAGTAGTGTTTGGCAGGTAAGACTTACTATTCCTCCCAAAGACAGTGTGACTTTTTATTATGCCATTGCTGCTGCGCATATTGGGCTAAAAAGTCATGATGGGCAAATGCTGCTAATCGATAAATATTCCGGTAAATCTTTGCCTATACCTGCACAGCTGGTTAAAGGGGAACGGATTGAATCGGTCAATATGAACCTTCATATCGGGTTTTGGTATGGGTGGATAGGAAAAATGATCACGTTTGTGGCGGGGCTTATCGCTACATCTCTGCCTATTACCGGCTTTCTTGTATGGTGGGGACGAACCCATAAAAAGAAGAATAAAGCCGGGAGGCCCAGGCAACACCTGGTCGTGCATTAATAACTGAAAAAATATAAAATGGATTTCTATTTATTACGGCTGTTTAATATAAAGAGAATGTTATGGGGTATCGGCATTTTAAGTTGTTTGCTGGTGCCTGCCAAAGCATATTGTCAGACGGTAGGCGACTCCGTTATATCTATAGGGAAAGCTTATCATCTTTATTCAGGTGAGCTTAAAGAAAACAGGAGTTACTGGGTGTATCTGCCGCAGCATTATAATGATCCCAGGTATCCGACCCAGCGTTACCCCGTGTTATATCTTCTGGATGGTGATGTCAACTTTCATTCATTAACCGGCATGCTTCAATTTCTTAGTAAAGGTGCATATGCCCAGTTGCCGGAGATGATTGTGGTTGGGATCTTAAATACAGATCGCACACGTGATCTTACTCCAACCTATGCGAACGTTAAGGCGATGAATGGTATCAGCGCTTCTTTTGAATCCAGTGGCGGTGCTGAAGGGTTTATCAGTTTCCTTAAGAATGAAATGATGCCATTAATAGATAGTTCTTATCGTACGATGGGTTACAGGATACTTACCGGTCATTCCTTTGGAGGGCTGGCTGCTGTTAATATATTATTACATCATCCCGGGATGTTTCATTCTTATCTGGCGATAGATCCCAGTTTATGGTGGGATAATGAGTATATGTTGCGCAGGGCTGATAGCTTATTCCGGGATGAGAACAGGTTTAAAGGAAGGCAGCTTTTTATGTCGCTTGCTTTTAAGGAACATTCTGAAATAGATACTACCACCGACCAGGAGCGGGCTATCCGTACGTTTGCTGCAAAGCTTAAGCGGAATGCACCTGTGGGATTAAGATGGAACTTTGCTTATTATGAATCGGAGGATCATGGGTCTGTGCCTTTGCGTTCGGAGCTGGAGGGGTTACGTTTTCTGTTTAAAGGGTACCAGGCTGAAGTAAAACAGCTTTTACAAAAGCCTGAACTGCTGGAGGCGGGATATAAGGAGTTGTCTGTGCAACTGGGATATACATTTTTGCCGCCGGAATACCTTGTAGACTGGATTGCCTCTTTTTGTGAAAAAAATGGAAAGTATAGTTCTGCGAAGTATTTGCTGGAAATGAACGTGCGTAATTACCCGGAAAGTAAAGGTGCAGCTGAACGTTTACATAATGTAGTACAAAAACGTTTTAGTCGGGCGGAGGGTCGGTATCAAAGTCGTCGTGGTGAGTTTCTTCGGTAAAGAACAAAGGCAATGCTATCCAGGTGATGCCCAATAACAAGATCCAATATCGCTGGAAGAAAAGAGAAAATGCACATAGTATTATGCCAAAGCAAACCATAGCGATGGCGGCTTTATCCACTTTTTTTGTAGAATTTTTTCTGCTCATATTATACCCGTTGGTAAGAAAGAATCGGGTAGTTCAATGTTTATCGGATTTCAGGGAATAACATAGGAGCATTGGAGTTATATGCAATATAGGTGTTCCTGACTATAATAAAAAGACCTGCTTTGATGATGTGCTTCCTAAATACCGGACATATTTTGGGAGACGTCAACGGGCGGGCTTTTTTATTTAAAACTATTTCTTAACAATACTCGTACCTCTTCACTGTTATACCATTTCATCATCTTCAAAAGCTGATTTATGATAAAACCTGAATCAACAGTTGACAGTACGGAACAAGGGGAACCATCTCAAGCGTCCTCCGTTTCCAGAAGGAAGTTTCTTAGGTACGCCGGGTTATCCGGTGGGTTAGTGGCGGCAGCAGCTGCCTGCAGTAAGAGTAAGAACGATAATGGCTTCAATTCGGGCGCTTACATGGGAAGCGGCGACATAGGCATACTCAATTATGCTTATGCACTGGAACAGTTGGAAGCTGCCTTTTACACGCAGGTAGCGCTTACTCCCTATTCCGGTATTACTGCGTTGGAAACGGCGTTGCTTACCGATATCAGGGATCATGAGATTGCCCATCGTGAGTTCTTCAAAAAAGCGCTTGGCAACAGTGCTTTGCCGTCGCTGGAAGTTAATTTTTCCAGTGTAACGTTCGGTAGCCGTGACAGTGTGCTGGCGACAGCCAAAACTTTTGAAGACCTGGGAGTCTCGGCCTATAACGGAGCAGGGCGCCTTATCGTAAACAGCGATTACCTTGAGCTCGCCGGCAAAATTGTAAGTGTGGAAGCACGTCATGCTGCCTATATCCGCGACCTTATCAGTAATGGCAGTTTTGCAGACAGCTCTGTGGTTGACGCCAGCGGTCTGGACAAGTCGCGGAAACCAATTGAAGTGCTTACCATGGCGAAGCCATTTATCAAAACAGCGCTCAATGCGAGCGATTTACCATCTTACTAAAACAGAAACCATGAACATCATTGCCATAATTGAGGAATTAGGGAAAACAGATCCCGAGGTGTACGAACGCCTCGATGAGCGGAGAAATGCCTTTAAACGTTTTACCCGTGTAGGCGGCAAGATTGCAGCCACTGCCTTGCCATTTGCCTTGGGAGGGTTTTTCAAAAAGGCGTATGCAGCTCCGCCGGCTACGAATAAGGTACTGGAGGTACTGAACTACGCGTTATCACTGGAACATCTGGAATACCAGTTTTACCTGGTAGCTGCCAGTAAAACGACCCTTTTCCCGTCGACGGCTGCTGCCGGCGCCTTTGCTACTATCAGAGACCATGAGAAAGCGCATGTTGATTTTCTTTCACAGGCTATCAGGTCGCTGGGAGGTACTCCTGTTACAGCCAATGCCAAGGGATATGATTTTACCGGAGGGCAGGGGAGTAATTCGGGGCCGTTTGCTACTGTATTTACCAATTACGCAACTATGCTGGCGGTTGCCCAAACTTTTGAAGATACAGGTGTAAGGGCTTACAAAGGAAGAGCGAAAGAACTGGTAGAAGGAGGCGATCTTTTAACGGCGGCATTAAATATTCATTCTGTAGAAGCCAGACATGCATCGCATATCAGGCAAATGCGGCGGGCTGCGGGTCATTCTGCCGATGTGAAGCCATGGATTACGGGTAACAGCAGCAACATTGCCAGTACTGCAGTTCAAAATAGCTATAACGGCGAAGATAATGTAACGCAGGGCGGCGTTAATATTACAACCTTGCCCGGTGCCAGCGGTAATATTTCTGTGACTGCAGCTACAGAAGCATTTGACGAAGGATTAACGCCTGCCCAGGTAACGAATATTGTGACACCTTTTATCATTCCATAGACATCCCGGCAATAAAATAGCAGTCGTTTCCCATAATGCTTCCTGGTTTATAAATATGTGGAAAATAATACCTGAATTGGTTTTTTTTCTATGCTAATACCGGGATAATGCAACAGAAATGCAACTGGCATTTTAGTTGCAATTATTTTATTCTAAATCAATGATCTATGAACTTAGAGAGCATCCCAGGAACATTTACCATTCCTTACCGGCAAACAAAAGTGAAAGTGGAAACGAAATGCAGTACATATAAGTGTTTTGTCGTGCATTTGCCGGACGCCGATCATGAGATTTTTATGTCGAAAGACAACTTGGGAAGTAGCCATTGGAATGAGGCTTTTAAGGGAGAAACAGCTTTGGCCAGGGAATTGGGTAAGTTGATAGAAGCTTGTTAAGCGAATCGTACTTTATTTTATTTCTTTTATCTGGGAAACCGCAGTGATAACGATCTGCGGTTTTTCTTTGTAGGTATCTACCGTTCCGGTCACGTATACCATTTTATTCTGAAAATAGACTTCGGGCTGAAAAGAAAATGATTTCCGCACGTTGCCCCATATTACGAGCGTTAGCGGCTGAAGGGGGTATGCTGCCCCCATGTTCAGGAAGGTGGGACTGTTTTGCGCCTTATCCAGGAATTTGCCGCCATAGATCCTGCCTTTTACAACAACCTCGCGTCCAAGGTACCGGCTTGCGTCAGCAGGCGGAATGGTATCCTGCCCATAACTATAGCCGGTCCCAAGGGTAAGACATAATATTGAAATAGCTGTTTTTAACATGCGTTCACTAAGCGCTTCGTTTACTTTGCTGATATTTATCGAAGATCACCTGGCTCATAGGCTTCCGGTATACCTTGCTTTCTATCCAGGAAATAACGTCCAGGTAGGCGAATGCCCTTGTTTCGAAGCGGCTTTTTTCAAATTGCTTCAAGGCCGTGAGCAGCTTTTCCAGTTCGGGCTGTAGTTCCCTGGCCGACATATTGCCTGAGCGTCGCAGGAAGCGGAATATTTCCTCTTCAATGACTGTCAGGTTTTCCATCTTGGCCATGTAGCGGAAGACTGATTTGGTCAATGATTCCATAATATCGTAGTTGCCCAGCTCGTAATGGGACATCAGGTGCATGAGGCGCGCATAACATTGAAGGTCAATACGCAGGTCGGCCACTGTGCCGTTCATAATACGTTGCAGGTAATCGATCGCCTTATCATAGTCGCCGGCTCCAAAATACATCGATGCCACTTTATAGTTGAAGACCAATAACCGGTGTGAGTCTATATAAAGGGCATATTCATTCATTTTTTCTTCCATTTCGGGCACTTTTTTCAGCCCTTCTTTGAAAGTGCCGGTCATCAGGTGCCAGTTCACGCGTGCGCCATTGATATAAATGAAAGTATGGATCCTGAAGTTATCGTGTGTATTGGCTGCCGGAGTTTCGGCATATGCTTCGAACTCGGCGAGTGTTTGCTGGAACTCCCTGAAATTACGCAGGTCGTAGTGAGCATTCAGCAGATTGTGCATGCCTTTTACATAGTGACCGGGTTCAACCGTACTCATTTCGGGCTGTGCGCGGAAAAGGTCGATCCACTTGCGGCTATAGCGATAATACATCAGGAAGTCCTGGCGTATAAAGGCATACCAGCAATAGCTCTGGTAGAGGTATAACAACTCGTAGAAATCGTCTATAGCGGCTACATCGGAAGGAAGGTTTTCCTTAAAGAACTGCCGTATATCTGTTTCGTCGTGTTCGTTACGTGCGTGTCCATTTTTTATGAACCAGCGATAAAGCAGAAGTGCCAGGTTGGAAAGCTTTACTACCCTGTCTATGTGTCCGCTGATAACCAGTGATTCATGAGCCAGTGCTTCAGCCTTTTCCGAGGAGCTGCGGGTAATATGGAGTGTTTCTATTTTTTTCTCCAGCGAAATAACCTGAGCGAGAAAGTTGTATTTGTGATTAAGCTTGGCTATTTCTTTGGCCTTTTCCAGGATTTTTAATCCCTGGTGCTTCAGTCCTTTGTTATAAAGGATGCGGGCGTTATCGAGATGTTCGCTTAATTGAAGGTCAATGTTTTCTGCGCTTTTCAGCAAGCGCAGACTGGCCAGTAATTCTTTATAGAGGTGGGTTTTGAGGTTGGCGAGTTGCGGTTTTTGAATAGAAGGCAACCTTTTCAGCAACAGCTTTTCGTCGTATTCCGACAATTTATCGAGGACGTCAAACAGTTGAATAATCTTAAGGTCTTCTTTTCCTGAACTTCTTTTTATATAGAGCTTAAAATGCCTTTTTTCAGACTTCTCCAGAGATCTGACCAGTTGGAATAAAGCATCTGTAAACCGGTTGGATGTCATATGTAAAATCTCCTATAACTCAATTCCACAAAGGGTCCTGCATTTTTGTGACCCTTTTTGACGTAATAAAATACCCCATAAGTTGTCTTGTTTTGCGCTGTGCTGCGTAATACCTTTATCAAAGAATATTAAATCATACGACAAGCAATCGTGAAAATAGCAATCGAAGAGGTCGTATAACAGAGCAGCAAAGATAAGAGCTGCGATACAAAAAAAGATTTTTCTAAGATTTTCATATGGCAAGCAATCGTTAGAGGCCGTCTGTTTCTACAGTGGGCCTTCTTTTTTTCTATCCCAACGAAAGTAACTGAATTAAAGTGAAAATCCCTCGTATTTTGTAAAAAAGGGGGGTAAAAATTATTATCCGTTTGAATATATAAAACTATGCAAATGATCAATAGTTTCCTGCTGTGCCGAAATGGTCTCTCTTACCACGTCATGTATTGAAATGATGCCCACGTAGTTATTTCCATTAAATACGGGAAGATAGCGGGCGTTGCGGTTACTCATGAGCTGCATACATTCTTCAACACTGGTATCCTCGGTTACGGTGGGCAGATTGGTGGTCATGATAGAAGCAACACGCGTTTCATTTGACGATTTACCCATTAATACTACTTTGCGGGAGTAGTCGCGTTCTGTAACGAGGCCCAGGTATTCACCGTTATCCATTATAACTACGGAGCCGGTGTTTTTATCGGACATGAGCCGGAGTGCTTCCAAAACGGTTGTATCGGGACTTACGCTAACAGTATGCCGACCTTTCCGGCTGAAAATGTGCATTACTTTTTTCATATGACAAGTGATTTCTCAGCTATAAGTTACGGCTATTTCCCGTCTCGACGGCTTAAAATTTTCGGATAAATACGGGTTTACTGACTGATGCCGTATTCCTCAATTTTCCTGTACAGCGTGGCCAATCCAATATTCAGAAGACGGGCTGCTTCGGCCTTATTATTCCTGGTGTGGTTGAGTACGCGTTGAATATGCAGTTTTTCTATACTTGCGAGGTTGAAGGCCGATAAACCATTCGTATGAAGAACAGGTGTTTGCATGTCGGCCGGAAGCAGTTCGCCAGTGAGTTCCGTGCCGCTGGCAAGTATTACTGCGCGCTCAATGCTGTTTTTGAGCTCCCTGATATTCCCCGGCCAGGGATATGCCTGTAATTTTTCAAGGAATTCTCCGGTAAGCTGGAAAGTTTTTTTATTGGTTTTGCCTGCGAAAAGGTCGGCAAAGAATGTTGCAAGGGCGGGGATATCCTTAACTCTTTCCCGCAATGGCGGCAGGTGTATTTCAAAAATATTAAGCCTGAAATACAGATCCGGGCGAAAGCGTTGTGCTTCGCTTTCTTTTTTCAGGTCTCTGTTTGTGGCGGCAATAAGTCTGAAATTAGCTTTGGTAGGTTTGGTATCTCCGAGCCTTATAAACTCATTATTTTCCAGTACCCGCAGCAGTTTGGCCTGCAATTCCAACGGCATTTCGCCAATTTCATCGAGGAACAGTGTACCTCCGGAGGCCTCCTCTATTAATCCTTTCTGATCTTTCAGGGCTCCTGTAAAAGCCCCCTGTTTATGGCCAAAGAGCTCGCTTTCGAGTATTTCTTTGCTGAAGGTGCTACAGTTCAGTGCTACGAAGCTTTTGCCGGAACGGGGGCTTGCCTGGTGAATGGCCTGGGCAAATACTTCCTTTCCGGTACCTGTTTCTCCTGTAAGCAAAACTGCGGTATCAAGCGGAGTCACCTTTTCTGCCAGGGCTATAGCCTCTTTTATGGCTTTGGATTTACCTATGACGGCGTCGAAGGAGAATTTATTGCCAACGCGTTTTTCCAATTCCTGAACGCGTTTTTGCAGTTGTGATTTTTCAATGGCCCGGTGTAACAGGGGAAGAATTTTCTCATTGTCATCTCCTTTGGTGATATAGTCAAATGCCCCGTTTTTTATAGCCTGTACTCCATCGGCAATATTTCCGTAAGCCGTGAGTAATATGATCTCTGTAACAGGCGATGCTTGTTTTAGCTGTTGAACCAAAGCTACGCCGCTGGTATCGGGCAGTTTAACATCGCAAAGGATAGCGTCAAAATGGCTTTGAGCTACTTTCTTCAACGCTGATTTCCCATCACCTGCTTCCTGTACTTCGAATCCCTCTGAGCGAAGAATGCGTGACAGCAGGTTCCGGAGCTTTTCCTCATCATCTATGATCAATACATTTTTCAATTGAGATTATTTAGGCGGCTACCAGGCAAAATTAAAATTCCCTTGAATCATAAACAAGAACCATATATAAGCACTTCTCTACTATAGATGGGCCTTATCTTTGCAATTTGGTTCTGGTATGACATTGTCTAAGTCTACAACGATTGCTGATCCTTTCATTGTTGAAAGGGTAATTGCGCAGTTTAATGCACTGCATCCGGTTTCTGCTGCTTTTAAGGATGATATGTACAAGCACGCTTTTCTTCAGCAGCTGAAAAAGAATGCTTTCCTGGTCAAAGAAGGCATGATCTGCGACAGCGTTTACTTTGTTGTCAAAGGAATTATACGCGGCTTTTCTACCAAACGTAACCGTGAACTTACCACCTGGATTTCGGTTGAAGGTGATTTTGTGACCTCCATTTCGGGGATGTATGGAAAAGTTTCAAAGGAATCGATGCAGGCCATTGATAATTGTACACTGGTAGGGGTACCTGTAGATGTACTACAGCAATGGTACGAGCGTTTTCCTGAAATGAATATAATCATGCGTAAGATACTGGAGGCATATTACCAGGAAGCGCAGGAACGTTCTTATATTATCCGCATCGGTTCTGCCAGAGAGAAATACGACTACTTTATAGAAAACAGGCCTGGCCAGATAGATATCATTCCCATACCTTGTATCGCTTCTTTTCTTGGAATGACCACTGAAACGCTCATGCGTATACGGGAAACCCGGAAGAAAACGGGGAATGACCAGGATACGCGCATTCTTGTGAATTTTATTGAACAGTCAATTACTGCAGAGCAGCTATTTAAAATTAAGAGCCTTTCCATCACCCAATTAGCCGGAAGTATGTCTATGCCTGCACATTTGTTGTCGTATGTGTTGAATGAACACTATAAGAAACGTTTTACTGATTTTATCAACGGCTACAGGGTAAATTACGTAAAGCAGCAACTCAGGCAGGGTAGGGAATGGAAGCAGAACAAGGTTGAAGCTTTAGGGCTGGAAGCGGGGTTTGCCTCACGAAGCACGTTCTTTGCGGCTTTCAAAAAACTGGAAGGGGTTACGCCTGCAGCTTATGCGGAGCATTTACATGCCAATTAGACCCTGGGGTCTATTGTAGTCCCAACTTCAAAACTTCGGACTTTTTATTGCAGAGGAAATAAAATACTTAAACAAGGGGACTCTATTTTTACATCCAATTAACAATGTTCCCAAAATTTAGAGCTTATTTAACTATTCCAATACCCCAGTATGAATGAGAGCCAAGGCAAAACTGACAATATCCTGTATCTTCTAATTTAGCCACAGATATCATTTTGTTTCGAGGGTTTACTTAACCCACAATTCTCACCAGCTATTGATGTATGGCAGATAAATATGTGTGTTTATCTGAACGGTCTTGTACTGCTGATAGTTTATTGTTCGATTTAACCCTGTTTGCATGAATTTGAGAAAAAAGCTTCTGCCGCTTTTGATGGTTTTTGTGATGAGTTTCTGCTTCAAGATGTCATATGCGCACTCTGGTGGTGTATGGATTGCCAATGATGGATGCGGCCATTGGTTTGCGATTGTATTTCACTATCATAATGGTAGCAGCGCTAGCTCTATCTCCAGCAGTTCCGGGGCAGGGCTTTACTTCGACTACAATCAAAATGGAGTTTTCGATGTAAACGGAGGGCAGTTGGCTTATACCAATGCTCCGGGACAAACAACGAGTAATGGAGAGTTTACAAGGTTTTCCGATTATATCGTGTTTTCTCCGGCACCTACATCAATGACGGCAAATGCGTTTGCAAACAATGCTGGTATCCAACAACAAGTTCTTAATTGGCTGAAGGCTAACAAGAACTATGGTAAAGATTATACTTTGTCTGTTGCTATAGATGGGGGCACTCGTTCCAGCGTTTGGTATGAGGCTTTGGTATGTCCTATCCAGCCCATTTCTCCCGGTAAATATAAAGCATCAACTTCTACTTCTTCTGACGTTGAAACGCCTACAGGTGGAACTTATGTAAACCCCTTTGAGTTAAATTATACTCCTACAAATTTTAATCCTGCAACTGCTTCGGTTGGGCAGCAGGGTTATAAGCTTGATATAAATACTACGCTTACGCAAACCTGTGTTGCTGAATATGGCTGGATTTACTCTACCGACAATGCTACTCCTACTGTAAATACAACAGGAGTAGTTAAAAACGTAGTATCCACTGTATTGAAAGACTATAATAATGAACCGCTGGCTTTAAATATCAGTGTGCCTGCAGGTAGCATTTCCAAGACCTACTATATACGTTCTTATTATAAGCAAACGGTAAATGGTCAGGATTTTTATGTTTATTCTGCTGTAACTTCTATTGTTCCTGTGCCTGCCCCGGTTATTTCGCAACAGGCAGGTAATAAATCTGTTTGTACCAGCTCTAATACAAGCTTAAGCTTAACAGCTACCATAGGACAAGGATCGATCAGCTATCAGTGGCAGGTGAACATCGGATCAGGGTACCAGGATCTTGCGAATAGCGCAGTGTACGACGGTGTTAATTCTAACCAGTTGTCTATTACCGGTGCAACCCTGGCTATGTCGGGGTATAAATATCGTTGTATTCTTACTTCATCTGTCAATGCTACAGTACAAACAACTTCAGACGAATCTGTTTTAACAGTAAATGGCCCTGTAAAGCCAACTGTAACTGATGTTACTTATAATGTAGGGGCTACACCTTCTCCTCTTTCAAATTCAGTTTCAGCTTCAGGCTCTCTGTTGTGGTATACTGCTGCAACCGGTGGCAGCGGATCGGCTACGGCCCCGCCAGTTAGCACAGCTAATCCGGGAGTGCAGGAATACTGGGTCACTCAGACTGCCAGCTCATGCGAATCGGAAAGGGCTAAAATAACGGTACTGGTTCGTAAAAATGTAGTAGCTGTAAGTGAAGTTACCGCTATCGAAATTACATATGGCGATGCATTGAATCTTCCCACCTCAGTGTTCGCGGTATATGACAACAATACCATAGAAAGTACGCCGGTTACTTGGAATACTGCCACCTATAGTGGCAAAGCAGGTAATTATACTATTACCGGTACGTTGAACCTGACCGCAGGAGCCAGCAATACTTCTTCGGTTAAACCTTCTGTAAATATTAAGGTGAATAAGAAGACTGTAACCGGCGTATTACAAGGTTATGTGACTAAAACATATGACGCTACTGTTACAGCCAAACCACTTGCCAACAACTATCGTCTTGAAGGCCTTGTAACAGGTGATAATGTATTATTGAATAACCCTGCTACCGGTACTTACGATAACAAAAATGTTGGCAGCGCCAAAATTGTGACTGTAACCGGACTGGCGATAAGCGGAACCGATAAAGACAACTACGTGCTGGCTTCTACTACTACCAGTGCAACAGTAGGTTTTGTGAATCCGGCAGGTTTCACTGTTACGGCCAGGTCTCTTACCAAAACTTATGATGGTGTTGGCTTTAGCGATGGCAATGGCTACGATCTGAGCGGTTTCGTAGGCGGTGAATCTATCACCAACTCGGATATCACCGGTACCGTAAGCTATACTGGTAATGCCCAGGGGGCTAAAAACTGGGGTTACTATAATATATACCCTACTGGTTTGGCTTCATCTAACTACTCTATTTATTTTAGTCCTGGTACATTAACGATCAATAAAAGGGCACTAGCCATTACTGCAAGTAATCAATCTAAAACGTATGGTACTGCCAGAAGTTTCTCTGGTTCCGAATTCACACAAACCGGACTGGTTGTTGGCGAAACCATTACCACTACCATAACAAGTAATGCTACGCCTGCCAATGCAGCGGTTGCTACTTATCCTATTTTGATCAGCAATGCAAGCGGTTCTACTATTGACAACTACACCGTAAGCTATACCAATGGTTCTTTCAGTGTTGGCAAAAAAGATCTGACAATAACTGCAAAAGCTGATAGTAAAGACTATGACCGTCTTGCTTATAGCGGCGGTAATGGTGTAACTTATAGTGGCTTTATTTCGGGTGAAAGTGAAACGAATCTTGGTGGAACGCTATCTTATGGTGGTACTGCGCAAGGTGCTAAAAACGGTGGTTCTTATCTGATCACTCCACGTGGATATACTTCGGGCAACTATAACTTTATCTATATAGATGGTGCTTTGACCATTAATAAAGTTTCTCTTAACGTGAAAGCTAAAGATGAAACTAAAAATTATGATGGAACTTCTTATTCTAACGGTAATGGGATAACCTATACCGGTTTTATAAACGGGGACGATGCTGCTAGTCTTGGCGGCGTCTTAATTTACACTGGTAATTCGCAGGGGGCTAAAAATGTGGGCACGTATGTGATCACTCCTTCCGGTTATACCAGCGCTAACTATACTATTACGTATGGTAACGGTTCCCTGGTAATTAATAAAGCGCGTCTTACCATTGAAGCAAAAGATCTCTCAAGAGCTTATAATGGTAATACCTATAGTGGCGGCAACGGCATTACCGCTACTGGCTTTGCAAACGGAGAAACTGTAACTAACCTGGGTGGTACGCTTACTTACAGCGGCAATTCACAGGGAGCTAAATTTGCCGGAACTTATAATATCACTCCTGGTGGTTATACTTCCGGAAACTATGACATCGTATTCCAGAACGGTACACTTTCCATCACAAAAGTACCACTTACCATTACGGCTGCGGGCGATGTGAAGGTATATGACGGTAATGGTTACAGTGGCGGAAAAGGTGTTACTTATAGTGGCTTTGTTGGTACAGATAACGCTTCCTCATTAACCGGTACAGTAACTTATTCCGGAAATGCTCAAGGTGCCAGGAATGTAGGTTCCTATGACATCATGCCAGCTGGTATCACCTCCTCTAATGCTTACGATATCAGCTTTGTAAAAGGTACGCTGGTTATTAATAAAGCAGATCTGGTGGTAACTGCAAAAGATATAGTAAAAAGCTACGATGGTATCGCTTATACAGGCGGTGGCGGAGTAAATTTCTCCGGAATGGCTTCTTCTGACAATGCTGCTTCGCTGGGTGGAACCCTTGCCTATGGTGGTACTGCCAGGAATGCTAAAAATGCGGGCACTTATGTGATCACTCCTTCTGGTTATACTTCAGGTAACTATAATATCAGCTATGCTAATGGTAATCTGACTATCAATAAAACGGCGCTGGAAGTAAGAGCAAAAGATGCATCCAAAACATATGATGCTCTTGCATATAGTGGTGGTAATGGTGTAGAGTTCGTGGGGCTGGCATCGGGCGAATCTGCGGCTAACCTTGCTGGTACCCTTACCTTCGGTGGAGCTGCGCAAGGAGCTAAAACTCCCGGCACTTATGTGATTACTCCTGGTGGTTATACTTCCGGAAACTACAACATTAGCTTTACTAACGGTACCCTTACAATTGGTAAAGCCATCCTCAGGGTTACAGCAAAAGCTGATAGCAAAAACTATGATGGCCGGGCTTATACTGGCGGAAATGGTGTTACGTATTCTGGTTTTGCTACAGGTGAAATGGAAACGGTACTGGGCGGAAGCCTTTCTTACTCCGGTGACGCACAAGGTGCTGTAAATGGCGGTTCTTATGTAATCGCACCTGGTGGTTATGCCTCTGGTAATTACGATATTCAGTATAGCAATGGCGTACTCACCGTTAATAAGCTTCCGCTCACAGTTACTGCTCATGACGATTCCAAAGTTTATGACGGTATTGCATACACCGGTGGTAATGCAGTTTCTTATAGTGGATTTCTGGAAGGTGAAGACGAGAATGTATTGCGCGGTACGCTTGCCTACGGCGGTAACGCACAGGGAGCGACCAATGCAGGTTCCTACCAGATCGCTCCTTCAGGCTATGTTTCTGATAACTATGCTTTCAATTATGTTAGCGGTAACCTGGCAGTAACGAAAGCGGCACTTACTGTTACTGCAAAAACAGATGCTAAAACATACGATGGTATAGCATATGCCGGTGGGAAAGGTGTATTGTTCAGCGGTTTTGTCAATAATGAGAATGAAAGCGTATTAGGTGGTATTCTGTCTTACGCTGGCACTTCACAAGGTGCAAAAGCTGTTGGTGAATATGATATCACTCCCGGTGGTTATATTTCCGGTAACTACGAAATAAGCTTTGCTTCGGATAAACTTAGTATCAATAAAGCAACGCTATTAGTTACTGCAAAAGATGCTACCAAAGAATATGATGGAATAGCTTATACTGGCGGTAACGGTGTTTCTTATAATGGTTTTGTTACCGGCGACGATGCAACCGTGTTAGGAGGAACCCTGTCTTATTCAGGAACTTCTCAAGGAGCTAAAAACGGCGGCAGGTATTTGATCACTCCTGGTGGTTATACTTCCGGTAATTACAATATCAATTACGCAAATGGCCAGTTGACAGTAACGAAGAAAGAGCTGACCGTTACTGCAGAAGATAAAAGTAAATACAGCGGCATGCCTAATCCCGATTTTACGGTGATCTATAACGGCTTTGCTGCGAATGATAGCAAAGAATCCCTCGCTGTTCAACCTATAGCAAGCAGTGTTGCTGCAACAAGCTCTCCTGCCGGTACTTATTCGATTACCGTAGCTGGCGGCGCTTCTGATAATTATTTCTTTACTTATGTGCCTGCGGTATTAACTGTTAAACCAGGCGCTACTACAAGTGTAAGCCTTGCTGCTGTTACTGTATACGAAAACCAGGCTGCCGGTACTAAAGCAGGTGATTTGAGCAGTGTGTCTGAAAATCCGGGAGCAACCTTTACCTACAGCCTTGTAACAGGTAGTGGCGATACAGACAATACGTTGTTCGCAATCTCCGGTAGCCAGTTGAGAACAACTGCTGCTTTAGATTATGAACAGAAAAACAGTTTTAGTGTTCGCGTAAGAAGCACTACTCAGTTCGGTGTTACATTCGATAAAGTATTTACGCTTTCAATTCAGGATGTGAATGAGGCTCCCCAGTTAAACCAGCCTGCTGCTAAAACGCTGTGTTATACCAAAGATCAGCAGACAGTTGCTTTGTCGGGTATTAATGCGGGACCTGAAGTTGCTCAAACAACAACACTTTCTGTTCAATCCGATAACGCGGGTCTGTTCGAAGTACTTCAGGTAACAGGATCAGGAACTACTGGTAATGTAAGGTTTATTGTAAAAGACGGCGCCAGTGGCTCAGCTAATGTTACTGTTACAGTTCAGGATAATGGTGGAACTGCTAATGGTGGTGTAGATAAAACATCTAAAACATTCCGTGTAGTAGTGAACCCACTGCCGGTATTTACTATTGCCAGCGAAAAAGGGAATAGCATTTCGCTGGGTGTAACAACAAGATTGATCATTAACGGTGCAAGTGGCAGCGTTAACTGGTCACCTGCTACGGGTCTGGATTATCCTTTAAGCTTCAGTCCAAATGCAAGGCCAATGCAAAGCACAACTTACACTGCAACTGTTACCAGTTACGAAGGTTGTGTAAGCAGTCAGCAGATTGCAATAGATGTAAGGGAAGACTTCCAGGCTATTGGTCAGAAGATGCTGATAACGCCTAATGGTGATGGTATCAATGACTTCTTTGTCCTGGATAACCTCGACGCTTATCCGAACAACCGCTTACAGGTATTCGACAGGGCAGGAAAAACAGTGTATGAACGTCGTAACTACGATAACAGCTGGAATGGCACATTAAATAACAAGCCATTGGTAAACGGCACTTATTTCTACGTATTAACGGTTAACAACCAGGTTATACGGAAGGGTACGGTAACTATTGTGAACTAGAGATGATAACCTGTATTAACTGATTTTAAAAGTACAAATAATGAAAAATAAGATTTTATATACAATATTGTTGGTGGGTAGCCTTGTTTGCGCCCGCTCTTCAAATGCACAATCCTATTTTAATAATCCTATCAGCCAGTATTTCCAGAACCGCTTTTTGTGGAATGCAGCTTATGCCGGTGCCAATAACTATGCGCATCTTTATCAGCTGATGAACAAGAGCTGGATTGGTTTTGACGGGGCACCATCCTTGTTCA
Organism: Filimonas effusa; assembly: GCF_004118675.1. Taxonomy (NCBI): domain Bacteria; kingdom Pseudomonadati; phylum Bacteroidota; class Chitinophagia; order Chitinophagales; family Chitinophagaceae; genus Filimonas; species Filimonas effusa. The sequence goes on along the minus strand of NZ_SDHZ01000002.1, from coordinate 288,133 downwards.
TGATGACGGGTGATATGCGCTTTGGAGCAAACTCTGGTGCAGGCCTTCAGGTGATTTCCGACAAAAGCGGTCTCCTGCGTCGTACAACAGGCAGGCTGGCTTACTCCTATGTAGTAAAAATGGATGAGCAGCAGCGTTTAAGGCTGGGTATTGCTGCCAGCATGTATCGCGAGCGCCTTGATGAGTCTGCTTATATTAATAATCAAGGGCAGGTTGATCCGAATGTGAAAACTTTTAATGATAAGGGGTGGACTGCGGACGGTGATTTTGGTGCGGTATATGAATATGAGCAGTTTTCAATAGGTGCTTCTGCTACCAACCTTAGGAAGATATTTTCCAAGGATGAAAACAGGTTGTCCGATATCCAGCTGTTTCAGTTCAATGCTGCTTACAATTTTATATTGGAAGGTGATATGTCTATTCAACCTTTAGCTTCTTTTAAACGTTTTTCCAACAATGATAACATCTTTACCGGTGGAGCACAGTTTAATTATGAAAAAGTGTTTCATGCCTCCTTGCTTTATCAAACAACTGGCAGCGTTCAGGCTGGTATAGGTGTACCGGTGAAGGAAATGGGTGAAGTTAACTTCTTCTATGGCGGTAATAATCGTCGTGGTTACGGTAAACAATATGAAGTGGCATTAAGTATTCACATTAAATAGTTTAATACCCCCTGCATAAGAAATGGGTCGTTTCAATGGTAAACGGCCCCTTCTTCAAAACATTTAAATTATAACGGGATATGGGCGTTTCCTGTTAACGGAGGCGAGGCTATTCTTTATGGAATAGCCTTCTCTGCTTTATATCAGTCCTTCTTCTACCGCTTTCTTCATAAGCCCTGCCGTATTTCTTACGTTCAGCTTCTGTAACAGATTATTCCGGTGATTATCTACTGTATGCGTACTTAAGAATAGTTTGTCTGCAATTTCCTGGGTGGTAAGTTCGTCTGCGATCATTTGGAGGATCTCCTTTTCCCTCCGGGTTATTTTCACGTAGTGGGAAGGGGTGAATAAACTATTGACCATCTGTTTTCTTACTTCCTCATGTAAGAACTGTTCTCCTCCGTACACCGTACGGATGGCTTTAATAAAAGTCTCCGAATCTGTATTCTTAAGCAGATAGCCCATACATCCCATTTGAAGCATCCTTTTTATCTGCGCCATAATTTCGACATTCGACAATACGATGATCTTTACAGAAGGATATTTCTTTTTGATGATGGGGGCTAATTCTGTTCCTTTTTTTCCAGGCATCTGGATATCCAGTATAAGTACATCGGGTTTATTGGTGACGAGGCCTTCCAGCAAAGCGTCTCCGTTAGTGTATAAGGCGGTGACCGTGATGTCGTTCACGTCTGCCAGTATTTTTTGCAACCCGCTTAGTACTATTTCGTGGTCGTCTGCAATGCTTACTTTGATCATATTGTTTCAATGTTTTCTTTTTGCAGCGCTATATTAATATAAATGTTTGTACCACGTGCATATCCGCTTTCAATACTGATATTTCCGTTGAGTGCCTTTACCCGGTCCTGTATGCTTTTGATCCCGAGCCCTTTTTTGTTTTCCGAAGATATGCCGATGCCGTTGTCTTCGACCGAAATATTAAGTTCGTCCTCCGAAAAACTGATCTGTATAAATGCCTCAGTAGCCCGGGAATGCTTTATAATATTATGGACCAGCTCCTGCACAATGCGATATAGCGATAGTTCGAGCTCCGATTTTAACTTAATATTAGTGCCTATTACTTCAAAATAGATATGGGTAGTGTTTTTACTGGCAATACTATTGCAAAACTGCTCCAATGCTTTTACGAGCCCATCCTGCATCAATATTTCGGGCATCATATTATGCGCTGTCTTGCGCAGGTCCGAAGCTGCCTGATCTACCAGCTGCATTACCTCGATGAAATTTGATTCATTGTTGAAATGATATTCCTTCTTTACCAGGTCAAGATTTATTTTGGCTGCTGCCAGCAATCCGCCAATGCCGTCATGCAATTCGCGTGCAATCCTGTTCCGCTCTTTTTCTTCACCTGCTATGGTGTATGTTAAACGGCTTATTTCCATTTGCTTCTCGAAGCGGTAGGCCAGAAGTCTTTGCTTGTGGCGGTTAGCACGCAGCCACAGGGCCGATATAATAAATCCTACAATAGCAAGAAGTGAAATTGCAATGACCCAAAGGCTTTTCTGCCGGGCGTTATTCTCCGCTTTCGATATCTGAAGATTCTGCTCCGCCAGCTTTTTGTCTTTTTCCGATAAACGATAACGGCTTTCGATTTTCGACATCATATTCAGCTTGTCCCTTGTTGCAAAGGAATCATACAGTTCAATATACTTATTCTTACAGGCGATAGCTTTATCTGTAAGCCCTAGTGCTTCGTACGAATCTCCATAGATCTTATAGGCATCAATAACGTCTTTGTTCAGAAAATTCATATCAAATCGCCGCCAGGTATCATCAAGCACTGAAATACAGTTTGCATATTTTTTCTGTTGGTAATACACCATGGCAAGCTGTAGATTAGCTGTGATCTGAAGCCGTTCTTCAAGTAAGTGAGCATGGTTTAACCGCATAACACTATCTATGTAAAACTTTGCCTCAGCGGGGCGTTTCTCCATGATATACGAATTGCTAAGGTTCAGCAATATAATTGGCAGGTTGGGTGAGTAGCCCGGGTTGTTGGCCAGTAGTTGAAGGTTCTTATTGAAAAAATAGCGTGCAGAATCAAAGTTTGCGATGCTGCAATAATAAAGGGCTTGTAACCGGTACAGCTCTGCATAGGTCCCGGGTTTGGCAGGTAGCCTTGTTAAGGCTTGCTGCGCCTTACTGATAAAATACTTTACAGGCTGGGCGTATTCTACATCCACATAACTGCTGTTATTAAGCCAGAATACAGCAAGGGTAGAATACAGTTGTATTTCGAGCCCCGGGTCTTTGATGTTACCTTTTTCTATTTCTTCATTGATATGATAGTAGTAATAAGCGGCTGAATCGAGGACCGCGCTGGCATCATAGGATTTGGCCAATAGCAGGTAGGCCTGATTCTTCAAAGTGTTATCCGATAATTTTCTCAGTTGATACTCCTCCAGTGCCTTCCGGGCATTCCGGATGGCCAGTGAAAGGTTCCGGTTATAATACCATTTTCCTATTTCTGTAAAGGATGATACTACGCCATGGTCATAATTGATCGCATAGCTCCCTTTTAGCGCCTGGTTAAAATACCGGTAGGAGCTGTCAGGGTTTGAGGTCCGGATCATAGCTCCCCGCTGAAGCGCTTTATTGATAGAGGCTGTATCATACAATGCCCCCTTTTCCAATTCGGAATATAGTTGTGCCTGTAATACAAACGGTAGCAATAGGAAAAGAGAAACCAACTTACATCTGCGGTAAATCAAATGCAAGTACCTCTCAACAGTCAGCGCAAAATTCCCACAGCTCATCTTAAGCAGTATTTGGTAAAAGTAGTTTTTCGGACGGCAAGACCGGCTGTTTTCCCGGCAATTAAGGATACGGCTGGATGATCTTCCAGCAAATTAGCTATAAATAGCCATTTTTTAAATTGAATTTTTTTGGCCAGAGAATCGCCATTTTATGAAAATACCTTTAGCACAGTGATAAATAAACCTGTGTTGGACTATAAAACAGGCCGGTTTATCCTCCAAAATCCATAAACTAACTGCAAATTCCCATGAAGCTTAGGTGCTCACAACTGTTTGTTTGTTGCCTCAGGACAAATATGGCTGTATGCCGTGTTGTTTTCCCGGCGCTGCTTTTTTCTCTTTTGTCCCTGGCTGCAATGGCACAGGCTCCGCCTTCCTGCCCTGATAACTTCACCGGAGGAAAAGTTTCTCTGGCAAACCCACCCGGCTGCACAGGCAGTACGCTGAACTTTTCACTCACCGGCAACAGCTCCGGCCCCATTATGATGTATTTTGTAGAAAGAGCAGGATCGCCTGCAGGGCCGTTTATAACGGTGGGAGCTAATCCAGATCCAACAAAACTCTCCGCTACTTCAATTCCGGGACTGAGCTATTATCGTATAGGTGTGTATTGCACTGTTGGACAGCTCTATGCTTATTCCGATACGCTGACCTTCCGCGCTGGCCCACTGGCAGGCAACTACACCATTAATTCGTCGTTGCCGGAGTCTGCTACGAATTTCACATCTTTCTCAGCTGCCGCACAGGTGCTGGGAGACTGCGGTGTAGATGGGGCGGTAGTATTCGATGTTGCCACAACCAATACGGTTTACCGGGAACAGGTGCTGATTCCCGAAATACCAGGAAGCAGCAGTACCAACACCATTACTTTTAACGGTAATGGCAATACCCTTGCATGGGCTTCAAAGATCAACAGTGCTCCTTATGTGCTGAAACTGAATGGTGCCGATTATGTTACCGTCGATAACCTCAAAATAGACGCTACCGGCGGCACTTACGGATTTGGTATACATATGATGAACAATGCCGATAATAACACCATAAAGAATTGTTCTATTAATGCAGATATTAATACCAACAGCGGTGATTTTGCTGGTGTTGTTATTAACGGAAATGATACTTACTCAACCGACGGGTACAATGCGCTTTGCGATGGGAACACGGTTATTCATAATACCATCTCAGGTGGATTCTATGGCATTGTTGTTTGTGGTAATAGCAGCACTCCCAATAATAATATAACAATTGCTGACAATGAAATAAGAGACACTTACAACTATGGTGTTCGTGCCGAAAATACAAACAGGCTTATCATTGAGCATAATAATATTTCTCAGCCTACACGTGTAAATCTTTCAAATGGTACAGGCTGGGCTTTTATTGGTATCTACATTGGCGGTAATACTACTAATGCCAGGATCTCCGAAAACAGCATACACGACATTGCCGCTACTACACCAGGTAATACAGGTACCATGTATGGTATCTATTTCTATTATACCGATGCTACCGCAAGCAACTTTAATATCGTTTACAATAACCTGATCTATAACTTCAACTCTTCAGGTATCTTCTATGGTATTGCTAATGGTTCATCTGATTATGTGCAGTGTTTTCACAATACTATTTCCTTTGACAATACAGCCAATATCAGTAAAAGTGCAACCTATGCCTTTTACCAAACAGTAAGCGCATCGGGCCTTCAGTTTATGAATAACCTGGTAAGCCTTACCCGTGGCGGAGGTGCAACCAATTATTGTATATATATGGGAACGGCTGCCACAACTTATGAAAGTAATAATAATGACTTTTATACGGGTAATATAGCCACTACCAATGTAGGTTATAATGGAAGTGCAAGAGCAACGCTTGCCAACTGGCGTACAGCTACCGGGAAGGATGCCGCATCTTTTAATGAAAACCCACTCTTCCGGCGGCCGTCTGAAAATAACTTTATCCCCAACAGCGGTGTAATCAATGATAAGGGGACCTATGTCGGTGTTTCGTACGATGTTGCAGGCAATGTTCGAAATAATTCTATACCCGACATTGGTGCGTACGAATATAATTTGCTGGCATGTGCCAACCCACCTGCGGCGGCAACTGTTGTAGTTGCCGAAAACCCTGTTTGTACGCAAAGTATCGTAGCTCTGAACTTGCTTGGCGGTGATCTGGGCAGTGGCCTCTCTTATCAATGGCAATCTTCATCCGACAATAGTCAATGGGCCAACATTACGGGAGGAAATGGTATTAAGGTTAACGTTATCCAAACCCAGGATACCTGGTATCGCGTCATCAGTACCTGTGGAACTGATAATACGCCTTCTGCCGGTATTAAAGTAAATACACTGCAGCGTATATCCGGAAACTTTACCATCAATAAGAACCAGGCTTCAGGCGGCACTAACTTCCAGTCATTTAATGAGGCCTGGAATGCTATTCGCTGTGGTATAAACGGACCAGTTGTTTTTGATGTTGTAGCAGGTTCTGGTCCCTATAATGAACAATTGATCTTAGGGCCTGTAGCCGGATCTTCTGATCTGAATACTATAACCTTCAACGGGCATGGCAACAGCCTTTCCTATACTTCTTCCAGCCCTACACAAAGAGCTGTAATAAAACTGTCTGGAGCCGAGCATTTTATATTTAATGACCTGGTGATAACGGCAACCGGCAACCTGGGTAGCCAGTATGGGTATACTGTGCATCTTACAGGCAAGGCTTCCTATAATATCATCCGCAATTGTAAAATATATACCGATACTACCAATACTAATTTTAACTATGCAGGTATTGCAGTGAGTGGGTCTGATGTTGACGCCACTGCAGCAAATTCGGGATGCCTGTTCAATATTTTTGAAGATAATATCATCAACGGCGGTTTTTATGGGGTAGCGCTTGCTGCTAACGATACCGGTACCGTTATTCGCCGCAATGTGATCACCAACTTTTACCGGTTTGGTATTTACAGAGGTAATTCCGATCGTGCTGTTATTGATAGCAACCTGATCAGCTGTCCTACACGTACCAATACAACTCAGTTTTATGGTATATATGTAATAGGGGCGCAGTCAAGTCTTAATATCACCAGGAACCGCATATTTAATCCATTTGGAGGCAATCCTGAAAGTACGGAGGATATCTATGGTATTTATCTGACTGCCGCAGATGCGATTGCAGGCCGCGAAACTATCATCAGTAATAATCTTTTCTATAACGTTTCAGGACAGGGTAGCGTTTATGCGCTCTATAATAATGGGTCGGATAGAGCATGGTATTTTCATAATACCATCAATGTTGACGGCGCTATCAGTGCTGGTAGTAACTATGCTACTTATGGCTTCTATCAAACCACTACTGCCGGAGCACTTCGTTTCAGCAATAATATTATTTCGCTTAACAGGGCAGGAGCCGGCTCCAAATATGCAATGTATATGAATGCGCCTGCTTCTGTTATGCTAAGCGACTACAACGATTTGTATATTAATGAAGAACTGGAGGGTAACAAATATGTAGGCTATAAAACCAGCGAAAAGAAATCAATGTTCGACTGGCAGCAGGCCGGGTACGATGCACATTCTACCATTGTTGACCCCGCTTACGTAAGTGTTGCCACTAATAACCTCATCCCGCAGAACCCTGTAATTAATAATGCAGGCGTAGATTTGGCAGGACTGGTAAATAGCGATGCAGTAGCAGTGGCCCGTAATACATCAACCCCTGACTTGGGTGCTTATGAGTTTACACCTCCTGCGTGTGTTACGCCTCCAGTTGCCGGCAAGGTGGTTGCCAGCGACTCTGTTATTTGTATCACTACTTCTATTGTATTAAATGTAAAGGGAAATAGTTTTGGTTCGCAGCAAACTTACCAGTGGCAGGCTGCATCTAAGAAAGATGGTGCATTCTCTGCAATTTCAGGCGCTGCCGCTTCCCCCGTGCATACTATACAGCCTACTGAAACGCTGTTCTATCGTCTGGCGGTGACCTGCGGCGCTATGACTGCCTATTCTGATACTTTCCGTATTGCTGTTAATGAGGCATTGCCGGGCGGCGAATATATTATTGATACAAATGGTACAGGTCACTTCCTGAACTTTAATGAAGCCAGGATTGCTATGACCTGTGGCATTAAAGGCCCGGTTGTCTTTAATGTGATCCCTGTTAGTAAGGTGTATAACGAAAGACTGGTGCTGGATTCTATTAAAGGCACTTCTGCTGCCAATACCATTACATTCAAAGGAAATGGTAATACCCTGAAGTTCGCTTCCGATATCAGCGAAGAGCGTGCGGTGATTACATTGAATGGTACCGACTATGTGACCTTTGATAACCTTAAGATAAATGCTGCTGAGGGAGCTTATGGCTGGGGCGCCTGGTTAACTAATAACGCCACTCATAATACCTTCAGCCATTGCCGTATAGAATTGCCGGTTACCGGTACTACCCAGAATTATGCAGGTATTGTTATCGGTGGCACTGCCACAAATGCAACTTCCTCAAGTATTTCTAACTGTAATTATAATACCGTTCAGGCCGATACTATTGTAGGCGGTTATTATGGAGTGACCATGCACGGATATAGCAGTGCGCTGTTGGCTGGTAACAGTGTTATCGATAATATTATTACCAACTTTTACATGACAGGTGTTTTTGTGGGTTATTCGGAAGATGCGCGTATCGACGGTAACGATTTTACTCGTCCCGATAGGACTGAATCTGGTACGATAAGCGTTATAGAAACATCTTATAGTATTCCGGGATTATCGATTTCTAAAAATAGAATTCATAATACTTCGGATGCCAATACCACCAATAGCAGCGGGTTTTATGGTATAGAGTTGTCGTCTTACAATGGACCGGCAGAAAAGCCAATCGTTATATCCAATAACCTGATGTATAAGATCAGGAATGGAAGTTCTCAGTATGGTATATACAACGGTGCATGTAGTAATGTGAAGTTGTACCACAATACATTTTCTCTGGATCATACCACCAGTGCATCAACCGGCATTACTGCTGCCTTCTACCAGTTTGGCAGTCCCACAGGTACGGAACTGAAAAACAATATTTTCACCATAAGCAGGGGAGGTACTGGCGATAAGCTGGGCATCTATATTACAACAAGTAATATACCCTTTGTTTCTGATAACAACGTGATATGGCTTAGTGGTAATGGTAATAAGTACTGGGGACGTTATGGATCAGGTACGAATGTCAACTTTGTGAATCGTTCCGACTGGTATACCAGGACACTTGCCGATAATAATTCTAAAGATCTTTACCCGGTATATCAGGATACCGCCAATAACAACTTTAAACCAACGCTGGCTTCTATCGATAACATGGGAGTAGGTGTAGGAGTTACTACAGATATATTTAATACGGGCAGAAGCAGTGTGAGGCCCGATGTGGGAGCTATTGAATTTGTATTGGCCCCATGTATAACGCCACCGGCGCCTGGTGTAGCCGCTGTTACTCCTGCTTCCGGCATATGTATGGGAACGGAAGTTGCCTTATCGCTTACAGGTAATACCGAAGGTGGCGGTCAGAAATATGTATGGCAGAGAGCTGCTGCTGCTACGGGGCCATGGACAGATATCAGCGATTCTCTTGATGTAAGTAGCCTGAAATATGAACTGGCTACTACCGACACTTATTTCAGGGCGGCAGTGGTTTGCGGAACCGGCGTGGCATATTCCGATCCGGCAATTCTAACGCTGAACGCCGGTTTTGCGGCGGGCGATTATACTATTGATCCTGCACAACCCGCCGGCGGTTCCAACTTTACCAACTTTAAAGATGCAATTGCTGCCATGGCATGTGGCATTACAGGGCATGTCCGCTTCCTGGTAGCACCGGGGATGTATAGCGAAAGAGTGACCGTTCCTAAAATACCGGGTACTTCCGCTAATGCAACGGTAACCTTCCTCAGCAAAGACCAGGTTGCTGCTTCTGTAGCATTGGTAACACCTTGTACACAGGACAGCAACTACGTGGTGCGGCTTAATAGTACCAATTATATCGCCTTCAAGCATCTGACAATTGTTGCGCAAAGTGAAAATGGTGCCTACGGACGTGGTGTAGAATTTACAGGTACATCTTCTTTCGATAATATCTCACATTGTGTAATCTATACTCCCGTAACAGGCCGTATTTCTAATACTGTGGCAGGGGTCTTTGGTGAAACGCTTTGGGGTACTGATAATGTGATATCGCATAACGTGATCAATAATGGAGCTGCAGGTATTTATCTGAATGGCGTACAAAAAGAAGCGCAACGTTTCTCTCTTGATAGCAATACTTTCAGCGGCACTTACTACTATGATATCTTTGTGAGCTATATAACAAGGATCTCCGCCTCTGGTAATACCATTACCCGCAGTGGCATGATGAACTCAACTTCCTATGGCATTTTGGCAGATCATTGCGATAGTGTACTCAATTTCAGGAATAATACAATCCATATCAGCAATACCAATACACTGGTATATGGTATTGAATTGCTCTCTTGCCTGGGCGATACAGTTTATAATAGTAATATATCAGGAAACAGGATTCTTGCAGTAGAAGATAATACGGGAAGTATCTCTGGCTTGTATATAGCAGCAAGCAGGTATGCTAACGTAATGAACAACGTAGTGAACGTGAAGACCACCGGAGAGGTAGAGTCCTATGGTATTAATGCTGTTTCGGTCAGGGGACTTTATATGTTCAATAACTCTGTTTGGAATCAGTCTCCTGCTGCCGCCGGATGTGCTGCTTTTGTCAGCCTTCTTAACGTACAACCCGATGTGCGCAGCATTCCCAAAGACCGTTTATATCTTTATAATAATATATTTGCAAATACGGGATCGGGAAAAGCCGCCAATATTGCCGACTACGATGGTGCCCTGGCTACTTCCGACTACAATATGTATTATACCGAGGGGGCTGTGCCACTGGCACGCGGGTCTTACAATTATACCACCCTTGCTGAATGGAGGAGCAGGTATAATATAGACTACAATTCCCTCTTTTATAAACCGGTATTTGAAAACGAATGGCTGGCTCCGGCGCTGGCTAATCCCGAAGTTTGGGCAATGCATGGCCGCGGTGTTCAGTCTCCTGTGAACAACACAGATATTAATGGCAACGGACGCCCAACTACAAGGCCTGCAGGCGTGCCGGATTTGGGCGCTTACGAGTTCTTGCCCACTGTTCAGCCTTTATTACTAACAGCAACTCCTGCAACGCCGGCGCCAGGGATCACGCAAATCTTTACGCTTGGTACCGATACGGTGACAAAAGTAACCTGGGGGACTAAAGTGCCTGCAACAGTAGAAGCACGCCGATACTCAGGTGTGGCGCCAGCAGGTTTAACACCCGGCCAGCAGTATATGTACTTCTATACAGCCTTTACTACAACCGGCGATGAACCTGCAGGACATACTGTACAGCAGTCTTACTTCGATTCCTGGTTAGGTACGGTTGAAAAAGAAAAAACGCTGAAACTGGGTATGTCTAATAATGCTGCATGGAATATAAATGCCCGCAGCTCCGCTGATATTTATTCCAATGTATTGAAGGATACTGGCCTGGCCCGGCTGCATCAGTTTACAGGCCTTACCGATGGCAAAGAAGACCCTGTCCCGCCGGTAGTGATAAGTCCGGCCGATACCAGTAACCTGGGTACCCAGTTCTGGACAGCGTACGGACACAGCTTCTCATTTGAACAGCAGAACGATCAGGCTATGGTGCTTTATTTCTCTGCAACAAATAAGCCTGCTCATATTATCGTTCGTGTCAATGGTACTTCCTGGACACGCGAATACAATGTGCCGGCCTATTCAACGGTATTTTCCGATTCTATTCCACGTATGGGACCTGCAGACGCAAGGCTCATGAATGAGGGCTGGTCCGATAGAGGGATCAGTATTGCCAGCGATGTGCCTGTTGCGGCCTATGCACGTATTGCACCACGTATACCTACGGCAATAGGGCAGTATTCCAATAGCTCAGGTATGACGTCGCTGCTTCCTGTAGGAACCTATGGGTACGATTATACTGCCATGGCATATACACAGAACTTCCAGACGAACGCACATTCCTGGTTCTATGTGGTAGCGGCCTATGATAGTACGGTTGTTGAAATAACACCTTCTCAGCCTACATTTAATGGCCGTCCGGCAAATACGCCGTTCAAAGTACAACTCATGAAAGGGGAGGTGTACCAGGTGTTTGGCGGTAACTATGATGTAGAAAATGGATACGATATTACCGGCAGCAGGGTAAGAAGTGTTATCAATGAAAGTGGTAAATGCTATCCTGTCGCTGTTTTCTCAGGCAGCAGTGGTACATCAGTAAACTGTAATAATAACGTAACAGGAAATATTGATAACCTGTTCCAGCAAAACCTGCCAACAAAAGCATGGGGTAAAAGGTACCTGACCACACCTACAGCCAGCTCTGTATCGGTAGCGCTCACCAACCCTGCTATCTACAGGGTGCTGGTAAAAGACCCTGCAACAAAGGTGACACGTAATGGCAGCCCGCTTTCAGGAATAATTAATAATACTTACTACCAGATAGAATCACTGTCGGGAGAATATATTGAAGCGGACAAACCAATAATGGTAGCACAGTATATCCCTTCTCCGGGAACGGTATGTGGCTATGCCGGACAGGGCGATCCTGATATGTTTTATCTCACTCCGCTGGAAGCAGCTGTTAAAGAAACAGTGTTCCCCAGGATTCTTACAGGTAGGATCAGTAATCAATACCTGTCACTCATTATCCCCGATGAAGGACTTAAAACGCTCTCCATCGATGGTAGCAGCGGATACGATTATGCTGCCCCTCATACTACCATGCCAGGTTATACCGTAGTGGTGAAGAAATGGACCAATAGCCTCGGTTCTGTGGTGGTTCGTTCCGACTCTGCATTTACAGGATTTGCATACGGTCTTGGCGATAACGAAAGTTATGCCTTTAACCTGGGCCGGATGATCAACGGTGAGAGTGTAAGAACAGGACTTTCTAATAATAACGACACGGCTGGCGGTATCAATGCCTATACCTGTGTGGGCTCTCCGTTTAAATTCCGCTTCCGTACCAGCATGCAGCCCGATAAAATAGAATGGAAACTGGCAGATGTGCCACACATTACGCCGGGCAGTAATGTTGTTGTAAATAATCCGAAAGCTTCAGATACCGTTATCATTAATGGAGTCGCCTATTACGAATATAGTCTCGATGGTAACTATGTCATTGATAGCGCTGGTGATTACCAGGTGAATGTAAAGATCACCAGTGGCGAGATCGAAGCATGTGGCGCTATGCTCAACCTGGTGATACCTGTGAAAGTTGTAGCCGCTCCAAAGGTTGATTTCTCTGTAGCCGGTAACTGTGCAGGCGGAATCGTTACATTCAAAGGAACTGCCGATATCTTCAATAATATCGATGTGGCCCGCTGGTCATGGGATCTGGGTACACCGGGGGCCGCGGCTGCTCACCAGGATACTGCTTACAAGTATGCCCAAACAGGTACTTACCAGGTAAAACTTACCGTAACAGATGTAAATGGTTGTATTGCCGATACTGTAAAAGCAGTAACTGTTGGTGATGGTCCTGCTGTAACAATGGTAAGTCCGCAGGTGGTGATATGCCCCGGTACGGCAGCCTCCCTCGAAGTGGCAAGTCCTGTAGCCGGAGCAAACTATAACTGGTACAATGCCAATACGGGAGGAACCCCGGTTCATACAGGTAGCAGTTGGAATATCCCGGGTGTGAACGGTGCAGTATCATACTGGGTGGAAAGCGAACTGAACGGATGTGTCAGCGCACAGAGAAAAGAAGTGGCTGTTCAAATGGCTGCTCCGCTGGAAACACCTGTAGTAAAAGTGCTTACTACCGGAGCACACGAAGTAACATTCGGATGGGCTGCTATAAATGGTGCCACCGCTTACGAAGTAAGCTTGAATAACAGTGCAGCATGGCAAACGCCTTCCTCCGGTACGCTTGGCCTTACACATACAGTTTCAGGATTGGGTGTAGGTGAAGAAGTGACTTTAAAAGTCAGGGTTATCGGTGGATGCGAACCGGTTGTGTCGGCTGCCGCAGATACTACTACTGTTACAGATGAAATCTTTATTCCTAATTCTTTCTCTCCAAATAATAACGGGCCTGTAGAAAATGAAACCTTCAGGATCTATGGTAACGCTATTAAGGAAATGCGCCTGATGATCTTTAATCAGTGGGGTGAAAAAGTGTTCGAATCAAAGAATCAGAACGAAGGGTGGGATGGCAGGTATAAAGGAAAGCCACAGCCCTCCGGTGTATACATCTATGTAGTGGAAATCGTGAGAACCAACAATCAGCGTCAGCTTAAAAAAGGTACCATAAACCTTGTAAGATAATGAGGAACTGCTTATTGATATTACTCTTTATAACAGGCTCCTGTGCTGCTTTGAAGGCACAGGAGCCTTCTAACCGTGGAACAGATTTTTGGGTAGGCTATGGCCATCATGATCTGATGGACCGTAACTCCAGTGGCACCGCTCCTGACGACGATCAGGCTAATACGCAGGAAATGGTTCTCTATTTCAGTGCCGAAGAGGCCGCAAATGTCACGGTAACCGTACATAATACAACCTGGAAAAGAACGTATCACGTGCCTGCTCATGCTGTAATAGCATCAGACTATATGCCCAAAGGATGGGACCTCACTTTTATTGACTGTCGTTTGGTGAATGGTGGTACCAACGAAGGATTATACACCAATCATGGTATTCATATCACAAGTGATGTGCCTGTGGTTGCCTATTCCCATACATTCGCCGGAGGCACTTCGGGAGCTACCATGCTTATGCCTGTAAATACCTGGGGGTATAGTTATTTGTCGGTGAATACAGCTCAGAACGGCCCCTCCGGCAGCCGCTCCTATAACTTCATTGTGGCCAGCGAAGATAATACTGTCGTTGAAATAACCCCAGCAGTGCCAACACGCGGAGGACGGCCCGCAGGCCAGCCATTCCAGGTAACTCTGAACAAAGGAGATATCTACCAGGTAATGGGACTTAACCCCAGGGGGATGGAAATGTCAGGAACTAGACTAACTGCTGTAGCCAATCGTTTTGGAAAATGTTATCCCTTCGGAGCTTTTGCTGGTAGTGGTAACACTACTAACCCTATGGCATGTTCGGAAGGACGCGGCGATCTTTTCGTGGATGCCGATATGTATCAGCTGTTTCCTTTTCAGGCCTGGGGTACAAGGTATCTTACCGCTCCCTTTTCCAACTCAAGTATACCGGCACGTAATCAGTTCACCGGCTATAAAATAGTTGTAAGCGATCCCACTACGGTGGTGAAAGTAAATGGAACTGCATTGAATGTAAGTACCCTGAAAAATAACTTCTATTACCACGAAAGTGCTTCCGCCGATTTAATTGAAGCAGATAAACCTGTAATGGTGGCACAACTCATGGGAAGCGGTGCTTTATGCGGTGGAGGTAGCCCAACCTTGAATGATCCCGATATTCTTTTTATCAGCCCGGTTGCCCAGGGAATTAATAAAATAGGCTTCTTTAGAAATAACAGGCAAACAATACAGGTAAACTATCTGACCCTCATCGTCAATAACCAGGGTACCGGACTTTCATCTTTACGTATCGATGGCCAGCCGTTATCAGCTATTCCTTCGGCAGACCTGTATACGTACCCTCATCCGCGCGACCGCAATTATAATGTGATAGTTCGCCGATGGGCAAACTTCCCATTGTTTCCTGCCACACCACCCGGGCAATGTCTGGTCTATAGCGACTCCTCTTTTACTGCCGTTACCTATGGGCTCGGTCCGCAGGAAACCTACTCGTATAATGCAGGTACACATATCAATAACCTGCATGCCAGAAGTTTTATTCACAATACATTTAATACTGCCACCAACTGGAATGCCTTTACATGTGTGAATACGCCTGTTGCTATCTCCGCATTGGTAGCTTATAAACCCACTGCTATTACATGGAAGCTGAGTGCGCTGGCCGGTAAAGTCAGTCCCGCAGCAGATGTTACAGTTAATAATCCCGCAGTGGCTGAAACGGTAACTATCGATGGCGCAACCTTCTATAAATACACGCTTCCTGGCTCTTATTCTTTTAATGATGCCGACACCTTTTATCTTCCGGTAGTGCTGTATGGAGATGAAGTGGGTAACTGCGCCAGGTCGGAGGAAATTCCACTGCGTATCATCGTGAGAACACAGCCTAAGGCGGGCTTTAGTTTTGCCGCTACATCAGACTGCGCCGCTGATCCTGTAGCGGTGGAAGGTCTTGCTACGTCGGAAGAAGGATATGAACTTCAAAAGTGGCTTTGGACTTTCCCGGGCGGCGCCAATGCAGAAGGTATTAAACAGAGCAGAAAAATAGAAGCAGGCATAGATCGGCCTGTATCGCTTAGATCTATAACTACTGATGGCTGCGTAGCAGATACAACACGCCTGATCTCGTTATATGAACCTCCGGTAGCAGACTTTACTGTTTCTGGTAAAGACGTATGCGAAAACGGAACTTATACTTTTACTCCTTCTGCAAGCTATGAAGGCAATAGCGCTGTCGTAAAATGGTATTGGGACTTTGGTAATGGCGTTACCGTAGAGGCTAACTCCAATGCTGCCCAGCCTGCAAACTACACAGGCGCTGCCGGATATACAGTTAAATTGGTGGCAAAGATCAGCGATGCCTGCGTATCAGATACTGCTGCTGGTAAAGTAAAAATATATGCCAACCCTAAATTAAATATTAACTTCCCCCAGGGGTGCCTGCCGGAAAATGGTAGTGTGAAATTTGATAATACAACATCCACGCCCGACGGACAAACCGTTACCGGTCATGCCTGGAACTTTGGAGATGGCAACGCAAACCCGGCTAATCCTAACACCGCCACAACCGCAAGCCCTTCGCATATTTTTACTTATGGTAATTACGATGTGAAATATCAGGCTACTACTGAAAAAGGATGTGTGAAAGATACTTTGATCAAGGCTGTGTTTAACCAGGCGCCTACCTTTGTATTTGATCCGCTGACCGCTGTTTGTGAGAATGCGGCTCCTGTTTCAGTTGCAAAAGCATCAGTAACCAATGGGGTTTCTGGAACGGGTGTTTACAAAGGCAATGGAACTTCGGCAACAGGTATCTTCAATCCGGCACAGGCAGGTCCCGGTAAACATGAGATTATATACGAATTTACTGCAGCTTCTGGATGTGTAGCTACTGCCTCCCGCTTTATAGAAGTATATGCCGTGCCGGAAGCTGCATTTATATTTACCGATGATATATGTGAAGGAACTGAAATGAGCTTTACTTCCAGTGCTACAGCTCCCGCCGGAGAATCAATCACGCGCTGGCAATGGAATTTTGACGGAACCAGTAAGGAAACGGCTGCTGCTTTACCTGTTACATTTGTCTTCGCTACTCATGGAGCATATCAGGTAAAACACATTGTTACTACCGCTCACGGCTGCATAAGCAAAGAGTGGGGGCAAACAGTGCATGTCCGCGCCAACCCGGTGGCAGGCTTTAATTCCCCGGAGGCTATTTGTATGCCCAATGGTCATGCGAAATTTGTTAATACAACAACTGTAGCAGATAATAGTGCATTGAAGTACACCTGGAATTTTGGTGATGGAAGAGGAGCGTCTGTTGAAAAAGATCCCTCTTATGAGTATCTGACTGGCGGTAATTATAACGTAAAACTGAGTGTGATATCTGCCTATGGCTGTGGCGATGATGCTTCCAGGCTAACCAATAAGTTTTACGACAAGCCGGTTGCCTCATTTACAATGAATGCAACAGATTTCTGTGCCGGCGCATCTGTGGCATTTGCCGATAAAAGCACTGCACCTGGATCTGCCTTGTCCGAATGGCATTGGGAACTCGGCAATGGCAGCATTTCTTCAGAACCCAGGCCTTCTGTCCGGTATAGCAATTCGGGAACCTATAGTGTATCATTGACGGTGAAGAATGCACAGGGATGCGTTTCTAATCCATTCCTCTTGCCTGTTACCATAAGGTCAAATCCGGTTATAGATGCTGGCCCTTCCTTTGTTGTGAAAGCCGGAACAATGATCCGGTTTAACGCATCTGCCAATGCTAATTATAAATTCTTATGGGATCCGGCAATTGGTTTAAGCAGCGCCGCTGTATTGCAGCCTTCGCTCACTGTTACCGAAAGCCGCTTATACCATCTCACCGCAACCAATGAATTTGATTGTTCAACTACCGACTCTGTAATGGTTGAGCTGCTTAAGGCTATCGATCCTCCCAATGCCTTTACGCCTAATGGCGATGGGATTCATGATCTCTGGGATATCCCCTACCTCTCCGATTATAAAGATGCAGCCGTTGCTGTGTTTAACAGATATGGACAACAGGTATTTCGTACAAAAGGATATGCAACACCATGGAATGGTAAATCGGATGGCAAGGACCTGCCGGCCGGAACTTACTACTATATTATTAACCTGGGAACCGGAGGAAAACCGTTAACAGGAGCGGTGACTATTATAAAGTAATCTATAATGCTAAAATTGACTGCAATGAGAAATATGTACAAATCGTGTTTGCTGATGATGTTGCTGTTACCGTTGAGCGCTTCACTTAAAGCTCAGGTAGATCCGCATTTTTCGCAGTATTACATGTATCCTTCATGGCTGAATCCGGCACTTACCGGGGCTTTTGACGGTAGTTACCGCGTATCGGGGATTTATAGAACACAGTGGGGAGGCCTGGGCGTTCCTTTTAAAACATACGGACTGTCCGCCGAAATGACGACAGAGAAAAACCTGAACGCAGGACTAAGTGTTATGCGGCAAACAGCGGGCGATGCTGCCTATGCCTATACCACCGGCTATGCCAACGTGGCTTATACCGGCTTACGCTTTGGTAAAGAAGGTATGCACAAGGTTTACCTGGGCTTACAGGCTGGTTTTATTCAAAGGAAATTTGACAGGGAGAAAATGACCTTTGGCTCCCAATGGAATTATATTACAGGCCCCACCGGCTCCAACAGCGCTGAAGTGTTGGACCGTACCGCAGCAATAGCTTTTGATGCGGGGGCCGGCGCTATGTACTTCGATGCTACGCCCGGTAAGAAGGCCAACTTCTTCGCAGGGGTATCTTTCTCTCACCTTTCACAGGCCGATGATAAGTTCAGTGCATCAGGGAATGAAAAATTCCCTGTCAGATATACGCTTCATGGTGGCGCGCGTATCAGCTTGTCTAATCAGTTGAGCGTTACTCCTAACCTGCTTTATATGAAACAACGTACGGCAGAAGAAAAAATGCTGGGCGCTTATGCCCAATATAAAGTGAACGACGAGTTAACGGTAATGCTGGGTGGTAACTATCGCCTGAAGGATGCCTTCTCTCCCTACATAGGATTCACCAATAAAGGATGGATGCTGGGCGCCAGCTACGATGTCAATAATTCTGATCTGGGCAAGATGGCCGGTTCTGCCAATAGCTTTGAAATATCGTTGTCATTCATAGGTAGGAAGAAAACGCCAACGCCACAGGTCGAATTTGTTTGCCCAAGGTTATAGATCTATCTCCAATCAACATTACGTTAGTTTAGTATGAAAAAACTATATATTATTGCCGGGATATTTTGCATCACAGCTACTGCCGCAAAATCCCAGTTTGTTTACGATTATCTGAAAGCAGGCGATAATTATTTCGCCAGCGCTGATTATGCATCTGCTGCAAACTATTACGAAAAATACCTGGGCAATAGTTCCAAAACAGATAAAGAGGAGTATGCTCCCTATAAACCCCAGTCTATTGAAAAGAAAAAACTCTCCGTGAAAAGCGGTCGTGAAAAGGCTTTATGGCAACTGGCAGAAAGCTATCGCCAACTGAATTATCCGTCTAAAGCCGCGGCTGCTTATCAGCAGTTGCTTTCAATCAACACTACAGACTATCCGCTGCTGCAGTTTCATCTTGCTGCGCAGTTAAGGGCCCTGGAAAAGTATGCAGAAGCCGAAGCGGCGTTCTCTGCCTTTCTTACAAGTTATACCCGGGAGGATAACTACAAAAAAGCTGCAGAAAGAGAAATTGCCAATCTTAAGTTTATACAAAAGGAGTTGGCCAAGCCAGGTCTGCAATATTTTGAGGTGATAAAAGGGCAGGGGGCCATGAGCAGTACGGGTGCTAATTATGCCCCCGTTTGGTTAGATTCAGCTACACTCATGTTCACCAGTACAAGACCTGTTGATAGCTTAAAGAAATCATCTTTCAGCAATCAGCTGTTTCTGCTACAATACAGCCAGGGTGCTGTAGCTCCCGCAGTGACCACTGAACTAAAAGCCGCCAGGGGAATGGAACAGGGGGCTGCATCGGTAAGTGCAGATGGCAATACCATATATCTTACCCGATGGAAAGCTGCCGGAAACAAAGAAGCGATGATCCTTAAAGCTGTAAAGCAGGATGGCAAATGGAGCGACCCCAAACCCTTGCCTGCGATCATCAATACTGCTGGTTACAGCGCACAGCAGCCTTTTGTCACTTCCGATAACAAATACCTTTTTTTCTCCAGTAATAAACCCGGGGGACACGGAGGTTTCGATATCTGGTATATAGCCATTGATCAGTTGGAAAAAGAACAGGAGCCACTCAATGCAGGTAACATAATAAATTCCGCCGGCGATGAACAGGCGCCTTATTACGATACCGATAGCAGCCGGCTGTTCTTTGCCAGCAATGGACGTGTTGGCATGGGCGGCTTTGACTTATTTAGCGCAGGGGGGGAAGCTGGTAGTTTCAATAGTCCTGTAAACCTGGGGTATCCCATTAACTCCGTAAAAGATGATATCTATTATGCAAAGCGCACCGGCGCAGGCGCTGCGTCTTCCGAAATATGGCTGAGCTCCGATAGGTCTGCAGCCTGTTGCCTCGAGCTCTTCCGCATCGTTCAACACAAACCGGCACCTGTAATTACACCACAACCTGTTAAAGAAGAACCAGTTGTAATACAGCCGGTTGTTGATACCACTCACGCCGAAGTGCTTGAAAATGTATACTACGCTTACGATAAAGCACAACTGCTCGATGGATCTGAACGCTCTCTGGATAAACTGGTTGCAATGCTTAATGCGAATAAAGAAATGATCATTGAAATTGGCGGACACACTGATAGTAAAGGTAGCGAGGTGTATAATGAACGCCTTTCATTGGCCAGGGCGCAAAGTTGCGTAAACTATATCGTTAGCAAAGGCATCAGCCCCGAAAGAATAAAAGCACAAGGCTATGGCGCTTCTAAACCAATAGCGCCCAATAATAATCCCGATGGTTCCGACAATCCGGATGGACGGAAATTAAACCGTCGCACCGAATTCCGTATTCTCAAATACTAAGGTGGCCTGCCATCTGCTCAATTATAATAATGGTTATAAATAGCCATTATTATAATTGAGTATTTACCCTCAGTTTTATCTCGATTTAGAAAAATATCTTTATGACCTTGTAGTGAACCGTTAGCTCTGTTTGTGCCGGTTCAAACTAACTGATCATATTATTCAATACAATAACTATAAAGTGTTATGAAAAGAACGCTGTTCTCTTCTATGTTCGCCTGTTGCCTGGTGGCAATGTTGCTATCCTGTTCCAAAGGAAGTGGTGGTTCCTCCGGCGGCGGGGAAGTAGATCCCCCCGTGAATCCTCCCGTTGCAAAAGATTCCATTTATGTGACTTTGTCTAAAGACATTGTAGAAAAAAATGGCTTCGACTTTGTCGCCATCCGCATCAAGGATAAGGCCGGAAAAGATATAACAAGCGTAGCCCGTTTTTATATCGATGGTATCTCCACTGTAGATAGCATCTTCATCCCTACTACCGTAAAAGACGTTAAAATAACTGCCAAAAGAGGCGACCTGCCTTCAAACGAAGTTACATTGCGGGTAAAAGACGGCGGTACCTCTCCTTATACTCAGAAAGTACTTGTTGAAGACTATACAGGCACCTGGTGCCAGTATTGCCCAAGGGCTGCACGCATCCTGGAAGCTTATATCGCAAAAAAGCCTAATTGTATTACTGTGGGCATTCACGGCGGTGGCGGTTCCGATCCTTTTTACTTTACTCATGCCGATAACCTTTGTAATGCCTATGGCATCAACAGTTTCCCCTGGGCCTTAGTTAACCACGGCAGCAAATGGAACGAAGAAACCTCCGTTCTCGACGCACAGTTCACGAACAAATGGCCTCCGCTCGGTATCGCTATTCAAAGCACAGTAAGTGGCACCGCTATTACAGGTAAAGTGAAAGTGAAATATGCAACTGCTTCCAATATTCCAATGAAAGTGATGATCATGCTTGTTGAAGATGGCCTGGTTTATCCGCAGGTAAATGCATATAACAACCCCAACTCAACAACTAATCCTTACTACGGACCTAATCCTATTCCCGACTTCGTTCATGCAAATGTGCTCCGCCAGATAGGTGTGGCCGATATCTATAATGGCGATGCAATTCCTCTTGATGCGCAGGTGAAAAATAATGAATGGACAAAAGACTTTACTTTCAGCACTACCGGTAAAACAGCTACTAACAACGCTTATAATATTAACGTAGCAAAATCAAGGATCGTTGCTTATGTGATCTATGGAAGCAACCAGTTCAACCTGATAGGTACCGCCAACGTTCAGATCGCTAATGTGGGCGAAACCAAAAACTATGACTAAGAAATGATACTTAAAAAAATACTCGGATTAACGGTGGCGGCATGTCTGCTTAACATCGCAACAAGCTACGGGCAGGAAAATTTTCCTGCCGTAGCTATTAAATCTACCTCAGGTAGATCTGTCGATTTCGCAAAGCTAATTGGCGATACAAAAGATACGGCCATTATCGTCAGCTTCTGGGCCACCTGGTGTGTGCCATGTGTAACTGAACTGGATAATATCAGCGACCTGTATAAAGAATGGCAAGCCAAGCTTCCGTTTAAATTCCTGGCGATATCAATTGACGATGCCCGCACCAGTCAGAGGGTAAAACCGTTTGTCACTGGTAAAGGATGGCCGTTCGAGATCTATCTCGATGTTAATCACGACCTGAAACGGGCTTTCAATATAAATGATGTTCCATATACGCTGGTTATTAAGAATAACAAGGTAGTCTATCAGCACGTAGGTTATGTGGCTGGCAACGAAGAAGAACTTTTTGAAAAGATTAAAGCATTGTAATTTATGAGGCAGAACGTTTGGATGCTGTCAGCTGCATTAACGTTGACCCTAATGGCATCCACGGGATACGCCCAGCTCGAACAGCTGGGAAAAGGACACTTAAGCGGAAGTTTTGAAAGCTATACCCAGCTGTATCGGAAAGACACAGCCATAGGCGCCACACCGCCACAGGATAAATTCGGTTCCAATAATTTCTTTAAACTCGACTATACCTACAAACAGTTTTCAGCAGGCATTCAATACGAAGCTTACCTCCCTGCTATTCAGGGATTTCCTTTTGTCAGTACCAAATTGAACACAACAGAAGGTAAACTGGTAAACCGCTACTTCAGGTATTCCGGTAAACAGCTTTCCGTACAGGTAGGCGATTTCTATGAACAGTTCGGTAGCGGCCTTGTATTCCGCTCATGGGAAAACAGGCAGATTGGCATTAATAATGCACTCGAAGGCGCCAATATCCAGGTGCAGCCCGTTCCCTTTCTCAAACTTAAATTCGTTTACGGACGCCCGAGGAAATACTTCGACTATGCCAACGCGGTTGTCAGGGGCGCCGACGCAGAGATTGATCTTAATACACTCGTTAAAGCACCGGACGACGCTGCTGTACACTTCACCGCAGGTGGCAGCTATGTAAGCCGATTCCAGTCCTACACGGGTAATATGGAAGATTTCCCCGCTACTGTGAATGCCTGGGCCGGCCGCCTGGCAATGGATGCCGGTTCATTTTCACTAAATGCAGAGTATGTTCGTAAAAGCTCCGATCCACACCTCGTGAATCAATACGACGAGTCTACCGGTAAAGCACTCCTGGTTAATACAACCTACACCGGGCGCAATTGGGGAGCCAACCTTTCTATTCGTTCATTAAGTAATATGGATTTCAGGGCAGAGCGCGAAGTGGAAGGCACGGTGCTCCCGGTGAACTATATTCCGTCACTCACAAAACAACACGATTATCTGACCACCAATATTTATGTGTACAACCCGCAGGTGGCAGGCGAAACAGGAGGCCAGGCAGACGTATTCGTGAATCTTGGCAGCTCAAAATTATCTCTTAACTACGCTCAGTATAAAGCACTGAAAACAGCAGGTAAACTGTTTCAGCAGGGCGATATGGCTTATTTCAGGGATGGAAGCCTGGAGTGGAAAAAGAAATGGAATAACCAATGGCAATCTATTGCTGCCTATCACTATGTATTTTACAATAAAAGCATCGTTGAAGGCGGTAACTACGAAAACATAAAAGCACATATAGGCCTCGTTAACATCCTTTATAAATTTGCCGCAAAGAAATCAGCCCGGCTCGAATTGCAACACCTCTATACCGAAGAGGATAAAGGTAACTGGGCAGCTGCCGTTGCCGAATTTGCATTTGCCCCGTTATGGAGCTTTTACCTGAGCGACTTGTATAACTACGGCAAAACAGATCTTCACTATTACAACTTTGGTGGAAGTTTTATGAAGAACGGAGCACGTTTTAGCCTGGCCTATGGCAGGCAAAGAGCCGGATTGTTTTGTGTAGGAGGAGTATGCCGATACGTTCCTGCCGCAAGCGGCTTTACGGCTAGCTTTACATTGAGCTTTAATAACTAAAAAAGATTATACTAACCTTTTTTTGACCGCTGGCCTGCGGCACAGCACCGGTGTCCGGCAAAACGCAGGCCAGCTCTTTCCTATTCGCAGCTGTAACGCATTCCTGTTAGGTCCCGCGCCCACAATTCTACCTCTTCAAAAGATCCCCCGTCCGCAATATCCGGTATGCCGGTATAGCCGCTATTGACTGCCTTTCCAGCCCGCTGTATAAAAAGAATAACATTTCCTTCCTGCCATCTGTTACCACCATCTGCCATCTATCCCTATCTTCGCCCCACATTTATGAAAAATATAAAACGATCTGTACCAATGATTAAGGCTTGCTTTGTCCTGGCGGTTTTCCTGCTGCCGGCGATCTCCGTCTTTGCACAACCCAATGCAGGGTTTAGGCAAAATCATAAAATGCTGAAATCCGGAAACGTAATTGCAGATAAAAATTTCTACCTGCTAACGGCCATAGGCCATTTCCCGGACCTGAAAAAATTATTGGCAGAAGATAGCGGATTGTCCGAAATATTCCGCCAGCGGCGCGATCTTCTGGCTACGCATGCCTCCGATAAAACTACAGCCCTCGACACCCTGCTTCCGGGCTTTATGTGGTCTCCCGATGATAGCCTAAAATTGGATAAACGTTTGGGGGAACTATATGAACAAAATACCAGGGCTTTTGATGAGATGATCGATAACGAACTGCGTCCCTCCGGAGCTTACCAGCTTTTTGTAAAGCTTACAAACAAGGAATTCCTCCTCAAAACCTGGGCACAGTATATGGAGGGTAGTAATTATATCATTGCCCAGTTTGGATTGGGACAAAAAATGCGCTATCCCTCGATCGATTCTGCGAGCTATCCCGTTAACAGCGGCTATTATCGTAGCACAGTAAAGAACCTTTTTGGTTTTTTAAATGAACAGGCATCAGATATGAAACTGTTTTACGAACCTTCACTCCACATGGCACTCTGGCTGATGGTTCTTAACGACCGCAATGAGCCGGCGGCCTTCGAGCCGCTGGAATCCGGAGAGAACCAGGCCGCAGTCCGGGAAATAAAGAAAACAGATTGGAAAAAATACCAATATTCCGCAATACTCGTTCCCGGTGAAGGCCCCGAAATTTATGGTGTTGCCATCTCTCCCGGCGGTAAACTGCGTTGCGAATTGGTTGCAAAACGGTTTAAACTAGGCCTCGCGCCGTTTATTATTGTTAGTGGCGGTTACTGTCACCCCTTCCATACGCCCTTTAATGAAGCGCTGGAAATGAAACAGTACCTTATAAAACACCTCGGTATACCCGCAAAAGCTATTATTATAGAGCCGCAGGCCCGGCATACCACTACAAACTTCAGGAATGGCACGCGCCTCATGATCCGTTACGGCATCCCTCTCAATAAAATGGCATTATGCGTTACAACTATCGATCAGGCACGCTATATCGAAGACCAGCGTTTTGATAAAAGAAATGTGAAAGAACTGGGATACCTGCCCTATAGCGATAAAAAACGCCTCTCTGCGCATGAACTGGCTTTTTACCCCGTATTGGATTGCCTGCACCTCGATCCTATGGATCCACTTGATCCATAATGATCCTGCCCGGCGTCCTTTTCAACCCTGCAGAATAAATTTGCGCACCAATATCCCGGTATAACAACGAAATGTCTACCGAATTCCGCTTGTCGGCATAGTAATTCATCACTTTGTAAAACTCCCATGGCAGTTTTACCATGTCGCGCAGCACCAGTTTCGATCCACCCTTTTCAACCCAGGTATGCAAAGGTAATTCCAGGGTACAGCTGTCAACCCTTATCCCAAGCAACGATATCCGCCGGAAGAGCTCAACATCGAACAGCCATCGCGATACAAAAGGCTCTGCAAACAATTGCCTTGCAAAACCGGCATGAAAGAACTTGGCGCCACACTGACTGTCATTCACCGGAAGCCGCAGGTAATTGCTGATAAAAGTGGCTATCACCCGGCCCAGGTAGTGACGCGCCTGGTATCTTTGTATATTGGCCCCGATACGCGCTATCCGCGATCCAAAAACAAAATCCAGCCGCCTGTCTTTGAACGCGTCTTTGAAATAAATAAGCTCCTCCAACGGAGTCGCCAGATCGGCATCCATAAAACCTATTATCGCATCCGGTTGCAAATGGGTTGCCCACAACATCCCCTGCCGTATAGCTTCCGCTTTGCCCGAATTTTTCTCCAGGTCAAGTACCGCTACCTGCAATGGATATTCTTCCTTTAAAGCATATAATAACGCCAGCGTCTTGTCCGAACTGCCATCGTTTACAAAAATGAGGGCATCCTCGTGCGCCGACAAAAACTGCCGGTATTCAGCTACCGGTAAGCGCGTCGCTTCATTATAACAAGGTATGATAACGGTTATGGCAGACATACGGCGGTGTTTAAGTGAACGGATTAAGATGTTTCGATAAACGAATTAAGCTGCTTTAGCCCACTCATAAAGGTGTTTTAGTGAATAAATAAGGGTGCTTTAGCGAATAAGCTAAAATAGAACCATTTAAGCACTGAGCAAACGATGCTCCGCATGCGGAGCTTGTTTCTCCTGTTTCTCCCGCAACAGCTGCTCCTCTTCCCTGAACTTTAAATTCAGATAGTCGGTCAAAAGCACCGCAAACGTCAGCAGCACTATCATCGGGAATATCTGGTAACGCATTACCACTATATTCGCAAAAATGCTGAAACAAAAATTTAATACCAGCAATACAGCAAGTAAAAGTACCGTACTGATGAATCCCCGCGAAATACCCCTTAACCTCCCTTTGCTCGCAAAAGAATAAAGTACCCATAGACCATAAAGGTTCAGTACCATAAATAAGGTTGGAAGTATGATCAGTACATAGTGCTGCACATCCTTCGATACCACCTTAGCCTGCCTGCCCTCGAAATCAAACCATTTCCGTACAACGTCCTCCAGGTTGTCAAGCCCCAGATTATAAAGCTCCAGCTTCTCCAGGGGCGGCAAAAAATAATTCTTCGCATTGGGTAACATAAAATACCGCGCATAACCCAGCGGGTGTTTTTTGAGAATATATTTTCCATATTCATCAAATAGCGGCGCCACCTTCGCCCACGAAGGCACACTGCCATCCTGGTATTTTATCGCCATATAGATCTTTAAAGGCGCACGTTTTTGCCGTATGTAATAATTGCCTACATAAGTATCCGGTTCACGCTGCCCGGGAGGGGTATGCTCATAAAATTGCCTGGCTAACCTGTCAAGTGAGGCCATCTCCGCATTGGGAAATTGAGTAGTGTCAATAGTTATATATTCCCTGATATATAAAGCATTGTTGGCCCATTGCCAGCCCCCCAGTATAGGCGGGAACTGCGCTACCCCGCTCATCTCCTTGGCCGCATGGGATGTTATCAGCACAATAGGTATGATCAATACAGGCCCCAGAAATACCCCTGTTAATTTAAACCACAAAGGTTTACGGCAGAAATAAAACGCCACCGCTGCAATAACGGGATAATACATCGCATTATAACGAAACGAAAATGCAATAGCAAAGATCACAGACAGAACGATGATATGCTTCATACGTGGACGCTGTAATATCCATATCAGCTCCGAAAGCCAGACAAGACTTAACGCCACAAACGGTCCGTCAGTAGATACATAGTTCGACAGGTAAAGATGCAACGGGTTGAAAAAAAGAAACAGGCACAATATGATCCTCGTAGCCTTACTCGTAGGATAGAAGTATAAAATGGTTTTGTAGAAATACAAAGCCGCTAACTGGTAAATTGCATACTGGAAAAATATTAACGCTACTGCCGAATGAGTGACCTCATGAAACAACCAGAGGAACTTGCTGTATCCTATAGGCCAGATATTGGCATTCAGATGCTTCTGTGCAGCACTGATATAACTCCAGCTATCCGAAAAGAAATCAGGATACGGATATAATAGTTTGAAGATGATGAACTGTACAAGAACAAGAAGCACCATTAACCACCTGAACAACTTGTTGTCACCTAGCGTATGGGCCAGAAATGTTTTGTTTTCCGATTCCCTGGGAGGGAGTAACCCTGAAATGTATCCTCCGGTCGATCCGCCGCCGGGTAAATTGCTGCTTGTGCTGTCTTTCATATGTGTTGGTTTAAGCTGTGTATTTAGTAACTCAGGTCATACTCCGTCGAGCTGTTTTCAGGAGGCATACTCTTCCTTTTCCTTCTTTGATCTGTATTGATCCCGTATACCGGGTTCTTTCTTACTTCAGGTATCATACCGGCCAGCGTGAAAGGCCGGCTGTCGGTACGATAATGTGCCATCAGCTTCGCAGCCTGTATGCGTATGTTCTGCTCTAGCATCTCACAAGGCTCCAGCCGGAATAGCTCGTCATGCAGAATGTCCGAAGCTTCAAAGCTCAAAGGACACGATGGCAATGCATATACCTCTGTAATACCGGGTTGCATGCTATAAGGCAGCTTGGCAAACTCATCATAATGTTCCGCCGCCGCCTGCACATATTGCTCGTCAAATTCAAAATGAAAAGATTCCGTTATGCCGGCATGAAAATTACTCTCACTCTCTCTTATCGCAGGAATGGAATAAGCCGCATACGAACGCTCCGGTAATATAATGCAATGCCTGGCCCCCGCGAGCCGCGTCGTAATATTATTCTTTAACTGGAAATGAAGCGTCGCCATCGCCCGCCCCGAAGAAAATAAGATCGTTATCTCTTCCTTCAACGCGGCTACATAATAACAGGCGCCGATCCTGCTGCCGTTATAACGCTGCATTATAATATGACCAAATGGGAAATGACAGCAGATCGTCTCCTGGGGCCAGGGTAACAGGTAGTGCTGCAGGGGTTGGGGTACCGCTACTGGGATCCCGGTAACGGATTGTTCTTTATAGATTATCTCATGCTCCATTTTGCTCGCATTGATCAATAGATATTGGATATAAAAAATTACATATAAACCAGCCGGAAAGCATCACTTCCGGTTCGTTTACTAAATAATACTAAAGAAATATCCTGCCTTAATAATTATTAAGGTTGAACAAAGACTACACACTTAGGAGAGGGGACTACTTTTAATTTTCTGAATTGAAATTAAGTGATCTATATAAGATAAAAAAATCAAAAATAATCTTTTCTCATGGCCTCATACGTATATCACGATATACATTGCTGCAACACCTTTCAATATTGATTTTTATTTTTGATAACAACTATTATTGCTCCTATAATTCCCTTGTAATTCTTGAAGTTCCTTCTGTAACCCGCACATAGAGGTCGTGTATCCCTTAATCTAGCTACAATGCCTACATTGTAGCGTCTGATACCCGCACAATTTTGCTGCTATACCACATTGCCCGTCGGTCACAGGTATACCTGCACCGGTAATACTTCCAAATCATTGTATAATTACTAAAGCTTTATTCACTGCCGGCGATCCGCCGGCCTGGATGCTCCCATCTACGAAAAAGTACGCTTTATATACGGGAGATAGACGAACAATGAACGGGCCATAAACGGGCCATAAACGGCACTCCATCATATAAACAAAAAGAGATCGTATAACGGTAACATACCGCTTACGATCTCTTTTCATTTGAAGCCTGCCCTGTTTTTACCGCCGTGGAAGCTCCCTTAACTCCTTCCAGTTGCCTTTTACTTCAACCGAATCACCTATTCTCCCAATAACATGATGCACCGGAACAGGCAATTCAAGCTTTGTGTCGCCCCTCAGCTCAAGCGCCAGCGTGTCGGCCGGGTTCGACGGGTGTATCAGGATACTGCCCCCATTGGCATCTAATGTCAGCTTCCGCCCGCTCCGGTAATCCGGGCGATCCGCCTGCACCAGAACAGAAGTGGAGGAGCCATAAGGGGTATCGGCTTGTATCTTTACCGATAAATCAGAACTGATTTCTCCCGGGTTGGCTATTGTCAGGTGCGTCTCGGAAACGACAATGGTCTTAGCCGATTTCACGAACAACGCCATTTTTATAATGTCATAATACACCTGTGTGCCTTTTCTCGGCTTTTGTATAAAGTCCACATATAACGTGTCATTTAAACAATGCAACCGTACACTGTCTCCCATTATATTCTCACTCTTTGTGGAGTAGCCGGAAGTGTCCGATCCATATAGGGTACACGATAAGTTGCCACCCACTCCGCTAAACTTGACCACAGAAAAATCTCCCGCCGGTAACGGGCGTCGCAATTTGCGCAACGTCACCTCATCTGGTTCTATTCTCCGCGTAATACAATCCCCCTTTGCTATTTTGGCTTTTATAATGAAAGCCGATAACACCGGGAGGCCAAAAGCTAATACCACAATCCCGGCTAATATCTTATTACTTGTTTTCATTTTTATGGAGTTTAAGAGTTAACCTCTTTTTTATAGCGCTCAAATAATGGTTGAAGATCCTGCGGCGATAGATCCAGCATGCGCATGATCCTGAAAACCGGCGGAAGCTCAGTGTCTATAAATATCTTCTTCCGGTATTGCATCACCAACGCCACAGCTCCTGTTGTGATAAAATAACCTATGCCACGCTTATCCATTATGATCTCCTGCTGCTTCAGGAAATCATAAGCCCTGGCAACAGTATTCGGATTCACTTCCAGCTGCATCGCCAGCTCCCTTACACTCGGCACCTTCACCTCCGGAAGCCATTTTTGCTGCAGTATCTGCTCGCACACATAGTCCACTATCTGTAAATAAATAGCCTGACCGTTGTTATGAAATTGCATACATATTGGTTTGCTTGAAAAACATTTGTTGCCTTATACCTCTCTCTCCTTTAGCCTGAACCAGGCAACCAGCAGGAACGCTGGCGCCCATGCCGTACTTGCAACCACTGTTGCCAGTATTTTAATCCAGTCCGGGTAAGTATAAATTCGTACAAACGCTTGAGAACGTTTTACGACCTCTATACCATTCCAGTCCACTTTATAAGCGGGCATAGGAGCGGCAAGCATCTCCTGGGTCTTGGTCATAAGCGCCACAAATAGTAACATGCATATGGCGCATGCTATCACGGTCTTTATAAAACCAAAGCGCTGAAAATAAATACTGCCCATCAGGAAAAAAGATTGAAAGCCGAAAAATAGCGGAATGATGATCTCTATATCGTTCCTTGTACACAGAAACGAGACAAGCGTTTCATTCGCAGCTACCTTATCTGCCGGTAGCAACGCAATAACAAGCTCCTGCACACCCAGATAGCAGGTCATATATACAATAGGAAATACGATCATTGTGTAAAACGCCAGCGTAAGCAGCTTCTCCAGGTGGCTCGCCGGAAGCATGAACCAGTAAATACGCTTGGTTTTACCCGATATCGACAGGCACGATGCACTGGCAAATATGACGCCCGATACATACAACCCTATAATAGCCGTCTGAAAATAACTGTTCCGCTCAAAAGGCGATCTAACCGTGATCTCCGGAACAACCGCTATCCCAAAAACAATCGCAAGCAATCCTATCAAACTTACAATGCCAAGCACATACAGCCGCCCGTTCTCCCACCAGTGATTACGTATCAGCAGGCCTAGCCTTTTTAAATTCAATTGTTCAGACATGATCAGTAGTTTTAAGAGTGGGAGAGTGGGTTGGTTCGAAAAGAGCAGCTAATGCCGTATGCTTAAATATAATCGCCTTATACAATAACTCCAGGTCTATCGCCGTCTCTTCTTTAAAGGTATTGGCAAGTATCAATGCATTGCCCTTGAACGATTCCTCTGCATAAATAGCATGTTCAGTATCCGCTGCATCAAACGATATCCGGAACACCAGCTTGCCGGAAATGCTTTCAATTGTCTGGTGAAATAATATCCTGCCATCTTCCACCACAACAATTCCATCTATCAGGTTCTCCAGGTCTTTGACCTGGTGCGTACTTATTACAATACACCTGCCTGCATCCGCCACACCAGCCATTACCTTGCGGAACTGGCTTTTACTCACAATGTCAAGCCCGTTCGTAGGTTCATCCATAAGCAGCAACGGCGTATTGCAAGCCAATCCAAAACTTATCAGCGCTTTCTTGCGCTGACCGTAACTCATATCCTGTAGCTTGTTGCCCAACGGTATCTCAAAATCCCGCAGGTACTTCTTTAGTTGCTCCGCATCAAAATGTGGGTAAAAAGGCGCATTGCTCTTAACATACTGGTCGATAGTGATATTGGGAATAAAGAATTCCTCCGGTATCATAAATAGCTCTCTCAGAAAAGAAGGCTTGCGTAAACCAGGAGTATGCCCGTTTACAGTGATGGAACCGGAATCCGGGAATAATAACCCTGCTATATTCCGCAGTAAGGTCGATTTCCCCATACCATTTCCACCCAGTAACCCATAAATATGACCAGCTTCCAGCGAAAGGTTCAGCTTGTTGAAAACCTGCTTTCGCCTGTACGAAAAGTTGAGGTCTCTTATATTTATCATGAGTATTGTTTTAGTGTACTATTTATCTAGTACAGTGTAAAGCTAGGAGCTGCTTTTTATATTTCCAAATCAATTTATCCCGGAAAATATTTATTGCAGCTTCTGAACTATGCGACCTCCCGGACCAATCGGAAAGACACCATTCCAACGCGCGGATAGTGTGTTGTTGGTATTGATCCCAATGGGGTAGCCCATCGCCTCAGGTTCCGGGAGCATAAAACGCCGCTGGCTAACCAGGAATACCTGATAGAGTACACCGCTCCCTATCAGCGCTGGCCCCATATCGGCGCAGCGCCCTTCTTTTTCCAGGAAGGTGAAGCCGCGAAATTCGAAAAAGCAAAATACGGCGCGCTGAAATAGACCGGAACGGTAATAGCATCCTGGTTGGCCTCTACTATGAAAAACGGAATCAACTGGGCACAACCGCCGCTATCGCGAGATAATAAAAAAGCCCTGTATCAAAATACAGGGCTTAGGGGAAAAATAGACCCATCTAAGGCAAAACAGCCTGGTGCTACTAGGAAATTTAAAAGTGGCCTGTATAGACATACAGGCCTTACCCTTTGACCCCTTATTGGGTCAACTGCTGTTCTTTTAAAGCCACCCTGCTACGAATGGCTTCTCTAATCGGATTATTTGTTTAGGCAGCCCCGGTTTCTACAACATCAGGAATATAGCGCTGATAATATTTGAACACGTTACCTGCAAAAAGTCCTTCTTAACATGCGTAAGCAAAGCGCTGGTCATCTAATACCATTCGCTAATGCTGTCAGTCACTAGGTCAATCTGTATTACGAAAGCCTACGAAATGCCAGCATCAAGACCAAAGCCGGTAGCATCATCTGCCGCCTTTACCCTCCCGCCCTTGACCACGCTCACAGACGCAATTACTAAATTTCTGTCCCAACGCAACGATACCGGCAGATCAATGATCAAAACCCTAAACAAGTGCCATGAAATTATTATACATCATGCTGGCTGCCTTCCTGCTGCTTTCTTGCGCTAAAGAGAAAGAGCAGTATTCCACAAATTCAATAGTAGGTTCTTGGAAACTAATCGAAACCCGCAACGATCCGGGCGATGGCTCCGGCCGGTTTATAGCCGCTCAGGATGAGGCGACAATTACATTTACTCCCTCGGGTGAATATAACGATACCAGGAACAATTTATATAACCGCTACGAAATGGTTACCAACGATACTGTAAGACTATCACACAACCTGAAACCAACAGTAAAATTGCTTGCAATCCAGGAATTGACATCCGGAACGCTTACATATTTCCATGGCTGGCCCTGGTGTGGCGGTCCCAGTGGCGAAAAATTCTCCCGCCAGGGTAAACAGTCTTACTAACAACAAGCTAAGTAGTTTTAATATCCATGCAGGTTAATAGCATCGCTCTCCCTGGTCTCCACTTTTTTGCCCATCTTTTTCTGAATGATCCCAAAATGATGCTGGTCTTCAGGACAGATCAATGAAATAGCTCTTCCCGACGCATCTGCCCTTCCCGTGCGCCCGATGCGATGAATATAATCCTTTGGCGACCGCGGTAGCTCATAATTGATCACTACAGGCAGCTCCTGTATGTCAATGCCACGCGAAGCAAGATCAGAAGCTACCAACACACGTAGCTTCCCCTCCTTGAAGCGTTGCAACGTATTAATGCGCGCCGATTGACTCAAATGCCCATGCAGCGATGCCGCATGAATGCCATTCTTAATCAGTTTGCCCGTAAGATTGTCTGCCGTTCTTACAGCCGAAGTAAACACCAGCACCTGCTGCATATCCTCATTTTTGATCAGGTAACGCAAAAAGGGTCCTTTGCGGTCTGCTGTTACATGATAAGCCAGTTGTTCTATGGCATCTATATCATGCTCCTCAGCTGCAATTTCAATTTTCACCGGTTGATGCAGCAATAGCTTTTGCATATCATTGATGTCATCGGTGGTAGTTGCAGAAAAAAGAACATTCTGACGTTTGGAAGGCAGAAACGAAAAGATCTTATCCATCTCCTCTTTGAAACCCAAATGAAGCAGCTTATCCGCCTCATCCAGGACCAGTATTTCCACCTGCGATAAATGCACCGCATTTGAATGCATCAGGTCCAGCAACCTTCCGGGGGTAGCAATCAAAATATCAGTACCATGAAGCGCCATCATCTGCGGATTAATAGAAACGCCGCCATAAACAGCCATGGTTTTTATTTGCTGCGGCAGATGATGGCTAAACCGCCCAAACGAATCATTTACCTGGATAGCCAGCTCCCGGGTGGGAACCATTATTAAAACCCGTACATGACGGTCCCTTTTCTCTATCTTGTTTTTGCTGAGCAACTCCAGTATCGGCAGCAAATAACCTGCTGTTTTGCCCGATCCCGTTTTGGATATACCCAAAACATCCTTCCCCTTTAACAACGCCGGAATTGCCTGTTCCTGCACCGGATAGGGTGCCTTATACTGCTGTTCGTCGAGCGCCTTAAGTAAAAATGCAGATAAGCCAAGGGAAGTGAAAGACATACTTTTTTTGTGCAAAGCTATCATAATTCCACGTTACCCTCCCCGCAAATGCCGGCAGATATAATTGTTTCTGAATAAGTTAAGATCTGTCAGCAAGCATTGGTCTGTATACGAAGGTGCCAGCGTTATGTGCGGAGACTGAATTGAAATTGCTTTATAATGATTTGTATATCATAATGTTAAAAAGGAGTGACTGCCTGATAGGTGAGGAACTGCAACATCTCAATCGTAGAATTACTGCATAAATTACTCTTTCTTAATAGGTTATGTTTTTAGAGATTTACAGAAGGAAATGAATGTTCCGCAAAATAATATAGCTGGTTAAAAATAGGCTGTCAATAAAAGGTTGATTATGAAGCAGGTAGGTCTGGCAGGAAGGAGTGCCGGTTCGAATCCTCTTTTAAATCAGAAAGAAGGTATTTTTTTAATGAAGGCTTTGATCTTGTCATAAAAAAAGCCGGAGAGAATGTTCAGAAGAACGCCAATAATTAATTCTATAGTGCTCATAGTAGTCCAAATATAATGAATTTGGAGCGTATTTAATGAGGAAGCCCCTTTACCAGATCAGGCTCAAATGGCGAAAACATCAGTTTTGTTTTTCTTTTAGCCATCCATTTATCCAGGATAGACAAATGCTTGACAGCTATGCTGCTCATAAAATCCAGGAAATCTTTCCTTTTGAGATGATAAAGTGCCTTCCCTATTTCTATAACCCTCGTTCGCTCACCGGTCTCCAGATTGGTCTTTAAATTAACATACTTCAGATTCGCCGAATGATTCGAATCAAAGAATACAGAGCATACAACAACAATACGTTTGTCCTGTAATTGTACAATGTCCCCCTCTTGAACAGCAAAATTTTTTAAATACTCGGATTGCTGGTGATTGATAATACTTTCTTTTTCGGATAATAGGTAGTGGTCATACAAATAAGTCAGTATCCTTTCACAAACAGATGGACGGCAGATCGCCCAGTCGCCGGCATTCATTTCTTTTTTTAAGGCTTCTGTTAGTTTAAGTGTATGTATATAGGTTGCATCTATGGTTTTAACTCCCTTGATTTTAATAGGCACGTTGTAACGCAAAAGTGTTGCGTAAACAGAGTTTGAATTCAGATACGATATGCTTGTTATTTCCGCTGCAGTTATCGTAAATCTTTTTTTCTCTTTATCATATATTTTCTTAGAGTTGTTCGCCAGTTCATGCAGCTTGTTCCATTGAACGATGTCTATGTCGAAATCCGAAAGCATCGCATTGCTATACCGGTCTGTTGTATCTGTAAGGAAAAACTTTTCCGCATAATTGCTCATAGGCCAGAGATCGATTCCTTTTATCTTGATAACTACGCTTTCCGGGTCAAGATGTTTCTCCAGCTTTAATGCAGCATACGACATAAGACTCTCATAAATGTATCTGAACGCAATAATGCGCCACAGCTTCTCTTTCTCCTCAAACCTTTTCCTGTTGGTCGCTAGCGTAAACACATAGGTCGAAGCCATCTGAAACATACTATTCCGCTCATTAAAAGGTAGTTGTTCAAATTGATCATTGCCCGTAACTCTATAGATCACCTGGATATATTCATTCCCGTAAGTATTGCCATGGTCGTAAGAAATGTTAACTGTGCTTACATACTGCTTAAAACCAATGGTTTCTTCTATTTGCTGAAACAGGAATGCGGCAAGCTCTGCTGAATCCATAGTGTAAGGTTTTGATAGTTAGCTGGTTGTGTTGAACTGGGTTTTAAAAACTACTTCAGTGTACACGCAAAATAGAAATAATATATGATTTTGTAAAATGTAACAGGCTGTTTAGTTGTGTTTTGCCTCTCTCCGAATAAGTCACCGACCTTGTGCCTCTTTTAAACTAAAAACAGATATTTTTTAGAAAATTCGCTACCTTTTCGTAGATGTAGCTGGACAGGATATTTGTTCCGATGCCCAAAAAAATATCTATAGTATTCATACTCCAAATATAATGATTAGTCAGAAGGAAATAGCTAAACTGCTTAAAAAGACTAAGGCCGGGCTGGTGTCAAAAGATGATATATGCCAGGTCTTGCAAATGGATAATAAGGCTGCTGATGATGTATTAAGTTGCCTGGAAAAACAGGGACTGCTCGAAAAATCGGAGGTTAATGGATTGTGGCAACAAACAATACGGGGTAATTTGTTATCAATTAAAAAATACAATAAGTATTACCGTGTTGAAACGCTTCGCGCGCATCTTGCCGGTTTTCTTGAAAGGGTACAACTGGTGAATGCTTCAGGTGAATATCCCGACTATATCGTTTGTGTGAAAATGATAAGTGAATATCCTATAGAGAATAGAAGTAATGGAATTAAAATTGCTTATTCTCTAAGGAGGAAAGAAATGTCGTCGGAAGCATATCGCAAAGCAACTGACAAACTTTTAAGAAAGTCGGGCAGGTATCTGGGAAATATGGTGGCGGAATTGTTTTATTCTCACCAGGCTATCAGAGAATTTTTGAAATTCCGGAGTCATGCTTTAAAGCTAACTAAGTATGAACAAAACGAAATGGAGCAAATCAGTGGCTGCACGATTTTTAGCGCGCATACCTGATAGAAAGGATATGATATTCCCATTAGCCTGGTTGGTAAATTTCATAGCTCCTCCCTGTGCATACAATGACCAGCTTTTTCCGGAAAGATCACGATCTCTGAAGCTGAAACCAGCAGTAGTGCCTTCCGAAAAGTATTGCGCCGCATAAATATCCTTTGTCGTCGTATTCCCGTTTTCTGTAACTGTCTGCAATGTTCCC
This sequence comes from Filimonas effusa, assembly GCF_004118675.1. Classification (NCBI taxonomy): domain Bacteria; kingdom Pseudomonadati; phylum Bacteroidota; class Chitinophagia; order Chitinophagales; family Chitinophagaceae; genus Filimonas; species Filimonas effusa. Next base: position 250,167 of record NZ_SDHZ01000002.1, on the reverse strand, counting down.
ACAGTGGTCTGGCAAAACAAATTGTTCAGATAAATAAAGGTAAACGCCAGCAGACTGATTGTTTTTTTTCATGGTTTAAGAGTTTGGGTTTAAAATTCAAGGGCAATGTATCTTAATTTGCAATAAAGTCTGACTATGATCTTAAGAGTGGCAAGACATACGATGTCATTACAACCAATAATTACCTTTTACACAAATCTGCTGGGACTTGAAATAATCGGCGACTTTAAAAATCATCAAAACTATGATGGCGTTTTTCTGGGACTAAAAGATGCCGGCTGGCATCTGGAATTTACCGTGTCCAACGAACCTCCGGTTCATACAGTTGACGAAGATGACCTGCTCGTATTTTACGCAGATAATTACGAAGCCTATCTCGATTTGCTCAAACGGGCAGCAGAATTGCAGATACCCGGGGTTAAGCCTAAAAACCCCTACTGGTTAGCCAATGGCACCACCCTGTTAGACCCGGATGGCTATAGAATAGTAATAACATATAAAAAACATGGCTAAGCGCCCCAATAACCTAAAGCAGGGCTTGCTTAAACCCTGGCCATGCATCAGTGAATTGAAGTCGCTCAAATTTTGTTTCTTTGCTGTTAATAGCATTCATTTTGACAGCCGACCCTCCAGATAAAGACGCACTACTGCTTGTACGGATCTCAGCCGGGGATATGGAGGCTTTTACCGCTTTGTACCGCTACTATCAGCCCAGGCTTCAGCAACGGCTGTTGCCTTTCTGCCCGGGTGCAGATATTGAAAATATTATCCAGGAAGCTTTTATTAAAATCTGGATTAAGAGAGAGCTGCTGCCTCATATCAACTCGTTTGAGGGCTTTTTGATAAAAATAGCAAGAAACCTCGTTGTGGATATGAAACGAAAGGCGACAGCTTCCCTCAGAAGAGAGAATAAAATGGCTTCCGGTACGCTGACAGCAACGGACCATCAGCCGCTGGAATACAAAGAAATGTACGCTGCTGCCATGAAGGCAATCGATCGCCTTCCTCACCGGCAACGGCTGATTTACACATTAAGGGTCATAGATGATTATTCCCTCAGTGAAATCGTTGCTATTACAGGGCTCTCTAAAGCCGTAGTAGTAAAACAGCTGTATATAGCATCTAAAGTAGTAAGGAAAGACGTAAAGCAGATGCCGCTGTTTACGCTATTGTTGCTGGCAGGTGGCAAATATTTGCTCTTGCGTTCCGCTGTCTGAAAAAAAATCCGTGAAAACGTCCACACTTTTCTTTTGGCTACGGCTGGTAGATATAAGCTGCAGATATGCAATACCACTCGCTTTTACAGAAAATGGCCGATCATACTATTTCCGAAACGGAAAAAGAGGAATTGTATGCCTGGCTTCAGGAACTTTCTGAAGAAGAGTACATCCATGTATTTGACGATTACCAGCAATTGATTACGATGGACGTATTACCCTCATTCCAGCCGGAATGGCTCGATCGGCTCCAATTGCGGATTTACCGCGAAGAGCGGGAGATGCAACTGCTCCGGCGAAAAGCACGTATCCGTTCGCTGGTGGTGCGTTTGTCTGCGGCCGCCCTCTTGGTACTGGTTGCCACCTGCTGGTGGTTCTACAATACCCGTCTGCAATCTGGCGGGGAACTCTCCTCCACAGAGCTGATCCTCCCTGGCGGCAATGGAGCTGTTCTTACTTTGTCGGATGGACGGCGTATTGTGCTCGACAGCCTGGGTAACGGGCATATAGCAGCAGAACGTGGTGCACAGATTATCCTGGAGAACAATATGCTGCAATATAAGGGCGATGCAAACGCAGCCGGCACTGCTGCTTTTAATACGGTTAGCACGCCTAATGGCAGGCAGTTTCAGCTGATGTTGTCTGATGGTACCAGGGTATGGTTGAATGCTGCCAGCACCATCCGGTACCCCACCACTTTCGATGGTACAGAAAGACGTATTCAGATTTCAGGCGAGGCGTATCTCGAAGTGGCGCAATTGAAAAACAAACCTTTCTTTGTAGAATCAGACAATAGGGCCGAAATAGCTGTACTGGGTACCAGTTTCAATATACAGGCATATACTGGCGACAATGCATTCGCTGTTACGTTGCTGGATGGTAAAGTGGCCCTAAGGGGAAAACCGCCATATGCTGATAAAAAAGTCTTGCTTCAGCCCGGTCAGAAGGCAATGTTGGTGCAGGGCAAGCTCATGGTAAAACCAGCAGATACGGAACAGGCGGTAGCCTGGAAAAATGGACTGTTTAATTTCGAAAATGCCGACGTAAAAGAAGCGATGATGCAACTGGCACGCTGGTATAATGTAGAGGTAGAATATCCCAAAGGTATTCCGGATGTACATTTCATGGGTTATATGAGAAAAGACCTTCCGCTGCAGGAAGTACTGAAAGGATTACAGGATGCAGACTTACATGTAACAATAGAAAATGGGCGCAGGCTGGTTGTATTGCCCCGGTAACAGAAACCGGAAGTGATTTCGGCACTTCCGGCAGAAGTTGGTTAACCTGGAAAATTGCCTTAGTCAACAAAATTCAAGAACCAAACACTGCAATTTATGCAAAAAACTGCTATGCGCAGTTGTAAGGCTATTCCTATACCTATCAGGATACGCTTTCAGCTGCCCGCTTTAATCCCGCTGATGATGAGATTGATGACTTTATTTTTATTTACGATCTGCCTCCAGGTATCGGCACGCACTTTTTCGCAAAAGATCACCCTGTCAGGCAACAACCTTTCGTTGAAAACCGTATTCGACAGTATCAGGAAACAGTCGGGATACGTAGTATTTGGCAACCGCAACTTGCTGGAGGCTACGCATCCGGTGTCGGTATCCGTAAAGGATATGGCCGTAGAAGCTTTCCTGGATCTTATCACCAAGGATCAGCCTTTGCAATACCGTATTTCAGGAAAAACCATCCTGCTGTCCCGTAAAGCCTTGCCCTCGCATAGCCTGGCGGTATTTGTCGATGATGCCATGCCTACCAGTGACCTTACCGGGAAAATAACCGACGATAAAGGCGTTGCTATATCGGGCCTGTCCGTTACTGTGAAAGGAACCGGCCTTAGAACGGTTACCGCTGATGATGGCAGCTTTGAGCTAAAACATCTTCCTGTAAATGCAATTGTCGTCGTAGCAGGCGTGAACATTTACACACTGGAAATAGCGGTGAATGGCCGGCAGTACCTGGCAATAACGGCAGCTATCAAAGAGAATAAACTACAGGTCGTGGAAATCGTAAGTACCGGCTACCAGGTGCTTCCCCGTGAAAGAAGTACCGGTTCATTTGCTAAACCCGACATGAATCTGGTGCTCAATCGCTCTACCAGTATGAACATCTTGCAACGTCTGGATGGCCTCGTCCCTGGCCTGGTCATCAATAACTCGCCTGCCGCTGCTGCCAATCCTGTACTCGTGAGAGGACTTACTTCACTCAACGGCAGCAGAACGCCACTTTTCGTAGTGGATGGCGTACCGCTGGAAGATATTTCGTCCGTTAATCCCCAGGATGTGGCAGATATAACGGTATTGAAAGATGCGGCAGCGGCTTCTATATGGGGTTCCCGCGCATCCAACGGCGTTATTGTCATACAAACCAAACGTGGTAATACCGACGAAAAGCTGAGTGTCGAATATGATGGCTTCTACAGCTTTCAGGGACGCGGTGATCTGAACTATATGCCGGTGCTCAACAGCAGACAGTTCATCCAGGGAGCGCGCGACATATTCGACCCTGTTATCAATCCCTGGGCAACGGTGTCGTCATTCACAGGTATTTATACCGCTTCCAGGGGAGTGCCACCGCATGAGCAGATTTTATACAACAGGGCAAGGGGACTGATCTCTGCTCAGCAGGCGGATGCCAGCCTCGACAGCCTGGCGGCTATCGATAACAGGCAGCAGATCCGCGATAGATGGTACCGCCCCGCCTCTTTAATGAATCACTCCATTTCTGTTAGAGGCGGTAGTAAAACATATGGCTTTTATGGTTCAGCGGCCTATACCAGTACAGTAAGTAACCAGCCGGGAGAAAGTAATAATACGTTTAAAATAAATGTACGACAGGATATTAAGCTGGGGAAAACCGCTGCTGTCTTCCTGGTAACTGATCTTACCAATCAGTTGCGTACTGCCAAAAGAAACCTCGCCGTTAATAATCGCTTTTATCCGTACCAGCTGTTTAACGACCAGTCAGGGCAAAGTATAGACATGCCTTATATGCAATACCTTTCCGACAGTACCCGCATGGCCTATACCGGTAAGAGTGGCATAGATCTTAATTATAATCCGGTCAATGAATTCAATTACGGGTATACCCGGTCCGATGCTTTGCTGGCAAGAATTACCGGTGGTATTCAACTGGCACTGGCGAAAGGACTGAAGTTTGAAGGTACTTACGGGTTGTGGAAAGGAGCTGCTACCCGCACTTCTTATGATGATGCCAAAGCATATAGTGTCAGGGCCGAAGTGGCACAGTACACGGTTCCTGCCGCCACTACCGGCGGAACGCCTACCTGGTATCTGCCCACAAAAGGTGGCAGGTATGCTGTAACAGATTCGTCTACGCGCAACTGGACGGTGAGAAATCAATTGACGTATAATAATTCATGGAATAACCAGCGGCATCAGCTTTCCTTACTTGCCGGTCAGGAAGCGCAGGAACTGCTGCTTACTACCCGCTCTTCACAGGTATGGGGGTATAACGAACTCCTGAAAACTTACCAGAATATCAACTATGCAAAGCTGGCAGACACAGGCATCGTAAATCCGGTAATGCTGAATAATACCGGTAAGAGCCTGATGACAAATGCGGTTCCGTTCCGGGATACAGAAAGAAGAACGCGTTTTACTTCCTATTATGCCAATGCTGCTTATACTTTTCTCCGCAAATACACCTTCAACGCCAGTTGGCGTATCGATGAGTCCAACCTTTTTGGTAAAGACAAATCCGCACAAAACAGGCCAATATGGAGTGTCGGTGGCAAATGGCTGATCAGTGGCGAAAGTTTTATGAGGTCCGTCAGTTGGATTGATAGGCTTGCATTACGCACTACATATGGTATCACCGGCAATAGTCCCAACCCCGGCAGTGCAGCATCATACGATATCCTGACTCCAAATAATCAGATAAATGGAGTGGAAGGAACTGGCCTGCTCATAGCTACTCCCGCCAACAGGGCACTCACATGGGAACGTACCAGCACTGTCAACATGGGTATCGACTTTTCTGTACTGGATAGCCGGATCAACGCCAGCATAGACCTTTACCATAAAAAAACAGAAAATCTTATCGGCAGGGTCAACACGAATGTCTTCTCCGGTTATGCACAAATCACCGGTAACCTTGGCGATATGATCAACAAGGGCGCAGAGCTTTCTCTCAATACGCGTAATGTAATAAACACGAACCTGGAATGGAGTACGTTGTTCACCCTCTCTTATAACAGCAACAAGATCACCCGTCTTAACCTGGCTACACCCATCACTACAGCCGCAGGTAAAATAGATGCCAGTTACCTGGAAGGTTACGCAGCCTACGCATTGTTTGCATACCGTTATGGAGGGCTTGATAAAGATGGAAATCCCCTGGTGCAATTGAACGACAATACTGTTGCGAAAGCTAAAAATGCCGCCGGTATCAATGATGTGCTGTATATGGGAACCGTACAGCCTGTCTGGAACGGGGGACTGAGTAATACCCTGCGCTTCAAAAATTTTACACTGGATATAAATCTGGTATACAGTTTTGGACATAAAATGCGGCGCGACGTCAATAGCCTGTATACAGGCCGCGGCCTCGTACACACTGCCGGCAGCTTTACCAGCGGTAACGTAAATGCAGAGTTTGCCAACAGGTGGAAACAGTCAGGTGATGAGGCTTTCACCAATATTCCTGCGTGGGTGCCTACCGCTGCATTGGCGGCACAACGTGATGTCGCCTATTACACCGCAGGAAATGTAAATGTGCTCAATGCTGCCTACATTAAAATGCGCGACATCACGCTTGCCTGGAGTTTGCCTGCTGGCATCTTGCAAAGGGTCAAAGCCAAAGCAATCAGCTTCCGCGTGCAGGTGAATAACGTGATGTTATGGAAAGCCAACCATTACGGCATTGATCCTGAGTTTCATAATGGTATCGGTAATATTACCGAAGGTGGTGTACGCGCAATACCTTTTAACCAGAATAGCCTCACCATTGGTGCTCATGTATCTATTTAAAACAAAAAGTATGAAAGTTTCTTCAACATATTTGTATATAGTCTCCGCATGTATAATAGTGTTGGCTGCCTCTTGCAAAAAGAGCTTCCTCGAAGTAGAGCCCAAAGGCTTCGTAATTGCCGGTACCGCCGATGATTATGGACGGCTGCTTACCAATGCCAGCCTGCTTAATATAAGTGCAAATCCGCAGGTGATATTGGGCGATGATATCATTGCCATAAAGTCTTATTTCGATGCAGCTACTACACGCGAGCAACGCTTGTTCCGCTGGGAGGATGAAGTCTATGAAGCCGAAGAAAATGCGCCGGAGTTAGATGGTCTTATGACCAATATCTATCTCTATAATAAGATCATCAACGAAGTGATGAATGCAGAGGGGCCCGAAGCGCAAAAGAAAAGCCTGCGGGCCGAAGCGCTTACAGGACGAGCCTGGACCTTATTCCTGCTTATCAATTTCTATGGCAAGCCATACAATCCGGCAACTGCCACGCACGACGCCGGTTTCCCCCTGGTAAACACTGCCGATGTTTCATTAACCAGCTTTTCACGCGCATCAGTACAGGAAGTGTATGATCAGATCCTGGGTGACCTCGAAACAGCCATCAACGATTTGCCTGCAAAGCTCTCTGTCCGGCTACGCATGTCCCGCCCGCTTGGAAAAGCGCTGCTGGGAAAGGTGTACCTGTTTATGCAGCAACCAGAAAAAGCGCTGCCATTGCTCAATAGCGCCTTCGACGATCTGGCGCAATCGGCTATCTCGGTAAAGCTGTATAATTATAATCAAACCTTCGCTACAGGAGGCGCATTCCTTCCTATTGCAACTTTAGGAGGACCCGCCATCCCTACACATGCAGTGAATGAAGAAAATATCTTCAGCAGGCAGTTCTCCAATACCTACGGCTATTTCGTAAACACATTTGTGATGTCACCAGCAGTCTCCAAATTGTTTAAGCCCGGTGATCTGCGTTTGAAGTTCTATTCCACTAAAGCTTACCCATCAGGCAACCTCCCCGCCGGAGCCTATCGCAGGATAGGGCCGTTGCTCACGCAGGTAGGATTTGTATTGCCTGACCTGTACCTGCTTCGGGCAGAGTGTTTTGCCCGTAATGGAGAACTAAGTAAAGCAACAGATGACCTGCTCACGCTGCGTAAAAACAGGATGCCGGCTACAGAAGCAGCTATTCCGGCAGATACCAGCGCAGATAAGATAAAACTATTATCGTTTATTATGGAAGAAAGACAGCGTGAGTTCGCTGTGCAGGGCTACCGCTGGTTCGATATGAGAAGGCTTTCGGTAGACCCGCTGCTGGCAAATACGCAGTCTGCGCATCAGCTGATGACGGCCGACGGAATTGTGTCTGCGTCGTATTCTTTGAAACCAGAACGCTTGGTATTACGCTTTCCCCGTAAGGTAATGGCGCAAAATCCCGGAATGAATAATAATCCTTAAAACAAAATATGATGCAAAAGAAAAGATCTGTGTTGATAATGGTATTGTTGATCCTGCTAAGCAAATCTATGCTGGCGCAACAATCGCCGGAAGAGAACATGCAGGCAGCGCTCAGGCCTTTACAACAAGCGTTGCAACCGCTAAATGATCAGGCCAAAGCTTATTACCTCTTGAAGGATACTGTGTCACTTAATAAGCTGACTCCCGCCATGACAGTACTATACAAAAAGATCGATAGCATCGAAACCAGTTTTGTACAACAATACCCCTATGCAGAAGCAAGCCTTGCTATCGCTGTAAAACGTGGAAGAAGTTCACAGGGACTCCTTGCCGAACCGTTATTTCTGGGCCTCAGCGAACGACTGCGTAATTCAGAGAAAGGACTGCAGCTACAGGCCCGGTTTGATGCCTTGCGGAAAACAAGAATAGGTGAAAAAGCCATCCCTTTTACTTTACCTGATGAAAAAGGAAACAGGGTGTCACTCGATCAATGCAGGGGCAAATATGTATTGGTCGATTTCTGGGCTAGTTGGTGTAAACCCTGCAGGGCCGAAAATCCCGTATTACTTGCTGCTTACAAGAACTATCATCAGAAAAATTTTGAAATAATCTCTATCTCCCTCGATCTCAGGAAAGAAGACTGGTTGCGTGCTGTAAAGGAAGATGCTATGCCATGGATACAGCTGTCTGATGGGAAAGGTCCTAATTCTAACGCAGCCTTGTTATATGGCGTTACCAGTATCCCCCGCAACTTTCTTATAGATCCTGCCGGAGTTATTGTCGCTACCGATCTGCGGGGCGAGGCGCTGGATGTAAAACTCTCTGCACTGTTGCAGAAATAATTGAAGCATATGCAGAGCAAAATCATGTTGCAACTTCAGTCAAACCACCAAACCAAAGTCTGGTAGGCCAGGTAAATTGTGGGGCTGACCAAAAATAACATGGTCAGCCCCATTTGCCGTCGCAAAGGTTAATGGGAGCCGTCTTAAGCCGGCAACATATACTACCCATATGCGATAGCTATACCATAAGTATACCATAAGTATACCATGATCGCACTTGTATCGCACTTGTATCGCACTTGCATCGCACTTGATCCGGACCTGGAACCACCCAAAGCAGCACTTTTTCCCCCGAAAGCGTTTTTTATATTCCTGCCACAAAAGTCATCTTTGGGGTCAATTCCAAGGTTACTCAAACGAAATAACATACTCGTTCCTGCTGTCTTTTTTCCAGGCAAACTGCTGGGTAGTTGGCGATACCCCAAATAAAGGCGAAAACGTTTTAACCTTTACCGTCTTGCCGTCAGGAAAAAATTCAAGTATCCGCAACCAGCCGTCACCACCGTTTCCATCTCTGTGTCCTCCTCCCAACGACTGGGCATCGAATAAGATCTGGTGAACATTCTTGCCGGCACTGTTTTTATCCTTCCGGTATCCTTCTCCGGAAATATGGCCGCATAATACCATTTCAATGTTGGACGAAGGTTGTACAACTTTCTCCCATACCTGCTGCCCGTTATTGGCTCCCGGTAATATTACCTTGGGCGATTTCTGGATAACATTATCTATGTTGTAAGGCTGCCAGTACAACCAGTTTACTTCACGGGTAGTACGCTGGTCTTTCTCATTCAGGTATTCATGCGTAGATAATATAACCCTGTGATTTTTATACTGGGGTAAGGCTGCTATGTTTTTTGCCCAGGCAAGAACGGTATCCCTGGGTCCAAACTCAACAGTAACGAACAGGTAGTCCTTCCCATTTAATCCTTTCAATTCGTAAGCCGAATTCTCCAGCGTAGGCTGCCCCTGCTCATTACGCGTATTCTGAACCAGGTATTTCTGGTTCAGGTGATTTTTCTCTGTAGTGAAAAAATGGCTGTACGAAGATGTGCGGTTGCCCTGCGGGTCAATACTATAATCATGATTACCCGTTGCAGCAATATAAGGCACCTTCCCGTCCAGTTTCCCGAAAGCCCGGGACACACATTCCCACTGGCTTTTAGAGGTCTGGTCGCCGTCATAATCATTGGTTATTTTGCCGTCATTCTCTACCAGGTCACCCACACCCATCACCATCTTGATATTCAGTGTGTCGATATTGTCAGCGATCCATGCCATCATAAGGTCCACCAGCGGCTGGTTCCTTTGCCACTTGACATAGTTCTGCAGATCAGGCACCATGATCAGCGACCACGAACCTTTTTGCTCCAGCGCAGGCTTTTGATACTTCTGCTGGGAGAACGAGGCAGATGTTGCCAGTAAGAAAATGAACAGGCAACCTAAAAATCTCTTTTTCATGATAATGATTTTTGAAATTAATAGCCGTGATTCTGTTTTAATAGCTTGTTGGCATCCATTTCAGATTTAGGAATAGGCCACAAACCATCTTTGTTATCATCATAGATCACTTCCTGTGAAGTAAAATATTTGATGGCTTCCGCACGGTTGTAAATAGGAGTATAGCTGTCATCAAAACCGGTTAAAACAGCCTTTGTCCATGCCTTGGCATCCCGGTTCAGATAAATATAACCGTTCATTACTTTATTGGCAATTCCCCAGCGGCGTAGATCATACCACCGGAGTCCGTCATTAGCCAGTTCCACCTTACGCTCGTAACGTAAGGCTGTACGCAGTTGCGACTGCGTTAATCCGCTTGGCAGGTCGGGCATCAGCGCACGGCGGCGAACACGGTTGATAGCTTCATACACCGAGTTGTCCAGTTCATTCGCCTCTATCTTGGCCTCTGCATAAATAAGCAACAACTCCGCGAACCGGAAAATACCCACATTCAGATCCGATACGCCACTTACCGATGTGGTCGCAAAATCAGCAAGATCTATAGGTTTGCGCCACAGGTAACCACTGAACGATCTGTAGGCATTCGTAGCATCTGTATTGGTAACATTGGAAGGAGTAGTTGCCTGGCCATTGATAACAGGCCAGTAATTTTTTACTGTTGAAAAACTGGTGGCAGGCTCAAACTGGTAGCCCGCATAACGTGCATGCGGACGGGCGCAATACATGTCTAATCTCGGGTCACGGTTTTCAAAAGGCTTTGCAGCATCATACAGGGGCGATGTTGTAATCGGTAACCCGTCCTTGCACTGAAAAGTATTGATTAAATCCTGCGTAGGCCCCCAGTAACAAACGCCTTTACCTAAGCGTGAAGCGGAATAGTATTGCTGGTTGTGGGTGTTCCCCGGAATAGCCTGGTTATACTCTGCAACCCATATCCATTCTTTACTGGTTTTGAAACCGGTGTGGCCGAAAATATTGGATAGCTCTGGTTCGCCCGCAGTATGGTCTTTACCGGCAAAATTAATGCTGCTGTTAAAGGCCGTCAGATCATGTATGCCCGATGAAAGTGTAATAGCCTGGTTCGCCGCCGCAGCAGCATCGGTATATTTTTTCGCATACAAGGCAACTCTTGCCTTCAACATATAAGCCGCTACTCTCGATGCTCTTACATTTCCGAAGCCCGCCTGGGAAACGGGCAGGTTCTCTGCAATGGCGCTTAATTCATCCAGCAGAAACTGCTCTGTTTCTGCCTTCGGCGTCTGAGGTACGCTGGCACTGCTAAGATCAACCGAATGCTTTAACAATGGAACAGCACCATATAATTCTATGAGTTGTGAATAACAATACGCACGTATAAAACGGAGCTCGGCATCCAGTTGTTTATAAGCTTCCTCTGTCATGAAGCTTTTAATACGATCCAGGTTGTCCAGTACAGTATGACAACGGGCTATCGTTTGATAATGAATTTGCCAGGGCTTATTGGCTAAAGTATTGTCGGTTGCAACAGCACTTGTGATAGGGGAGGTGTAGTTCGTGCCGGGCCTTGCATAACCTATATCCGTGATATTATCCATCACATGCCAGATAGGTGTACTGGCCGCATCAAGCTTACTGATATTCTGATAAGCGCCATACAGTCCCATCTGGGCCTCATTGGCATTGGCAGGAAAAGTACCTGTAGACGGACCGTTGAGCGATTCAAGATCAGTACTGCAGGAGTATAAGGTAGTGATGGAGCACAATGCTACCACCGCCATTCTGGTTACTTTATAAAAACAGTTCATTGTTTAGAATTTAATGTCAACGCCAAATGTGAAGATCTTAACCTGGGGATAGTAGTTGCCCGCGCCTAACGACACGCCATCTGTAGCGCCCGCGTCAAAGTTGATCTCAGGATCATATCCCTGGTAAAATTTGGTCTTAGTGAAAAGGTTCTGGCCATTTACATATACAAACGCATTCTTTAATCCTATTTTATTTAACACGGCTGCCGGAACTTCATAGCCCAACTGAACGTTCTTAAGACGGAAATAGGCGGCGCTTCTCATCCACAACGTGGAGTTTTGCGTGTTGTTGGTAGAGGTGACGGATACTCGTGGTAAAGCCGCATCCCTGTTTTCCGGCGTCCAGTAATCTAATTGCCATGGCTTAACAGCGCTGGAGTTGGCAGCAGGGATCACATAATGTGCATTTAAATAACCATCAACTTTCGCTACACCCTGTACAAAGGCGCTTAAACGAAAACCTTTCCATCCCAGATCAAGGTTGCCTCCATAAGTATATCTCGGAATGGTGCTGCCAATGATTGTTTTATCAGCATCAGTGATTTTACCATCAGGTATTGTTTTCCCGTTTGCATCAAGTGCGCCGGCAAGATCTTTGAATCTTACATCGCCGGGTTTTAAAGTGCCGATCTGGGTTGGGCCGGCATTAATTTCATCCTGCGTCTGGTATAAACCATCTGCTATATATCCGTAAATAGAGTTAATGGAAGACCCTTCCTGCTGGCGAAGTAAATCGCCCGAGGTTTGCCCTTTCATATCCACTATTTTGTTCTTTACATCAGACAGGTTGAAGCCTACCCCTAACTGGAAATCTCCCCACTTGTTATCGTACCTGGCGCCAAGTTCCCAGCCTTTATTACTTACCACCGCTGCATTCTGGTAAGGAGAAGCCAGGCCGGTAAGTTGCGAAGTGTTTAACTTAAGCAGAATGCCATTTGTCTTTTTATCATACCAGTCGAATGTTACCGATAATTTGCTGAACAGGTTGGCATCTAATCCAATACCCTTCATCTCGGTTTCTTCCCAGCGAAGATTGGCATTCGATAAGGTTGACTGCGTAATCATCTGGTAAATGTTGCCCCCCATAGAAACGCTGCCTAACGATAATGCCTCTGCAAAAGGATAATAAGAAGAACCAATGTTCTGGTTACCCAGCTTGCCCCATGAAGCCCTGACCTTCAGCATCTTTACAGCAGGAGCTAAGCTACGCCAGAAGTTTTCTTTCGATATAACCCATCCCGCAGAAAAAGAAGGAAAGGTTGCCCATTGGTTGGAACCACGGAAACGGGAGGTGCCATCACGTCGTATATTGGCCTCTACCAGGTACCTTCCCTTAAAATCATAATTAAAGCGGCCAAAGGCAGACACAAGTATCCACTGGTTCTGCAAGCCGTTATTGTCTTTCGTAGCATTGTCTGCACCCGCAGTTAATTGCTCATACGAATCGTACACAAAATCTTTTCTGTAACCCGACAATAACTTCTCATCATACGTTTCCCGGGATGTTCCGCCCATCAGACTGAAATTATGCCCGCCAAAGCTTTTCTGAGCCGATGCCTGGAACTGGTAAGTGCCATAGAAATATCTGTATGCCGATTCTGTTAACTCTGTGGAAGTATTACCTGCGCCCGCTTCAGAGCCATCAGCATAATACGTCATCACACTTTTCCTGAACAGGTGAACATTGCTGGTAAGATAACGTGGCGCAAACATACCCGTAAAAGAGAGCCAGTCTGCTGGTTTATAGTTGATGCTAAGATTGCCATAGAACTCCAGGTTATTCGCCTTGCGGTTACCGCCATCCTCGATGTATCCTACCGGGTTGATTTTTACCCAGCCGTCCGACCAGCGCGCTCCATTGCGGATGGGAATATTCGTAGGCATGCGTCCCAGGTAATTCCAGATGGTGCCTTCATCCGCAATCTGTTTCCTGTTTTTATTGGTAACAGCTACATCTGCTTTAATATAAAATCGCTTACTTGGCGTTATATCCAGGTTGTTGCGGAAGATATATCTTTTAAAATTGGTGTTTTTAATAATGCCCTCCTGGTCTACATAACTCAAAGAAGGTGTGATACGAATAATGCCGCTATTCGCAGTTAATGAAATAAAATGATGCTGCATCATACCGCTTCCCTGTAGAATAGCGTCCTGCCAGTCATAATTTTTAGGATCAGCCTCATATTTCTTTCTGAAATCTTCGATGTCTGCATCACTGTAAATTTTGGTGCCGTTATCGTTCATACTCGCATCGTTGAATACGCGCATATAAGTCAATCCATCCGTAACCTTGGGAATGGCGGTGGCTTTTTGTTTACCAACAAATCCCTTGTAGTTTACTGATAGCTGGTCTTTACCTCTTTTGGTAGTGATCAGTATAACGCCATTAGCTGCCCTTGAACCATAAATAGCAGAGGATGCCGCATCTTTTAATATCGAGATAGATTCTATAAGATTAACATCCACATCGTCTATAGAGCCGGCTACCCCGTCAATAATGACAAGTGGACTACTGCTCGAACCTCCGAATGAATTAATGCCTCTTATTCTTATTTGAGCGCCATCGCCACCGGGAGATCCTGTCTGCGAAGTAACCGTAACACCCGGAGCAAGACCCTGCAGTGCATTGGAAGTAGATGTATTCGGTCGCCTTTCAATCTGGTTGCCATTGATAACAGAAACAGAGCCGGTAACATTCGCTTTCTTTTGAGTGCCATAGCCAACTACCACCACCTCGTTCAGTGCATTATTTACATTTTTTACAGAAACGTCCATCACCACAGGCGTCAGCCTGGTAATACGAATGCCTGCCAGTTGCCTGGAAGTATAATTCAGGTGATGTATTTGCAACGTATAGCTGCCGTCTTCCAGCGCTAAAGAATAACTGCCATCTTCTCCAGTGATGGCATTGGCGTTGCCAGCTTTAACCGAGGCACCCGCTACAGGCAAACCTGTTTCTTCATCGGTGACGATACCGCTGATGGTTCCGGGCTTGGGGGCCGTTTTAACAGGCGTGCGGTTCACCGGCGGCACGTACAAAAATACAAGACCATCCTTTTGTGTCCACCTGACAGGCGTGCCTTCGCAGATCTTATCCAGGATCTGCGGTAAGCTTTGATTGGTAAAAGACTGGCTGATTTTTTTGCCGTATAAACGTGCATTGGCTTCTGTATAAGAAAAGCTGAAGCCTGAGAGCCTTTCCAGTTCAGCGCAGGCCTGTTGTAAGGAAGCGCCTTTGAACTGTACAGAAATTTTCTTGTACCCATCCTGCGCGTAGGATGCCATAGTACATAGCAGCAATAACAGTAAGATTACTGGTTTGCCCATTCGTCTTTTTTGCATACTTTTAAAACTTGTTTTATGGTTGATAGGGAACGGTCAATGGATTGCCCTCCACACCGTTCAGAAACTATTTAGCAGTTCCGCTTTCTAACAAAGCGGAACTTTTTTTTATCCATACAGTATCACCTTTACGGCTGCAATGAACCCCAGCCGTCATCGACAGCACCTGTAAAGCATCAGGTAGCGATCTTCTCCGCAACACGGTAGTGATCCGTTCTTTTGCAAGCATATCATCGCTGAAGCGGATTTGTATATTGTAATAACGCTCCAGTTGTAACGCCATCTCCTGCAAGGTTGTATTCCTGAAATGGAGGATCCCTTTTCGCCAGGCCCCGATTAAATCAGGAGCTGTATTACCAAACCGGATGGCAGCCGTAGCCGTGTCGTAATACAGGCATTGGCTGGCTGTTAAAGGAGAACGGCTTGTCACGGTATGGGAAGCTGTTTGCTGTAACACCTCTACTTTCCCTTTGGCAACCGCCACAGCAATAGCAGCCTGCTGAGGATGATAAGAAATATTGAACTCGGTACCAATATCAACCGTAGTTAAACGCCCCGTAGTAACGGTGAAAGCAGGCCCTTCGCGGTGCTGTACAATAAAATAGGCCTCACCTTGTAAGTATAGTTGCCGGTTCTTAGCAGGATATCCCTCGTTATAACGCAGTGTAGAAGCGGGTCCCAGGTATACCATCGATGAATCTGGCAGCATCACCTCGCTAACCTTTCCAGGCTTGGTGGTTAAAGTTTTCCATTGCGTAGCAACAACTGCCTCCTGTGTCGGGCCATAAGAATGATATAACAACCATCCCGCCACCGCAACTACGGCCACACAAGCCGCCGCCGCCACACCCCGCAGCCCCCTCCATTTCCGTAGGGTAACAACAGTCGTTTCAACCTGCTGCCCGGTAGCAACCCTGAACCTTTGAAACTGGTCTGCAACATCCGGAGTTACCGCTACCGGAATAGCAGCCTGTCGCAGCCAGTCCTCATGCAAAAACGCTTCAAGACTTTCTTTATACTGCGGCGCTTCAAAGTATTGCTTTACCTGTTGTAGTTGCCCGGGAGTACAATCCCCTTTAAGATAAGTTGTTAATAATTGCCTGTCTATTGGTTGTTGCTGCATGAATCGGGACATATTACATACAGCATACACAAGCCGGGTGCTTTACCCCTATCGGTAACAATTCGTTAATATGGGAAGCTGCAGGCTAATAGAGGAGCTTACAGTATAATACTGGTGAGATATTGTGCCATTGCCAGCCGCAATTGCTTCAGCGCCGCCGAAAGTTGATTTTCCACGGTCTTGGGTGAAATGCCAAGCCGTTGGGCAATTTCGTTATAGGTGAGATTTTCATTGCGGTGCAGCATGAATATGGTCTTTCGTTGGGCGGGTAGTACGGCTACACTCTCGTGATAAACATTTTCAAGCTCTTTAAGTAACAGGGGATCATAATGCTCATTTGCCGCCCCTTCTGCCAGGTTTTCCAGCGAAAGCCATTCATTTATTTTCACCCGCAATTGGTTGATCATGCGGTTGCGGGCCATGGTAAACAAGTAGTTTTCAAAAGTATTACTATCCCGCAGGGCTTCTTTCTTCTGCCACAGTTTGGTAAGCACCTCCATGGCCATATCTTCTGCGCCGGCCTCAGATTTGATATAGCGCACCAGGTAACGCTTGAGTCGCGGGTAGTAATGATAGAATACCGCTTCAAAAGCAGCTTCATTTCCCTGCATCCAATCCTGCACGCTGTCTTGTATATGCATTGGCCGCTCCATAGCAGTTGACCTGTTAAGACCTGCAAAATACCCGCGCCATGTGAACTGAATGTTAAGCCCATTCCTTTATTCATCCCATCGTAGGCCATAGAATCATACCATTGCATACCTTGCTGCGCAAAACACGAATACAGCCGGGCTACAGATTTTTATTACCTTGCCGGTAACTCAATAACCTAAACCTTTACTATGAAAAAAGTACTCAGCCTGGTGGCTTTCTCTTTTGTCATTAATACCTCTTTTGCTCAGGAAGCAGAAACCTTACACAGTGTCACAGGTAGGGGGAACAATACCCTTAATTCAATAAGGGTGACCGGTGATTTTAATCTTTCAGGCGGTCCGGCGGCAGAATTGTATTATAGGAATAATGTTACTTACTTATCATCTTACGATAGGTCTAATTCTATCTTGAAGCCGTTAGTTTTTCAATCGGAATACTCAAATTTTCCAAATGGAAGTGTTGGAATTGGTATCGGTAATGCTGCACCTGCTGCACAGTTGCAGGTAGGTGGGAGAATAATAGTTTCAAGTCCTGAATATCTTTATGGGCAATTGCAGATTTTAAACCCTCTTGATGGTGAAGCTTCTTTTACGCTTGCATGTAACGGAACCGGCAAGGTTATATCAAGAACCTCTTATGCAAGGCAATGGACCATCGGTATAAATGCTTATGCCTCTGGGATGAATAATTTAGCAATAACCAATCCGGTAACCTTGGAAAAGGGCTTTGTCTTTAGTTATGACGGCAGGCTGGGGATAGGAACCAATAACGTTTCTGACGCAGGTTACCGTCTGTTTGTAGAAACCGGTATCCGTACCAGGAAAATAAAGGTAGATCATACTACTTGGGCCGACTATGTCTTCGACTCCTCTTACCAACTTGCTCCGCTTTCCTATGTTGAACAATTCATCCAGGAAAACAAACACCTCCCCGAAGTCCCCTCCGCCGCCGAAGTAAAGAAAGACGGTCTCGATCTCGGTGACAACCAGGCTGTTCTTCTAAAGAAGATAGAAGAGCTTACCCTCTATATCATCCAACAAAACAAGAAAATGGAACAAATGGAAAAGCGGTTGGCCGAAGTAGAATCAAAACAATCAAATTAAATGACAATTGTCAGCCCAATCAACAGTAAATTGCCCGGATATGAGTATCTTGGTACTATGAAGCTTCTATACTGTATACTATTTTTTATAGGGTTCCATCAACTGCATGCACAGGACACGCTTCCGGCGAAACCCGTCACAAGAGCTGATTCGGTTGGCGCTAAATTTCCGGGAGGAGATGCCGCTTTCAGGGAATTTTTAGCGAAACATCTCCGGAAAGAGGTGGCTGCTAAAAATGGGGCGCCTGTTGGTTTGCATAAAGTTGTGGTAGCCTTTCTGATTGAAAAAGATGGAAGTGTTTCTGAAGTTAAAATATTGGAAGACCCGGGATATGGAACGGGAGAAGAAGTGATGCGTGTTATAAAAAAGAGCCCGCGCTGGTTTCCGGCTACCATACAAGGCAAGCCTGTACGTTACCGGCAGCGCCAGTCCATAAGTTTCGCCGTGTCGGAAGATGGTAGGGGAAAACGTAATAGGTAATAATACCATATGCGTGGTCTATGCACCGACACGCAACTCGTCAATCACTGAAAAGAGCATGATTAACTATGTTCATGTGTCTCGCTACGGTCCTTCCTGAATTCAAACGGACGCTACTTCGCTGAAATAATTACAAATATTAAAAATGCCCCGTACTTCTGCCGGGGCATTTTTTTATATTACCGTCAATTCAATAACCTAAACTCTTACTATGAAAAAAATGATCGGCTTATTGTTTATGATTATTCTATCCAGCTATTCTTTTTGCCAGGAAACCTTACAAACCGTTGCCGAACGTGGAAATACGTTTCTGGTTCCCCAGGCCGAAGGGGTTTCTTTGGGTGTAGGCCGCTCGATGGCTTCCGGACAATCATCTTTCCTCGGGTGGCGGCACAATTCGGGTGCACCTTATGGCTACATTGATACTTATGACGGCGGAGCGCCTTTTGTATTGCAACCCTTCACAGGAAGGGTCGGTATAGGTGCAACTATGCCAAACGAAACGCTTCAGATAGGTAATTCCAACAATGGTTACAATCATAAAATAGCTATCCCCGGCATGTATAATTTTGAAAATTTAAAAATAGGGCAATTCGGAAATGGAGCATCTGCAATTGAGTTTGTAAATCATGTGGATATGTTGAGTTCTTACGGAATCAAGCTTACAACAGACGTAGATGATGCACTAGGATTTCAAATAAAATATGCACCTGTGGTTTCAAGCTATAGTCAGCTGGTGTATCGTCCTGGGCTGATTTTGACTTCAGATGGTAACGTTGGTATAGGAACAACTTCTCCTAACAATACGCAGGGATGGCAGAAGGTGTTGGATCTGCATGGCGATGTCAATGCCAAGTTGCTGGTGACAAGTAATTCGGTTAAAACAGGCATCTTCTCCCATAATATCTGGGGTGCGGCAGCCGGTAGGATAGGAACAGAATCAGCTCACCCATTGTATTTGATGGCAGGTTACGGAAACGACGCTGTGGCTATTCTTCCCAATGGAAACGTCGGCATAGGCTCTAAAGAGCCTGGTTCTTACAAATTAGCTGTTGAGGGGACGATAGGCGCCCGCAAAATAAAGGTGACGCAGGAAGCCTGGGCCGACTATGTCTTCGATTCTTCTTATCAACTCCCATCGTTATCACATGTTGAAACCTTCATCAAAGAAAACAAACACCTCCCCGAAATCCCTTCTGCCGCCGAAGTAAAAAAAGACGGTCTCGATCTCGGTGATAACCAGGTTGTACTCCTTAAAAAGATAGAAGAGCTTACCCTCTATATCATCCAACAAAACAAGAAAATGGAGCAAATGGAAAAGCGGATGACTGAAATGGAAGCTAAACAATCAAAATAACCTGGTAGATTGATATTATTGTTCCTTTTGTTGTAGAGCTACAACTTCTTGCAGAACTGCTCGACATGATAATTGTCATACCATGAATGCATAGAAATCCTATTTTCTCTGAAGTGTTTTCATAAAATGGCCTGAGTGTTTTACACCAGGCTTTTTTATATTGCCAGAAATTCAATAACCTAAACTCTTACTATGAAAAAAGTAGTCAGCCTGCTTGTATTTTCCCTTGCCTTTCATTTTGCATTTTCTCAAACTCTTCAGAGCGTTACTGACTTAGATAATAAAACGAGCAACGCCTTGAGGGTAACGGGAAGTAATAATCTTATTGGCGGCCCCGCACTGGAATTGTATTACCATGAAGGTAGAGGAAGTGTGGTATCCCACGATAGGCAGACAAACCAATTTAAGCCTTTATATATAGAAGCTCTTACAACAAGCATTTTGAACGGAAATGTTGGCATAGGTACAACCGCCCCGGCATATAAGCTGGATGTAAATGGTGAAGCAAATATTGCAGGAAGTGCTTTTGTTCATTATAGCCCGATGGATATTAAACTGAAAGTAGGAGCCGAAGGATTCCAGGTATTTAATTATTCCGGAACTACGCTCAAAAACCTTTTATTAAATCCGATGGGAGGAAATGTAGGTGTAGGAACGAGTAATCCGGGTGAGAAGTTCGAAGTAGCCAACGGTAAAATTCGGATATCAAATGGCAATGAAATATATTTCGCTAATACTGGTAATAATACCATTTCTTCTGTAGATCCAACAACATCAATATTGCAACCTCTTTCTTTAAGAGGAGCTACTGTTTGCCTGGCGCCCGATGGCGGTAATGTGGGAGTAGGAACGCCGAATCCCCAGAGCAAACTTGCAGTGAATGGAAATATAACAACAAAAAAAATAAAAGTCACTCAAATAGGATGGGCCGACTATGTTTTCGACTCCTCCTATCAGTTGGCTCCCCTATCACATGTAGAAAAATTCATTCAGGAAAATAAACACCTTCCCGAAGTCCCCTCCGCTGCAGAAGTAAAAAAAGATGGCCTTGACCTCGGCGATAACCAAGCCATTCTATTAAAGAAGATAGAAGAATTGACCTTATATATTATCGGTCAAAACAAACAAATTAGCCAGCAAAACAAAAAGATAGAGCGTATGGAAAAACAGATTGCTGCATTGCAGGAAAATCATCCAGATACTAATAATCACTAATGTGGTTTAACTTCTTATTTTATTTCGTATTAGTGGTAAAAGAACTTCCTGAAGAAGGTTTTTACCACTACCTTGCCTGCATCTAATAACCTAAACCCTTTACTATGAAAGAAGTCATCGGCCTTGTAATCTTCTTCTTTTTCTTCAATTCCTCTTTTTCTCAAACAGGTGAAACATTACAAAGCGTGACAGATAGAGGAAGTACAACGGATAATATTATTATAGCGAACGAATTCACCTCTAACGGTCAGTACGCTGGGTTCAATTTTAAAGATCGTAATATTTCTGGTAGGCTATGGACTTGGTATTCAAGAGATGCCAGTGCACGGCTTTTTAATAGTGCGGTCATAAGTGATTTACTTACAATTCAAGAAAATGGCAATGTAGGAATTGGTACCTCGTCTCCTGCTTATAAGCTGGATGTCAATGGTAATGGGCGAATAGGGTCAGTTCATCTCAATAATATTGTATCTGGGCAAGGCGCCTATGTTAGCTGGAATGATGATGGAGGTGGGGGGATGACTTATTTTAAAAATCAAAGAGGTCAGGGTGGTGGCGGATTCTCGTTTCAGGAAAGTACAACGGATAATGTTAGGACGGATCTTATGCGGATTTCCAGCAATGGCAATGTGGGATTAGGAACAATCTCTCCTGCTTATAAGCTGGATGTAAACGGGGATGCAAGTATTGCTACAAATGCCTACATACATTACGCTCCTGCTGATTTGCGAATGAAAGTCGGTGCAGATGGGTTGCAATGTTTTAATTTTTCAGGAAGTATCCTGAAGAGTCTTCTTTTGAATCCTGCTGGTGGAAACGTAGGTATCGGCGTGGCCGATCCGGACCAGAAATTAACAATTAAAGGAGGTGGCATCGGTTTTGATCATAATTCTGCTGATAAAAAACTTTATTCACCAGCCGACGGAGTTCTGGAATGGATGACACACAATAGTGCTGGTGAGCGTGCATTTGCTGTAAGTCATCAAGGGCAGAAGGTAGTTTATTTAAGTACATTTGGTAATAGCTATCTCAATGGCGGAAATGTTGGAATAGGTACATCTAATCCGCAATCAAAGCTTGCTGTAAATGGAACAATTACTACTCTTAAAATCAAGGTAACCCAGGAAGGGTGGGCCGATTATGTCTTCGATTCCTCCTATCAGCTAGCTCCTCTTTCCCATGTAGAAAAATTCATTCAGGAAAATAAACATCTCCCCGAAGTTCCCTCCGCTGCAGAGGTAAAAAAGGAAGGCCTTGATCTCGGAGATAATCAAGCTATTTTATTAAAGAAGATAGAAGAATTGACCTTGTATATTATCAATCAAAACAAGAAGATTGAGAGCCTGGATAAGCAAATAGCCGAACTAAAAGAAAATCAGAGGAAATATTAACTGTTACTGCTGCTGTCTGATTGCTTTCTCTTAACCAGCTGTAAACACTCTGTCTATAGGCCATACTTTTGCTGCCTTACCTGCAATTCAAAACCTAAACTTTTTACTATGAAAAAAATGATCAACCTGCTGTTACTCTTATTTGCCTTTAATCACTCTTTTTCTCAAACGCTGCAGACAGTTACTTCCAATGGTAACAGTACATCAAATAGCATAGAAATATTAAATGGTGCCTACTTAAATGTCAATAGTGGAAATATTTCCGTCGGGGATGCCAAGGTTTCTCTTAACGCTTTTGGCAATCATTTAAATGGGGGATATGCGTTGATTCAACCTTCATATCATGCAGTAGGCTATAATATACCGTTGGTGTTGAACAGCCAAGGCGGTAATGTCGGTATAGGAACAACCTCTCCTGTTTATAAACTCGATGTTAATGGTGATGCAATTGTAAGGGGGGAATGTATAAGTAGCAGGTCTGGAGATGTTGGAGGGGCGCTAACTCTTTCCAATGCCGCAAAAACAGCCAATGGTACCGCAAGTTCATGGCGGTTATTCAACATGACTGGCGTCTATGGAAATAGTCTTCAATTCTGGGCCTATGATAACCAGGGATGTGGAGGCGGGTTATGCCATAGCCGCTTAACGCTGATGGATAATGGCAACGTTGGCATAGGAACAGCTTCTCCTGCTTTTAAGCTCCACGTAAACGGGGAAGCAGGATTTTCAGGCGCCCTCTACACAAGTAACGCGGAAGGTTTAAGAGTTACTAACCCAAATGGTTATATTTCTGGCTGGGATAATACAAGTACTGTTCGCACCGGGTATCTTCAATTTAACACCGGGACTAGCGTAGTGTTAAATGCAGAAAATGGAACATTTCTTAGTTTTAATACCGGAATTGCTGAACGTATGAGGATCAAGCCGAATGGGAATGTAGGAATAGGGACTACAAATCCCATGGAATACAAACTAGCCGTTGAAGGCACGGTTGGCGCTCGCAAAATAAAAGTAACCCAGGAAACCTGGGCAGACTACGTTTTTGATGCTTCTTATCAACTCCCATCGTTATCACATGTCGAAAGCTTCATCAAAGAAAACAAACGCCTCCCCGAAGTTCCCTCCGCTGCAGAGGTGAAAAAGGAAGGCCTTGATCTCGGAGATAATCAGGCTGTACTCCTTAAAAAGATAGAAGAGCTTACCCTCTATATCATCCAACAAAACAAAAAAATAGAGCAAATGGAAAAGCGGATGGCTGAAATGGAAGCCAAACAATCAAAATAACTTGGTAATTGTTATGTCTCGTACGCGATAGAAACGAGGTGGCTGCCGGAATTTACTGGTTTTTATTGTTTTTATTCAGTTTGGGCGAGCTATGGGACTCATAAAAGTAAAAGCACCTGGCTAATATTAGGACTATAACGCCCTTCAACTTTTTCTGAAACTGTTTAACATGATAATTGTCATTCTGTGAGTGTACAGATAATCCTATTTTGCCTGATGTGTTTTTTCGTAAAAATGGCCTGAGTGTTTTTACACCAGGCCTTTTATATTGCCTCCAATTCAAAAACCTAAACTCTTTTCTATGAAAAAAAAAGCGAGACTGTATTGCTTTTTGTTGATCCTCATTTTACACAGCACATCAGTGTTTTCTCAAAATACATTCCCCACAAGTGGAAATGTAGGAATTGGAACGAATTCTCCATTGGCAAAACTGCATGTTGCCAACGGAGAATTACTGCTACAGAATACAGAAGGAACTGCTGCTTATCCCATATTGTGGTTGAAAAATATAACAGGAGACCGTCGTTTGCGGTTCGACTATAATAGCATGCTCGCTGAAGGCGATCATATGTATATCGGTAGTCGCAATGGATATAATATTATTATAAATAATGAGTCTGCCGGTAATGTCGGCATAGGGACGGCTTCTCCGTTTGCAAAATTACAGGCAGATTTGATTGGCACAAATAGCGGGTATGTAGGCGGATTTACTACCGATCAGAACGGTATTTTTATAGGCAGCACCAGTTCTAATCCTTCAGATATTCTGTTAAGAGTAAATTATGGTCTTACTGGTAGACAAAATGGTTCGGGAGGAAATACTGCATTCTCCGTCCAGGGTAATGGCAACGTGGGTATAGGAACAGCTTCGCCGGGTTACAAATTAACAGTAGCTGGTGATGCTTATACAAGTGGGCAACTCATTACTGAAATGAATTCGCCTGAAGGAGGCGCTGTCACCCTTATTAACAATTCAAAAACGGGACAGGGCGCAAACTGCTGGAAGCTTTACAATATGACAGGTACATATGGTGACGCTCTTTGTTTCTGGAAATATCATGCTAATGGAACAAATGGCGGCCCGCAGCTTCAATTATTCGACAATGGAACCAGTCACTTTAACGGCGATCTTACCCTCTCTGGAAACCAGGTGAATTACGGCAATATGTCAATTGGTACAACGGCATCTCAGAAGAACTTGTCGGTGAATGGTAATATAACAACAAGGAAAATAAAAGTTACTCAAATCGGCTGGCCCGACTATGTCTTTGATTCTTCTTACCAGCTCCCATCGCTTTCTCACGTCGAAACCTTCATCAAAGAAAACAAACACCTCCCCGAAGTACCCTCCGCTGCAGAGGTAAAAAAGGAAGGCCTTGATCTTGGAGAAAATCAAGCCATTTTATTAAAAAAGATAGAAGAATTGACCTTATATATCATCGGTCAAAATAAGCAAATCAGCCAGCAAAATAAAAAGATAGAGAGCATGGAAAAGCAGATTGCTGCATTGCAGGCAAATCATCCGGGTACTGATAACCACTAATATACTTTAACTCCTTGTTTTATTTCGCATTAGTTGTAAAGCCCTGCCAGTAGCGGGGCTTTTTCTTACCTTGCCTGAAATTCAATAACCTAAACTTTTACTATGAAAAAAGTGATTGCCCTTTTGATAGCAGGTAGCGTCGTCTTAAATTATTCTTTTGCCCAGGAAACCTTACAGAGTGTTACTGATAGGGGGAGCATTACAACTAATCCAATTACATTAAGTGTGGGTTCTGGAGATGAAGTGCTTCGGCTACATAGAAGTTCAGGTTTTATCGCCGGTTATAACAATGCAGGTAGTGTTCGAAATGGCTACCTGGAATTTGGGAATGCAGGTACAGGCACCGGTGTTGGCGGCGACGGGAATAACCCTGTTAGTTTAGTTACTAAAGGACTGATAAGGGCAATAGTCTTGCCCGATGGCAACGTAGGTGTAGGAACAACTTCGCCCGTTGAAAAACTGCATGTAATGGGTAATATAAGATCGGAAGGCTTGGTAAGGTTTTACACACCATACGTGGATGCCGGAGGTACTTCTGGAATAGTAGCTAACCCTAATGGTTGGACCAGGATTGATCCCAATGGTGGAAGGTTTATTATGACAGTATTTAAAGAAGATGTAGAAGCCGCAAGGAACATTCTTGACATAGAGCGCGTTGATACCTGGCAGAAACTTATGGAGCTGAAAGCAGATGGTAGCGGCTTCTTTCAGGGTAATATTGGTATAGGTACAACTACGCCCCAGAGCAAGCTTGCTGTTAATGGCAATATAACAACAAAAAAAATAAAAGTCACTCAAATCGGCTGGCCCGACTATGTCTTCGATTCTTCTTATCAGCTTCCATCGCTTTCTCACGTCGAAACCTTCATCACAGAAAACAAACACCTTCCCGAGGTCCCCTCTGCTGCAGAGGTAAAAAAAGACGGCCTCGATCTCGGCGATACCCAGGTTGTACTTCTAAAGAAAATAGAAGAGCTTACCTTGTATATCATCCAGCAAAACAAAGAAATTACGGAATTGAAAAAACGTGTATCAGATATCGAAGTAAAGCAGCCACAATAACGTGATGGATCTCGTATCCTGAATATGCCCCGGTTGTCCTGCCAGGGCTTTTTTGTTACATTGCCTACACTTCAAAAACTTAAACTCTTTACTATGAAAAAAATGTTCGGCCTTGTATTCTTATCTATCGCTTTCTATACCTCTTTTTCCCAAACCGGTGAAACACTGCAAACTGTAACAGAACGAGGCAGTGTCATTACAAGTGGCAATGAATCGAAAGACTTTATAACACTGGAGGGTACATACTCTGACAATATTTCAAAAAACATTTCATGGAAAGATATGTTTGCTATCACTGGTAAAATCAGAAACATTTACAGAGCAGAGACCAAGACCACTGACTTTGTTTTCAGTCATTTATATAATAATGGATATCAGACAGCCGATCTGCTCACTCTCAAAGGTAATGGGGATGTAGGCATAGGAACAACTTCCCCGGCTTATAAGCTGGATGTGAACGGCTCCGCTAATGTTTCTGGGATTTTAATGCAAGGGGGCAATGAAGTCTGGCACAAAGGGAATTTAATTCCTGTTATTTCTGGAAGCAATCCCACGTTAGATTTTAATACTGTTAACCCGGGTATTGATCAAGGTGGAATTTTTAGGTTCGATCCTGCACCCAATAACAATCCATATGGATATAATCCAGGAGAACCAAGATCAAATTCTGTTTTCCAGCAAGGTAATTATGCAAGGGGATTCCAGATAGTAGGAGGCGATTATAATCAGCCGAATAGGGCGTTTTTCAGAACTGGTGCCGATGGTTGGAAACAATGGAATGAGATATGGCATTCAGGAAACTTTAATCCTTCATCCTATTTGTCGCTTTCTGGAGGAAGCGTCACGGGCTCTGTAAATATAGGTACAACTGCGGAGCAGCGGGAGTTGAATGTAAACGGCAATATAAAAACACGTAAGATAAAAGTGACGCAGCTAAACTGGGCCGATTATGTCTTCGATTCTTCTTATCAGCTTCCATCGCTTTCTCACGTCGAGACCTTCATCACAGAAAACAAACACCTTCCCGGGGTCCCCTCTGCTACAGAGGTAAAAAAAGACGGCCTCGATCTCGGCGATAACCAGGTTGTACTTCTAAAGAAAATAGAAGAGCTTACCTTGTATATCATCCAGCAAAACAAAGAGATTACGGAATTGAAAAAACGTGTATCAGATATCGAAGTAAAGCAGCCAGAGTAATATGATAGCTCTTGTATCCTGAATATGCCCCGGTTGTCCTGCCAGGGCTTTTTTGTTACATTGCCTGCAATTCAATAACCTAAACTCTTTTCTATGAAAAAAATGATTTTTCTACCACTCTACCTTATGGCGGCTTTTTTTTCTAGCGCACAAACTCCTTCACTGCAACAAGTGACAGAAACTGGAAATGTTACAGATCGGAATATAAATGTTGGTACTGGTACAAACGTATTAACTATTGGAGCAAAAGTTCTTCAATTCTACAATGCCGGATCTAGTGCAGGAATAATAAATGTTGCTGATGATAATAATGCAATACCTGCCATGCTTTTTGCTAAAAGTGGAAATTACGTCGCATCTAGCTTTCCCAACGGCAACGTAGGCATAGGAACAACTTCTCCAACTCAGAAATTGGAAGTTGCTGGAAAAATATTGGCAAATGCGAGCGATGGTGGTTTTCAGATTAAAAGGGGAATAAACCATAATGAGTTTTCAGCAGGTGAAAATGGGGAAATGGTCTTTTATCAAAGCGCATCAGCTGGCTATCCTATTTGGATAAAAGAAAACGCTAATGTTGGAATAGGTACGACTTCCCCTGCTTATAAGCTGGATGTAAATGGTGATATAAAAATGAATGACGCGAATACCTTTCATGGAGCAAGCTTCCAAACAAATGATTATTCTGCAATGGTGTTTCAAAGCAGGGCCTGGAGTACGGTGCAAGGTGCAAATGGCAAAGCTTTTTCATTTCAGACGCATAATAATGTCGGAAATGGTGGATTTGAAATGATGGGTATCTATTATGGTGAAAATGGCAAATTATGGTGAAAATGGCAAAATTACTTTGGTTCCCAACGGTGGTAATGTAGGAATAGGTACTGAAAATCCCGGAAGTTATAGGCTTGCTGTAGAAGGGACAGTAGGTGCTCGAAAAATAAAGATAACCCAACAAGCCTGGGCCGACTATGTTTTCGACTCTTCCTACCAACTCCCATCACTTTCTCATGTCGAAACCTTCATCAAAGAAAATAAACACCTTCCCGAAGTCCCCTCCGCCGCTGAAGTGAAAAAGGATGGCCTCGATCTCGGCGACAACCAGGTGCTACTTCTGAAAAAGATTGAGGAACTTACCCTCTATATTATCCAGCAAAACAAACAAATCACTGAGCAAAACAAAGAATTAGTTGAAGTAAAAAAGCGGCTGGCCGAGGTAGAAACTAAACAATCAAAATAAACTGACAACTGTCATATAACTCCTGCTGCAGACTTACGAAATTCAGGTCTTAGGTAGATAAATTATCATTTTCAATAGAATGTTATCTCCCCGGAGGATCTTTTCCCCGGGGAGATAACGATTATTATGCGAATTTGTTTTTAACCTCTTTTATCAGGTCGCTCCAACGGATTTTGTTGTTTGTATCGTAGATACTCCTAACCATAGGTGTGCTTGTATGGCCAATCATCTTCGTGGCCTGTATTTCGGCTTCGGCTATTAGCCGTGCACTTATGGCGTCTGTTACTAGGTTTCAATCCTTTGCTGAATAGAACCTGCCCGGGCTTTGCTTCGCTGGATAATTCAGCCCATAATGGTATGGCTATTGTCTTTATAGGTCGCCATTCCTCCCTATAAGAGATACCTTTTTGAATCAATAGTTTTACTCTTTGTTGGGCAATATCCACATCCTCCTTTCTAACTCGCATAATCTCTGTTTCTCTGGCGCCAGAATGGAAGAAGATCTGCATAAATCGCCAAAAGTTATAGTCGGACTTAAATATGTGCTCGTTTACCTCCTTTACCTCCTTTGATGTCAATGTTTCCGGGCTTTCTTTATGTACTTTTCCAAGTCAATGGCTTCGCATAGGTTGGAATCAACTGCCTCCATTTTCAACAGCTGTCTGTATACCATTGAAAGGTGTGTACGATACTTGTTAAAGGTGGCTGATGTCCAGCTCTCCTTTATCTTCTTTCCAGGATTCTCCGCCAGAAGATGTTTTCTCCAAGATAGTTTTATCTCGCCGCACTTATTCAGTAAAGTGATAAGGTGTCGGCGGCGAACCTCTTTAACTGGTATTCGGTCGTATCCAAGCATTAATACAGCAATTCTGATGTATTTAAGTATGCTATCCAGATCTTCATGTGTATGTCTTGAGCATTTAATCATTACACGGGCGAATAATAGAGCTTCCAAAAACGGAGTTGTTTCGGTTAAATCCTCATCTAGTTCTGGCTCAGATTCCGGTGTGATCTCTGGCTTTGTCTGCGCAAGTAGATGTTCCGTTATTCGGTTGTATCCACGCTCCAACATTTCTTGTTCATCCTTGATCTGAGTTCGGACTGCAGCCTGCTTTTCAGCGAGCCTGGTAAGCATATTCATGCCCTTTAGGACAATCTGTTTACTCTTTTTGAGATTGTCATCATTGAAACGGTATTTGATATACCATTGGTGTTAGCTTTAACAGTGTTCCAGTTCTTCGGGAAAACACTCATTTTGCCAGCGCGGCAATTGTTCGGTAGTTGCTGCATTTTTGGTAACTGTTTTGGTAACTTTTGAGGTTACTGGTTACAAAATGCCGCGAGGAAAGAAAGAAGTACAAAACAAAAAGACTGAAACGCTCTCTGTGATTACGTTTCAGCGTTCAAGTAGTGTTTGTAGCGGAAACAGGACGATTATCTAACCAAGTTGTGCGGGATTTTATCTTATTTACCGAAGCCATGGGATGCCAGGATGACATAAAAAAGGAGCTGGCATTAAACTCCGAAAAATAGGGCTTAGGAAAAGATTTGGCATAAAACTTAAATCTCGTTTCGAGCCTTATAAAACAAAAAAGCCCCCCAAAAATTATTTGAAGAGCCTTCAAGTAGTATACTTGGGCGCAAGTATAGGGCAACGAAGTGATTTAGTATCAATTCGACTAAAAGTCTGGAAAAACGGAGGCGTGAATTTGGTTTTTCTTCTGTAATAGTCTGGTTTCTCCCAATAGAGTGATGGCTTCTTGCTTTATAATTTGCCGTTTGCTGTTTGCAAACAGCAAACGAATTTGTATATTTATACCATGAAATCGCATAACGGGATGCGCCCGCAGGATATCGTAGTGCTTTTAAAAGTGCTGAACAATGCTGACCGCCAATGGCAGTACCGAGATTTTGCGTCTTCGCTTCATTTAAGCGTATCAGAAATATCAGAGTCTTTGCAACGTAGTCATCTTGCCGGACTGGTCGACGATACTAAAAAAAAGGTATACCGGCAATCGCTTATGGAATTTATTCGTTATGGGTTACATTATGTATTCCCACAACTGCCGGGAACGATGGTAACCGGAATTGCGACTGCGCATTCTCATCCTTTTTACAATCAGCTTTTTAAAACGGAGATGAATTACGTTTGGCCATATGAAGATGGAGATATAAGAGGGCTCTCGATTCAGCCGCTATATAAATCAGTTGTTAGTGCTGTTAGAGAGGATGAAGTGCTTTATAAAGCCCTTGCTAGTATTGATATTATCAGGGTAGGCCGAGTCAGAGAATTAAAGGTTGCCATTGATGAATTGCAGAAACTAATATTATGAGTCACCGTGAAAATGTGCTTAGAATAAAAACGGTTTACCGGGCGCTCGGAGAATTGGCTGCCGACGTCGTTTTTGTAGGCGGATCCACAGTTTCTTTGTATTCTACTAGACCTGAAACAGAGACTCGTCCCACGGACGATGTTGATATTGTTGTTGAGGTAGTGCATCATAGAGATTATGCTGTCATTGAGGAAAAACTACGGGAAAAAGGCTTTGTGAACGACGTGGCGTCAGGGGTTATTTGCCGGTATACAGTACTGGGAATTACCGTTGATGTCATGCCTACAAGTGACGAGATCTTAGGATTTGCGAATAAGTGGTATGCAGAGGCATTCGCTAATGCGATTGCTGTTGATTTGGAAGATGGAATCACTATCCGGGTATTTGCTGGGCCTTATTTTATTGCTACAAAACTCGAAGCGTTTGCAGATCGTGGCGAAAACGAAGGTCGCTTTAGTTCTGATTTTGAGGATATTGTTCACGTACTCAATAACCGTGTATCTATCTGGGACGAGATAAAACAGTGCTCTGGCGCTCTTAAGAATTATCTAAAGGCTCAATTTATTGAGTTGTTATCTCAGAAATATATTGATGAATGGATCAGCGTGAACCTCGAACATAATGAACAGAATCGGGTTCGGTTTATATTGGGAAACATGGCTGCGATTGCTGAGATTTGAGTATTTACAGTTCAAAGTATAGGACCATGGGGTCGGTAGCATATTGATAGAATGCTGTTTTGTGGTTAATTATGAATAGGCATTAGTTTTAAGTTGGGTTAAATGCCATTGAAAAGAGGAAACAATTTCTGCATCAGATGCAGGTTGTCGGTCAGATAACTGCGTAGGTGTGAATGGCAAGGGATGCATGCCGAATTCTGCAAGAAGGTAGTTGTTCAATATTTCCGGCTTGAAGACTTTGTTAAGGTCTTCAAAATCTTCAGCATAGATCTGTGTTTTAAAAGTTTGCTTTCCTTTATTTCCTGCCGACATTACTGTACATGAATAAAGCTTTAAAAATCTAAGCGCAAAGCCTTCTATATTTTTAAGCCCTGTTTCGATGATTGTTTGAATTGATCCTGGCACCCGACCTATGTCATGTGCTATTCGGAGTAAAAACCGCAGATGCAGTTCGTTTAGTATATCAAAAAATGGTTGACTATCACACAATTTCAGAAAATGGGAGACCAATGCTTTCTTCGCCCTTAAGTCTTGGTCTTCTGGTGGCGGATTATAGTAGCCATCATGACTGCTCCAAAGTACATCCGACCAGAGTCCAATGGTAAAATCAAAGTTGTCACTTCTTTCCAGAACAATAAAGAGTGCTTCTTCTTTTTCATTATCCGGTAAACTTCGTAGCCATCTTGAAACTATAATACTTGCAATTTGTAATTGACTGCGTAGTAGGAATGTTGCCTTTGCCGACAGGCTAATGCTATTCAAAGTAATAGCGATAGCAAACTGTTGAATGGCTTTGTCTTCAAGAGCATCTGTCCAGTCGAGAAGTTTAAAAAGGACGTTATCTACGCCGTAATTATCAAATAAATCCTTTACAGTATCTGTAGCGTATTCGACGGATTGATTGGCAATATTGGAAAAAATGTTTTTTAACAGTATGTCAGATATGTCGTCTTGCAAAACACAGTACGTGAAGTAGCGATCGAAATAACGCGGGTGAGATAGGTTCATTGTTTTTTCCTTTTTTTGGCCACTTAACCTAGGGTAGCTTATTCGCTCGGATGAAAGTTGAGGAAAGAGATATTTCACCAACGCTAGGATGGTCTTTTGTTGTTTTTCAGAATAGACTGTAATCTGTTGTATTATGTTTTTATTTTTTTCAGTTTTTTGAGCTTGTTCGTCCGCTACACCTCCGAATATTAGAGTCCTATCGGTAAATATATCTGGGTTCTCCCGAATGAAATCATAGAATTTCGGGAAAAAGACTTTTATGCCTTCCAGTAGTATCAAATCAGTAGTGTCCACTTCACCCTTTAGCAGTGGTAAAGAAAAAGACAAGGCGTTGGCGTACCTGCCAAGCAGACGTGCGTTATCAACAATAGGCAGAAAGATTTCCTCTATCTTTTTGTCGATGGCAGCCGCTTCTGCCTGATCCCATACTATTCCGGTTTTAAAAATGATGTTGTCCAATAGTTCGAGTGTGTATTGTCTGAGTGCTGTCTGGGTTGCTTTTGGTAATTTCAGAGGGACTTGTATGATTTTTTCAAGATATTTATATCCTCCATTTTCTTGAGTTGAGCGATATTTTTCGGAAAGTGCTGTCGCTACAATTTCGTCATCAAAGGATAAAATGTAGCAGGTTCTTGGGAAATCTCCTACCAGTTTGACTAGTTTAAAGATATACTGAATTTCCTGTACATCAAGCCGGTCTATGTCGTCAATGAATACGACGATGTTAGTGTTGGCCTGTACGATGAGTTTGTCCACCCGTGTCTTTGCGCTGGCCAGAGAGATATTTTTAAGTACTTCCCCTGATCTTTGGACACTATCTAGAGGCATGCCCATGAACTTGGTCACGGAACCAATAGCGGCTCCATAATCAGCCATTGCTGTGCCGATTTTTTCCCTGATAGACTTTTTGGCAGCCCCTAAAGCGCCTGCCATCTCTTGGAAGAAGGCGTTCAGTAATTCCGTCTGGCTAGTGAATAGCCACGGATTAAAATTGACAACTACTGTTTCCTTGGGTAATTCCTGTCTGATGAAATTTAGTACGCTCGTTTTTCCTTCTCCCCATTTGCCGTACAATCCAACGACGAGCGATTCGGCTATTTTGGGCGTGCCCACAATACCGGCTATTCTTTTTGCAAATTCATAGCGTTGAAATTTATCTTCTGAGAGCGTGCTAATAGGCTTATCCGGATTCATAATCTTGCAAAGATATTATGAAAAGTATTGAAGGTAGACAGCAGTGCCGGAAGTGGGAGGCGAATGCGATGCTGCTGGATATACCGTTGAGGCATGGCAATTTTTTACTGATGGGTGAGACCAGGCGGGATTGGGATATGCATCATTTTATAAAATGTAACTTTGAGAAAAAAATCAGATGTAAAATAAGTTAGATAGTCATAGATATTTTTTTGAGCTGCCATTGTATAGTCGAATCAAGTGTGAATCAAATGAATTTGATGAGTTTAATGCCTTAATAAACATGATTCATATGTTAATGCTTATAATCCTGACTTGAAGGAAAATACTACTTATGAAGTAATGATAGGTGGACAACCGAGTTTTAATAGTTTTAATGGGATTCGTACGAATACTTTACGGTGCCTTCGCACAAAAAAGGATTTTTATGTTTATTCGTTTTTTGATGCAGAAGTACAGGAATTACAGAAAGTTGGACAATATGTTTCAATCGCGGATATACATATCTCTCAGATCAAGGCATATGATAAAGTGCTTTCCAAAGATTTGTTGAAGGAATTCATCAGGGCAATAGGGTTGGCGGCAAATGGAGTAGGCATCGGTTCGTATGTATATTTGCGCCGGATCTTTGAGAGTCTGCTCGAAGATGCTCATATGTTTGCTCTGTTAGATGCTGAGTTAATCGAGATATTTAATTACTATCGTGATCGGCAGGTACAAATAATCTTGAGCTTAAGGGGCAATTAGCTGGACTTGAAAAGCAAATTGAAGGACCTGAAAATTCGTCGTATGTTGGTTTACAGTGGATCAGACGGAAAAAGAAAAGGAACTTTTGAGCTGTTTTCGAAAAGTCCCTTAAGCGTAGCGAAAACAGGACAATTATCTAACCAAATTGTACGGGATTTTATCTTATTTGCTGAAGCCATGGGATGCCATGATGACATTGAAAAGAAGCAGGCATTAAATCCCGAAAATAGTACTTGGGAAG
The DNA here is from genome assembly GCF_004118675.1 of Filimonas effusa. Classification (NCBI taxonomy): domain Bacteria; kingdom Pseudomonadati; phylum Bacteroidota; class Chitinophagia; order Chitinophagales; family Chitinophagaceae; genus Filimonas; species Filimonas effusa. Next base: position 215,231 of record NZ_SDHZ01000002.1, on the reverse strand, counting down.
GATTGTCCGTCTTTTTTGGCAAATTTACGCGTACAACTTAAATTCAGTTTTGAGCCCTATAATGCTTATTTTCCTTTTATGAAGCCTTCTATTACATATTTACTCCTGATGCCCTGTTTATTCTTATTGTCTGCAAGGCAGGTTAATATTGTGCCGCCAAAATTTCCTGGAGGTGACGCAGCGTGGCGAAAATTTCTTATAGATAAGGTGAGTATTGATACACTTGACTGCATTCCTACTGCAACGGTACGGGTGATACTGAAATTCCATGTAGATAGCACTGGCAAGGTGTCTGCGGTAAAGCAAGAGTCCAGTGAGTGTCCTGAATTTGGCCGCCGGGTGGCTAACGCTGTTAGTAATGGCCCTTTGTGGCAACCTGCGACGAGAGATGGTCGCAGGATATCTTATGATCATATGGTGACAATCAATACTTGTTTATACGTTAGCGAAGAATATTTCGAAACTGCATGGAATAATTCGGGCTGCGATACAACCTTGCTTTATCCAGTAAATAGTAAGGATACGCTGCAAGCTGTCTATGTTGAAGTCGCCAGATTTCTCTGGCAAACATATGTGCCTAAATCAGGGCAGGCTGAAACGCAGCAAGGTGAATTGATTCGTATTGTGGAAAAATTGGATAATGAAATAAGAGGAAATGCAAAAGCTAATTGGGATAACCAATTTGTGTTATTGGCGAATTCGCTTCGGGATAGTTTGATTGCATCGAAGTCCTTTTCAAAAGAGGTAGAGAATGAAATAAGCAATGATGTAAATAGCTTGACGCGAAGCAACACCGAACTCTATCTGGAGAACGATATTTACAATAGGTTGACGCGGCGAGTAGTAGAGTGGTACTGGCGCCATAAAGAGCCGGTACCACATGTGAAAAATCCGAAACTAAAAAGGTAGATGCCTGTACTATGGTTACATGGGTTTTCTATAAACTTCGATCTTTAGGCTTAATTCGCGAATACTGATCTTCTCCTTATCTATAACGATTAATAAAATTAGCCCAAAGATTATTGCTATTGCTAAGAAGGGTAAGATAAGCGGTCTTTAATAGCTCAGGGGATGTCGGCTGCCATTCATATCATTTTATGAGTGTGGCGATATAGGTAATAGATTATGTGCCGCATAAGAGCCAGTTGGATGATAGATCTTACTGGTGCTGGCTTGAAGTAAATTAGTTTTTCATAGGCAAGCAGTCAACTATGCCCTAGATGTCGCCCGAGGTTTTTTCATATCTTTCCTGCAATTCAATAACCTAAACTCTTTACTATGAAAAAAATGATCCTCCTGTTTGGTACTTTTGTTGCCGGTGGTTACGGTTTATGTCAAACCAATGTATTTCCGGCTGCCGGCAACGTTGGTGTAGGAACGGCTTCCCCTGCTTATAAATTAGATGTCCTCGGAGATGTAAGATTACAAAATAGTGGATTGTCCGCCAATATATATGGCGTCGATGAAACACATTTTATAAAGCTTAGGGATGGTGGCGCGGATTGGACTACGATAGGTGATTTTGGTGGAGTTAGAATATTCACTGGAAATCACTCTTATACTATAACTGAAAAAATGCAGATTGCTCCAAATGGCAACGTAGGCATAGGAACAACTTCCCCTGCCTATAAACTGGATGTAAATGGTGAAACAAATATATCCACTAACGCCTATGTACATTACTTGCCGTTTGATATTAAAATGAGGGTGGGGGCAGACGGATTGCAGTGCTATAATTATTCTATGAGTGATTTCAAAAGTCTTTTTTTGAATCCAGCAGGCGGAAACGTGGGCATAGGTACGAAAACTCCTGCTTATAAGCTGGATGTTAATGGGGATAGTCGCTTTTCGCGAGGTGTTGGCTCGGAACTCATTGTGCAAACCCCTTCGACAGATGTAAGGTTATATACAGCAGGAACACCGTTATGTGTGCCTGATGCTAATGTTGGAATTGGAACAGTAACACCTGGCGCTTACAGGCTAGCGGTAGAGGGGACTGTTGGAGCTCGTAAAGTGAAGGTGACGCAGGAGGTATGGGCCGACTATGTCTTCGACTCTTCTTACCAACTTCCGTCGCTTTCTCATGTCGAAAGCTTCATCAAAGAAAACAAGCATCTCCCCGAAGTTCCTTCTGCTGCAGAGGTTAAAAAGGAAGGCCTTGATCTTGGAGATAATCAGGTATTACTCCTGAAAAAGATAGAAGAACTCACCCTTTATATTATCCAACAAAATAAGAAAATGGAGATTATGGAAAGGCGACTGGCTGAGGTTGAAACAAAACAATCGAATTAACCTGATAAATGTCATGTGAATAATATCTCATATTGGCGAGATTCATACCTTAATTTTGTAAATGAATGCTGCCCCGCGCATTTCTATGCCGGGGATTTTTTATTGGTAGGATAACGATTTTAATTTACGGTTATCCATAAAAAATAATTATACATTGGTTCTATCTTGCTTTCTATGGATAAGGTATATGCTATTGGTGAGGGCGCAATAAGCTTCGACGTCGACGGGAAGGCAATTGTAGGTCTTCTTCTATTTCCTGCTCTGATTCCTGTATCGCTAGCAGGCTTGTATTTTCATGATAACTTCCTGTGATGGGATTGTATCCTCGATCAAGCATGTCTTGCTCATCTTTAAGCTGGATTCTTACTGCAGCTTGTTTTTCTGCAAGCCTGGTAAGCATATTCATGCCTTTTAAGACAACCTGCCTACTCTTGTTGAGATTGTCATCATAGAAACGGTACTTGATATACCACTTGAGATTGATGTTCGCCTTGACAGTATTCCAGTTCTTCGGGAAAACACTCATTTTGCCAGCGCGGCAATTGTTCGGTAGTTGCTGCATTTTTGGTAACTGTTTTGGTAACTTTTGAGGTTACTGGTTACAAAATGCCGCGAGGAGAGAAAGAAAGAAGTACAAAACAAAAAGACTGAAACGCTCTCTGTGATTACGTTTCAGCCTTCAAGTAGTGTTTGTAGCGAGGAGCAGACTTGAACTGCCGACCTTCGGGTTATGAATCCGATGCTCTAACCAGCTGAGCTACCTCGCCGAATGGGCGGCAAAAATAAGGGGAAATATTTTTGCCGCAAAGTTTTTTTTAATAATGCCAGCGACGAAATGCCTCCATAGCAGCATATTGCGTTAACCCCAGCTGCGCATACAGGTTCGCTGTATTCGCATTCCGCTCCTCGGCACGCTGCCAGAACTCCCGCGCATCACTGCCCTGGAAGGGAACTGAATCCTTCTGCGACTGGTGTATGAATATACCAAAACGCTTCTTCATCACCTGGTCAGGACTCATCGGTATCGCCATCTCTATCTCAGAAATATCCCACTCCTGCCATGCGCCTTTGTATAACCATACCCAGCAATCCTTCAGCCACTCATCTCCATCTGCTTTAATCCTGCGTATCGCCTCAAATATAATATCCAGGCATACCTTATGCGTACCATGCGGATCGGCAAGATCGCCGGCACAATAGATCTGCAATGGCTTGATGCTCCGCAACAGGTCTATCGTAATTTGTACATCTTCTTCACCCATAGGCTTCTTCTCTATAGCCCCCGTTTCATAGAACGGAAGATTCAGGAAATGCGCCCGCTCATCTGTTAATCCAACATAACGACAGGTAGCCTTAGCCTCACAACGACGTATCAGCCCTTTGATAGCCCTTATTTCCGCCGTATCTATCTCATTCGATTTCTTCTCATTCAGGTAAGAACGCGCTTCCTGTAATATCCTTTGCGATTTCTCACTGTCCATGCCAAACATATTCTCAAATCCCACCGCAAAATCAAGAAAGCGCGTTACAAACTCATCTGTTACCGCAATGTTACCCGACGTCTGGTAGGCCACATGCACCTCATGCCCCTGGTCATGAAGCCGCTGGAAAGTGCCGCCCATCGAAATAATATCATCGTCAGGATGCGGAGAAAACAGGATCACTTTCTTAGGATAAGGCGCCGAACGTTCCGGGTGGTTAGGTATTACCGCATTAGGCTTCCCGCCCGGCCAGCCGGTGATGGTATCCCTGAGCATATAATAAACCTGTAGATTCACCTCATAAGCGTCTCCTTTTTCAACCAGCAGGTCGCTGAGGCCAAATTCATTGTAATCGCGGTCTGTGAGACTTAAAACGGGTTTTTGAAGCTTTAATGCCATCTGGGTAACGGCCTTCTTCACCAACTCGGGCGTCCATATGCATTCTCCGGTGAGCCAGGGCGATTTATTGCGCGTTAGCTCAGAGCCGGCGGCAGTATCCATGAAAAAGCTCACGTCGTCATGCTGCTGCAGTAAAGAGGCCGGTATCTGCTCCGTAACGGCGCCTTCTGCCGCCAACTGCACCACGGGCGCTTTAAGCGGCCCCCACGCCATCAGTATGATCTTTTTCGCTTTCAGGATCGTTTGTATCCCCATCGTAATAGCTAACCTGGGCACCTGCGATACCGTCTGGAACTCGAACGAGTTGGCCAGCCTGGTTGAATTATCAAGTGTAATAAGACGGGTCTTTGAAAATAAGCTGGATCCTGGTTCATTAAAACCAATATGCCCGTTATTACCAATGCCAAGAATTTGAAGATCTATCCCGCCTGCCTTTTCTATCTTCTCTTCATAAGCGGCACAATGCGCTTTTACCTGGTCTTTGGCAATGGTCCCATCCGGTATATGAATGTTTTCACGACGGATATCTACATGATCAAACAGGTTCGAATGCATAAACCGGTTATAACTCTGCAATGCATCGGCATCTATGGGGTAGTATTCATCGAGGTTGAAGCTGATCACATTCTGAAAGCTGAGACCTTCTTCTTTGTGCATGCGAACCAGTTCTGCGTATAAGAGGCGGGGAGAGGAGCCGGTAGCCAGTCCAAGCACACAAGGTTTACCTTGTTGCTGTTTTTCTCTGATAAGTGTTGCAATTGTTTTGGCTATGGCTGCAGAAGCTTCTTTGGCTCCCTCATAAATATGACAGGGAACTTTTTCAAATGAATCTACCATGAGTTTTATGTTTTTAACGTATTTGTCAATGATCAAATATTTTATTGCGAACCAGTAAACAAGCGCCTACCGCACCCGCTTTTACACCCAGTGCCGATATCTTCAGTTGCGTATCGCTATTAACCAGGCTCAGCGAGTATTTGTTGATGGCGCTTTTCACGGGTAGTCTTATATAATCCTGCGCCTGCGCCATAGCGCCGCCCAGTACCACCAGTTCAGGATTGAACAGGTTTATTAAAGTGGCAATACCCTTGCCCAGCTTTTCACCAACCTCTTCTATCAGTTCAATCGCCAGCACATCTTCATTTAGTGCGGCATCGATAATATCCTCCAGTTGTATATCCTCAGGTTTTTTGTGCTTGCGGCTGATGGCCGTAGTACTGCCTTCCTCTATCTTTTTAATAACCATGCGCTTCAACGCCTGCCCCGATGCCTCTGTCTCCAGGCAGCCCTTTTTACCGCAATGACAGATGATCTCATTGTTGAAGAAAGGAATATGCCCAAACTCACCCGCAAACCCCGACTTGCCATAATACAGTTGGCCATTGATCACAATGCCTAACCCAATACCATGGTCCAGGTTAATGAACAATATGTTCTTTTCTCCAGATACAACCCCATTCGAAAACTCTCCGTAAGCCATAGCCCTTGAATCGTTCTCTATATAGGTCTTGATGCCTATACGCTGCTCCAGTATCTTACTCAGCGGGTCTTCACTGAAATTGAAAAAACTATAACTATAACCCGTCGCGTAGTTGATGCGCCCCGATAGGTTGATGCCCAATCCAAGTATCTTCTCCTTCTGAACAGGCAGCTCCTTTATATTCTGTTCTATAAGCAAACAAAGCGTATCCAGCGATTCCTGTGTATTGTTTAACTGGAAAGGCAGCTTACCCGAAAACCGGATCAGGTTCTTTCTGAAATCCAGCAACCCGATATTGATGTGATGCCGCTTTACCTCTACACCTATAAAGAACCCCGAATCGGCTGTCAAACCATACAGGTTAGGCTTGCGCCCGCCGGTAGAATCTATTTTACCATAATCCTCAACCAGCCCCTCTTCAATAAGATCGTTCACCAGGTTGGTGACCTTGGGGGTACTTAAATTAAGCTCCTTGCCCAGGTCGGCAATAGTAGCATTGCCCTGGTTGGCGAAGATGGAAATGATCATCTTCTTTAACTGCAGGTTTTTATAGGCAACCCCGGTAATGTTCTCCATTGTCAATTCTTCAAAAAAAGTCTTTGTCATGATTGTCATCGCCACAACTTGTGATTTGAACCGTGAATAAGATGAAACAATTAAAAGTACTCTTATTTAAAAAATTTAAAAAGACTTATTTGCCCAACTGCTGCTATTGTCCTGAATGTTTGCTGGTTTTTGCATTAAAAGTACAATTATATTGCGGTATTTTGCGTTTTATGGCTGCTTTTATTACCTGCTCTTTAAGCCCGTTACATGCCGCCTGCCTGTTATTCGTTACTGTCCACGGAGTTTTTAAAAAAAGTTGATAACCGGCGCAGCTAAATCACATGGCAAATACGCCTGCTTCAGTCCGGTATAGCATATACCTGCCTTCGATATGGCATAAGCGTACCTCTACCGCACCTGCATCGCACTTATATCGCACTTGTATCGCACTTGCATCGCACTTGCTCCCCGGTCTCCCCGCCGTCCCTGAAGAGATAAACCTCCTCAAAGACCCGGAAATGCAGCCTGCCCAGGCGCTCCGCAACAGTCCCGTTATTTAATGTCTACCGGGATGAAAACCAATGGCGTCGGTAAACAGGAAGCCCCCGGAGGAGAATAGGTAAGATGAATGGTCTGCTCTTCTCCTGCGCCATCAGGCATAAACAACTGCACCAGCACGGCTTCCGGCGCCTTGCGCGTAACCAGTTTGTCCGAAGGCAGCTGAATGATCCCGCCTTTGAACTTGCCGTTACTGGCAATCATGGTATTGGCCATGGCGCCGCACCATTGGTTGTTATCGCTGCGTGCATTCCAGGTCACCAGCGCAAGCCCCTGGCCATTGCTGCTTTTCCATTTCAGGTCTATATTATATAATACGCCATAGTTACCGGCAAGGGTGGCTATCGCGCCACTGCTGCCTTCTATGCCTTTCACCCAACTGTCATGACGCCCATCGGCAACAATGATCTGGCTGATGCCGTTTTTGGTATCTATAACACTATCCGCCGATACCCGGTAATTGCTGACGCCAAATACACCACGGCCGGCGCCACTTTTGCTTTTCCCGGGCAATACCGTGGTTATGCCTGCTGCAGCCTTTATAATGTCTTTATCGGCAGTGGTCTGTATTACGCTTATCTCTGCCGTCTCATCGATGGTGAACTCGTAAATACCATGCACCAGCTCATCATATTTTACAATGGCTTTCTCCTGCGCAGGATCTATCGCTATTGTTTCACCAGGCTGTACCGTACGGATCGCCGTATCAGGTTGCGCTGCAAAATAGTCGGCAAGCCCCTGTTTGCCGGCAAAGAAATAACTGGTAGTAGGCTTTTGCGACGAAAACTTAAGCATACGCAGATGTAATGGCCGGCTGCCCGTGTTCTTCAGCAGCGCCGCTATTTTAGTGTCAATCTTCGCAGGAGTCTTTACCCCGTTCACATTATATAAATATACTCTTACCGCTCCCGGCGTCACTGTCTCCCGGAATGCCATCCCCTCAGGTACACGGATATACTCCGGATCGTCCGATATAAGATATTGAGGGCCAGGTAATACCATCTTATTATACGATATAACAGGTAGTTTCTCCGTTAACAGGCCGGGTAATGCTACGACGCTGCCCTGCGCGGCCAGCAGCAATCGCTTATTTAACTCAGGAGTTAAACGGGGTTGCTGTGCCTGGCAAGTAAGGCTTAAAAACGAACCCAATAATAAGGTTGCCCTTATTCGTGCACCACGAAACGATAGCTGCATAAGTGAAGTAGTTATTGGTGGAGAATATTGATTTAGTCAAACTTAGTAAATTAATTTAAAAACATGATGTTTTTTTAGATAAAAATTAATTTACTAATGGGTGAAAATACCCACTTGGTCCTTGCTCTGCCTGTTAAAATAGTAGAATGTACACTTATTTTATGCCATCAATAGCCCGGAAATTACCTTGATATTTGCACTTTTTTTTCATTATCTGCTGAATATCAATTCTATATAATGTAATTTACTGCTTAGGATGCCGAGGTTGTGAAAAAAAATGAAGAAATATCTTTTGTAATTAAAAAATATTAGTAAGTTTGGTTTAGAAGGATAAAATAATTCATAATTGCTATCTGCTTAAATAATTTACAAACTGTGGGTATAACTGCTGTTGATATAAGTAATGGTCTCGCTACCGGCGAAATGGTACAGAGTTTACCTGCCCTGCAGGAGTATGCAGAAATGTACCGGAAAGAGCTGGTTGATAATGTATTGCCCTTCTGGCTGCAAAACAGTAGGGACGATAGGAACGGTGGCTTCTTTACCTGCCTCGACAGAACAGGAAAGGTGTTTGACACCGACAAGTTCATGTGGTTGCAGGGCCGGGAGGTCTGGTGCTTTAGTTATATGTACCATAATGTGTCTGCCGAAAAAAGCTGGCTCGATATGGCTTTGCATGGCGCCGCATTTATGGAAAAGTTCGGCCGCGACCAATCCGGTAATTGGTATTTCTCCCTTACAGCCGAAGGAAAACCATTGGTTCAGCCTTATAACATCTTTAGTGACTGTTTTGCTGCCATGGCCTTTGCGGCGCTCGACAAGGTGCAACCCAGTGATAAGTATAAGGAGATAGCCGTTTCTACCTTTAATAATATCCTGGAACGTCAGCACGACTGGAAAGGAGTTTATAACAAAGCCTACCCGGGAACGCGTCCCCTGAAGGGTTTTAGCTTACCCATGATCCTGTGTAATCTCTCGCTTGAAATGGAGCACTTGTTAGGTTCCGAAAAAGTGAACGAGCTGGCGCCGGTAGTAATTCATGAGGTGATGAACGTTTTCTATCAGCCCGAACACGGCCTGATCCTCGAAAACGTAAATCCCGACGGCAGCTTCTCCAACAGCTTCGAAGGCAGGTTAATGAACCCGGGGCATACCATAGAGGCCATGTGGTTTATTATGGATCTCGGTCGCCGCTTGCAAGATGAAGCATTGGTGAAAAAAGCCTGTGATATTATGCTGCGTACGCTCGAATACGGATGGGATAAAGAATACGGCGGTATTTTCTACTTCCTCGATCTGCTGGGGCATCCCACGCAGCAACTGGAATGGGATCAGAAATTATGGTGGGTGCATGTCGAAACCCTGGTTGCGCTTGCCAAAGGGTATACCTATACCGGCGACGAACGTTGTCTGCAATGGTTCCATAAGGTACATGCGTATACATGGACGCACTTTAAAGACCAGCAATACGGCGAATGGTTCGGTTACCTGAACCGCAGGGGAGAAGTACTGCTGAATTTAAAAGGCGGTAAATGGAAAGGTTGCTTCCATGTACCTCGTGCCCTCTACCAGGTATGGAATACGCTTAAAGCAGATAACATTTGATAAGTAACAGGCTCAGGTAATAACGATTGGAGTTTCAGATAGAAAGGTCTTGAAGAATACGATTAGGTTTTCAGCTTGCATGAAATAACAGTGTAACAGCTAAGTGAGATAAGGAATAATTGAAATGGCTTTTTAACGGATTGTAGCAAGTATTGCCGCTGTCTGTTAGCGGCCTCTGTTTCTAACGATTTGCTATGACATATGACAGCCGGGACTTCGACCGGGAGGAATTGTCATATAGGGTACAGATTTCTGTTTATTAAAACTTCTGTAAATGACATTCAGAACCAAAAACTGCTTTTTATTCTTTCTGATGCTGTTTGGCAGTATGGGTTTGTATGCCCAGGCTGTTCATAAAACAGATGTGCTTATTATCGGCGGCGGAGCCAGCGGAACTACTGCAGGCATTCAGGCCGCACGCATGGGTGTGAATGTTACGATTATAGAAGAAACCGCGTGGCTCGGTGGCATGTTAACAAGCGCTGGCGTCTCTGCTATCGATGGTAATCATAAGCTGCCAGGCGGCCTTTGGGGCGAATTCAGACAAAAGCTTTACCAGCATTACGGCGGTCCTGCTGCCGTTGAAACCGGCTGGGTAAGCAATACCCTGTTCGAGCCGCATGTCGGCGACGCTATTCTCAAACAGCTCGCTGCTGCCGAAAAACAATTGCAGGTATGGTTTAATACCAGGTTTACTTCTGTTAAACGTGAAAATAATAATTGGGTAGTAAATGCTGTACGCAATAAAAAGCCTTGTGTTATCAATGCGGCTATTCTCATAGATGCTACCGAACTGGGCGATGTACTTGCCGCCGCCGGCGCCGGCTATCGTATCGGCATGGATAACCGCGATTCAACAGGCGAAGCTTATGCTCCCGCAAAAGCAAATGATATTATCCAGGATCTTACCTACGTGGCCGTATTGAAAGATTATGGCAAAAATGCAGATAAAACCATAGCGCGTCCCGAAGGTTATGACGCCAAAGTATTCGATTGCAGCTGCGATGTTTCTGATCCCGCTTCTTTCGATAGCCCGCAGAACAATTGTTTCCGTATGATGCAGTACGGCAAGCTTCCCAACAACAAATACATGATCAACTGGCCTAAGTGCGGCAATGATATCTATCTCAACATCATTGACAGCAGCACAGCAGGCCGCGAAAAAGCATTGCAGCAGGCAAAATTGCATACCCTGCGTTTCGTGTATTACCTGCAAACAGCGCTGGGATATAAGAACCTGGGCCTGGCTGATGACGAATTTAATACGCCCGATAAACTGCCCATGATCGCCTATCACAGGGAATCACGCCGTTTAAAAGGACTGGTGACGTTTACCCTTAACCATGTGGCTCGTCCTTACGATAACGAACAGGCCTTGTATCGCACAGGAATAGCAGTGGGCGATTACACCATCGATCATCATCACCTGAAGAATCCGGCAGCCCCCAAAATCGACTTCGTAAAAATCAAAGTGCCTTCTTATAACGTCCCTATGGGCAGCCTCATCCCCGAAGGGGTAGATGGTCTCATTGTCGCCGAAAAAAGTATCAGTGTCTCCAATATCGTGAACGGCGCCACCCGCCTGCAACCGGTAGTATTGCAGATAGGACAGGCCGCAGGTGCTATGGCAGCTGTCTGTATACAACACCACCAGCAGCCCGCACAGTTGAACGTACGGGAAGTACAGCAGGTGTTGTTGAAGGCAAGGGGCTATATCATGCCTTTTATAGATGTACCTGTCGAAGATCCGCAGTTTGAAATAATACAGCAGATAGGTGCCACCGGTATTTTAAAAGGTACAGGCGTTCCCTATATGTGGGCCAACCAAACTTGGTTTTATCCCGCACTGCCCGTAAGCGGTTATGAACTGGTTCAGGGACTGCGCCTGTATTATCCTGCATTGCAGCAATACTGGGCAGGTTCAGGCGATATGCTTACAGCAGCAGCTTTTGCAAAGATCTTACAGGAAACAGGTGTCACCGTTACGGCAGAACAGGTGGTGAAAGATCTTGCAGCAGCAGGTGTCGTCGTCAGTGAGCAATTGAGCAGGCGGGCAGTGGCAGTGCTGCTCGATAAGTACCTGCATCCCTTCAGCAGACCCGTAGCAGTGAACGGCGATCTTTTATAATCAGCTTAATCAACATTTTCGTCAGTAATAAACCAAACAATTGAATATGAGAAATTCAAAACTCCCCTTGTGGCTGTGGCGAAGGATAACCCTGCTTGCAGTCTTTGTGGCATGCTATTCTTTGTTGATGGCCCAGTCTCACAAAATTACCGGTACAGTTACAGATGCAACAGGTAAGCCCTTGGCAGGAGCTTCTGTGCTGGTAAAGGGTACAACAACGGGTACTTCCACCGGCGATAACGGTAAGTTTGCGTTATCGGTGAACAAGGCTGTCGTAACCCTGCAGATCTCTATGACAGGCTATGTCCTGGCTACCGTCAATGCCGAAGCTGGCAAAGAACTGGTAGTGTCCCTTACCGAAAGTCTTAAAGAAATGGAAGAAGTGGTGGTGGTAGGCTATGGCAAACAGAAACGTACCAATGTAGTGGGTTCTGTTGCCCAGATCAATGGCGATGAGCTGAAGAAAATGCCCACCATGAACGTTACCAACATGCTCTCAGGGCGACTGCCAGGCCTTACTACCTTGCAGCAATCCGGCCGCCCCGGTAACGATGATGCTACGCTCCGTATACGTGGTATCGGAACTTATGGCGCTAACCAGGGACCGCTGGTTATTATAGATAACGTACAACGACCCTCCTTTGCCAACCTCGATCCCAATGAAATTGAAAGTATCACTATTCTGAAAGATGCCGTCTCTACAGCTGTATATGGTTTACAGGCAGCGAATGGTATCATCCTTATCACTACAAAAAGAGGTAAGAACCAGAAACCGGTGATCAGCTACGACGGCGCGGTAACAGTGAACTCCAATACCCGTTTCCCTAAATTCCTGAATGGTCCCGATTATATGACCTGGTATAACAAGGGCATAGATATGGATAACGATTACCAGTCCCATACAAATGGCGATCCCGTTCCTACTGTTTATACGCAGGATCAGATCGATGCGGTAAGAAATGGCACGAATACCAATCCCCTGTTGGGTAACACCGATTGGGTAGGTACACTTGTCGACAATACCGCAACAACGCAACAGCATGGTGTTACCGTAAGAGGGGGTACCGATAAAGTGAAATATTTCTCAAGCCTCGGCTATCTCGACCAGCAGGGCATTGTTAAGAATACCAACTACAAACGTTACAACGTTCGTACAAACGTCGATGCCCAGCTGAACGATTATCTCTCCGTTGCATTGGATCTGGGCGCTCGTCAGCAACTGTCGAATACGCCGGGTATCACCCCCGATAACGATAGTTATATGAACCCCTTTTACCAGGCAGTGCGTATGCTGCCTAACATGCCTATGTATGCGCCTAACGGCCTTCCGGTAGCGCATCAGGCAGGTGCCGGTTGGGTGAACCCTATCGCAGCTATTGAACAGTCTGGTTATCAGAAAGGACAAACCAACGTTTTCCAGGGTAACGTATCCCTGGTCTTTAAAGTGCCCGGCGTAAAAGGACTCGAAGCAAAACTGCTTGCCGCGTACGATAAAAGTAGTACCGAAAACAAAAGCTGGTTAACGCCGTATCAACTTATGGGACGCGCACGTGATCAGGTAACAGGTAACTATACGCTTATCCCTAATCCTCCCGGCATTACCAAAACAACATTACGTCAGTCTTATTCCCAGAATAACCGCCGTACATTCCAGCCTTCACTTTCCTATAATAATAAGTTCGGTGAACATAGCTTTACAGGCCTGGTGCTTTACGAATGGTCCAGCTATAGAAGCAACCTATTCTCTACCGGCGCCAGCAACTTCCCGCTTACCGATTTACAGGAAATTAATTTCGGTAGCACCGCTGCAGGCGACTGGATCACGCCAACAGGTACTTCCGGTGTAGATGCCAGGGCAGGCCTCGTGTCTCGCGTAAACTATGCCTATAAAGACAGGTATTTGCTTGAACTGGCTAACAGGTGGGATGCATCTGTAAAATTTGCAAAGAACAATCGTTGGAAGATGTTCCCCGCAGTAGGCTTGGGCTGGATCGTAAGTAAAGAAGACTTTTTTAAAGACCTCAATAAAACTGTTAGCTTCTTCAAGTTGAAAGGCTCGGTAGGACGCCTGGGTAACGACGTTGCCGGTGCATTTGGTTACCTGCAAACATTCCAGTTGACTACCGACCCTGTTGTAGTAATGGGAGGTCAGCCCGTTTCAGCTTTATATACCAGCAGCCCGCCAAACGTTAATGTTAAATGGGAAACAGCTACTTCTTCGAATATAGGTTTTGAATCTATATTATGGAACGGCTTACTGTCTGTAGATTTCGAGTGGTTCGATAAAATAACGACAGGTATCCTCGTAAATACAGGCGCTACCTATCCTTTAACAATTGGTGGGTATTACCCCGCTACAACCAACTATGGTAAAATGGCCAACCACGGGTTCGATTTGCAACTGCGCCATAACAACCATATCGGCGACCTGCAGATCGGACTTACCGGCAACCTTAACTGGGCGCGTAACAAGATCTTACGCTATACCGAAAGCGCAGGTCTGCCCGAATGGCAGCGTGTCGTAGGTAAACCCTACGGACAAAAGCTTGGCTTTGTTGCCGAAGGTATGTACCAGGATTGGCATGAAGCGGCAAATGGCATCTCTCCCAGTGGTGGCTTCCTGGCGCCGGGATTCTTTAAGTACAAAGACCTGAACGGCGATGGACGCCTTACCCGTACAGATGATATGACCTTTGTTGGCCGCAGTAATATGCCCGAGTTGATGTTCGGCTTTAATATCGATCTTAAGTATAAAGGATTCGACCTGTCTGCACTGTTCCAGGGCGCCGCATTATGTAATGTAAGCCTTGCCGGTGCATACGAAGGCGCAAGCGGCGTTAGCGGTGTGGAAGACAATACGCCTTTTACACGTGCTTTCTACAACTTTGGTAACTCTCCTTATTTCCTGGTAGAAGATGCCTGGACTCCCGATAACCCTAATGCAGCATTTCCTCGTCTCAGCTCTTATAAAGCTTCACTAACCGCGCACAATGCAAATGCTAATTCCGGATGGGTAAGAGACGGGTCCTATGTCCGCTTAAAATCATTGCAGATAGGATATTCCCTTCCTTCTAAATGGTTACAGGCCGCTAAGATCCAGCAATTGCGTTTATATGTTTCCGGGTTCAACCTTATCACCTGGGATAAACTCAAATACCTCGATCCCGAGATGCCTAACGTGAATAACGGGTTCTATCCCCAGCAACGTATGATTTCAGGTGGCATGAACATTACTTTCTAACATTTAATCAGGAAATGATATGAAGAAAATATTTTCAAACATGCGGTTGTCGCTTCTGGCAGTGGGTGTCATGGCTACAATGCAGTGTTGTAATATAGATATTGATCCTACCGACCGGTATACCGATGTTGCAGTATGGAAAAATCCTTCCAACATAGAATTGTATATCTCCGGCATGTATGCCGAATTCCAGACTTTTAAATTTGGTGCCTTCCCCATAGGTTATAGCAATGCTTCCGATGCATTGTCGGATATTATGAAGTACACGGCTAACGTCGCCGGTAATGGTACGGTTAACATCCTGGCTACAGATGCATCGAGGGTTACTGCATCTACACCCCAACTGAGCTATTGGCAGGCCGCTTATACGCGTATCCGCCGTATCAACGAATTCCTCGACGGTATGACGAAGTATGCGACGATCGATGAAAATGCAAAAGCAGGTTATGAGGCGGAAGCAAGGTTCGTTCGTGGTTATGTTTACTTCTGGCTGGCCAGGCTGCACGGTAGCTTTGTTATCATGGATAACATGAGCCAGTATAGTACCAATGCCCGCGAACGTTCCAGCGAAGAAGACTGCTGGAAGTTTATCGCACAGGATTTTCAGTATGCAGCAGATCATTTGCCTGTCATCCCGGTAAAATCAGGCCGTGCTACTAAAGGTGCTGCTTATGCAATGCTGGCGCGCACATGGCTCTATGCAGCTTCTATAGCTGAATACGATCAGAAACTTTATAACTCCGATCCGCTCACAGGTGTTGCTGCCGCCAATGCGCCTGCTTATTATCAGAATGCCGCCAATGCTGCACAGGCTGTAAAGGATCTTGCAAGCCAGGGCTACTATAAGCTCGAATCGGTGTTCTCGAAAAAGAATACGACGGAAGCGGTATTCAAGATCAGTTTTGTTGCACCACAGTTAACACATACCTACGATCTTACCTATACGCCTCCGGGCGATGCGCCAGGGCAGGCTTTATCATTGGGTGTACCTACTGCCGAACTGGTAAATGAATTTGAAATGGCCGATGGCACTCGTTTCTCTTGGAGTAACGCTTCGCAGGCCGCCAACCCTTATGTGGGCAGAGAGCTGCGTTTCTATTCTACTATACTGTATAACGGCGCACCCTGGAAAGGACGTAACATTAATACTACCGCTGCCAATGCCACCGAAGGCTTTACGCAGTTTGGTGTTAATACCGACCCGCGCCGCACAGTAACAGGCTATTATATTAAAAAGAACCTCGATTCGCTGAACACTACTTTCGTTACCTACGGAAGTACACAGGATTGGGTAGAGATCCGCTATGCCGAGGTATTACTTATTCATGCCGAAGCTGAAGCTAAATTAAATCATATCTCTTCCGCACAAAGCTCTCTCAACGAAGTGCGTAACCGTGCAGGTCTGCCTAATACCAATGCCTCCACTACCGTACAGCTGATGGAAGCAGTAGAGCATGAACGTAAAGTGGAACTTGCCTTTGAAGGCCATCGTTATTGGGATCTTCGTCGTTGGAGAAAAGCGCATACGGTGCTGAACAATGTAAGGTTTACCGGCCATAAGATCAGTGCAGCCGGTACCGGTTACACTTATGAAACGGTAAGTGCCGACAACGCCAACAGGCAGTTTACAGGTGCACTATACTATATCCCTATTCCTGCGTCTGAATTACAAAACAATACCGCCCTTACCCAGATTAAAGGATGGTAATTCACCTCATTGTAAAGACCAAAACGAACAGATATGAAATCGATACAATATTTTCTGGCGGCGGTGATGGGGCTGACAAGTTGTTTTGTCGCCTGCCGTAAAGCCGATCCCATACCGCGTGCTGCTTCATCCGTATTAAGCGATATCTACGCTACGCTCGAAGGCAATGGCAAGGATCGCATTTTTGAAGCGGTAAGAAGCAACGATACCATTTACTTCAATATCCCTTACTTCTATCCGGTAGACTCAGATGTGTCTACCGATATTACAAAGATCATTGTACGGTCTACTATCCCCGGCGATGCTGTGATGCGCCCCGCACTGGGCATGCCTATGGATCTTAGCAAGCCGGTAAACCTGGAGATCACAGCGGGTAATGGTACAAAGTCGAATTTTGTGCTCGTTGGCCGTCAGGTGGCCGACCTCAACCTGCGTTCTGCTTCTATCACCTATGTCGACAACGGATCAACACAGGTGGCCGATGGAATTATTAATAATACTACCAACGAAGTTTCTTTCTTTATCATTCCCGGTATAGATGTCTCCGCATCTGTATTAACAAGTACTGTTAACCCGCATTCCAAAGTGTCTATTGCCAACGGTACAAGTATAAACCTCAGCACAAACAAAACACTTACCGTAACAGGTGTAGATGGTTCCACTAAAGTGTATACCTTGAAAGTGGTTGCTCCGGTGAAACTGAACTATGGTGTAGGTATCAGCAGGCTGGTATGGCAGAAAGGTGCTGCTGAGATCAATGGCTTTGCCACCGATAATAACTTCCGTTCTATGGCAGTCAGCGGCGATTACCTGGTACTCGCAGTAAGCACTACGCCGTCTACTTACAGGATCTACAACCGTAAAACAGGTCAGTATGTACAGAATATGACGGCGCCTCCCGGAAGCCTCCGCAGCTTTGCTATAGCCAACGACTCGGCTGGCCATATCCTGGTGGTATCATATGCTCCTAAGAATTCAGTGTTCTACGCTTACAGGTATAACGATGCATTCGACGCAAGTCCTGTAAAGCTGATACAATGGACAAATAACAACCCGGCAGCCATCTCTGGCGACGGTGGTATCGGGCGCAGGGTGAACCTCTTTGGCGATCTTACTAAAAATGCAATGGTGTCTGCTACAGCCGGTGTGTCAAATATTATTTATAACTGGCGGGTAGAAGGCGGTGCTGTTGCAAGTAATACGCCTGCGGTGGCGCCTTATCAGTCTGGTTCCTGGAGCTTCTACGCCGAGGCGCAGCCTGTTTCTGCAAATGCCGGTGGCGATTATTTCGTGAACTATGCAAATGAAATAGCGCTGGTAAATGGCAGCAATAACTCCCGTTCAGTTGCGTTCACTACAGAAACCGCTGTGGTTGGCGGCTCGCATATGGCTATGGATTACTTCCGTTTCAACAATGCAAACTTCCTGGGTATCGTAACCTTTAATAGCTCCGCAGCAACTTCAGCAGGGCTCTCTGTGTTCGACGTTACCAATACTTCCAATATCGCCCTTACCTCTTCCAGTGCCGACTTCTCCAAATTCAGGGTGTTTGCTTCGGCTGCCCAGCTCACGGCAACTTCTAATGGAAATGGCTCGGCCGATATCTGCTCTTGTTTCTCCGACGACCGCGAAAGTATGTTCGTCTATGTAATGCTTACAAACGGCGGCGTAATGGCTTACGAGTTTACTAAATATTCACCTCAATAAAACTAAAGCATATGAAGCAGTATGGTTTCCTCAAAATATTGATATGCGGTGGATTGCTCTGTCTGGGAGCGGCCTGCAAAAAAAGCAGCAGCAACCCCGGTACGGGAGGCGGGGGCAGCGGCGAACCGGTAAATACCGATACGGTCCGCAAACGTAATGTAATGGTTTGGGTCGATTGTAAGTCGAATGTGTTTGGTAGCTATGGCCGCCTCAACGATACGGCGAAAATGAAACTCATGCTCGATACCATGAAAACAGTAGGTATTACAGGCCTTGTGCTCGACGTAAAAGGCAGTGCCGGTTATACCATGTTTCCCAGCGCCTACGCTACACAGTTCACCAGCCTCAATGGCAAATCATTACAGGCAGGTGTCGACTATGTTGGATTTATGATAAAAGAATCGAAAAAGCGTGGGTTTAAAGTATATGTATCTACGGTAACTTTTGTGGAAGGCGATGCCTCCGTTCCAATGGGTAAACTCTACGACGATCCGGCATTCAGAAACAGCTACGAAAGTATCGTATGCGATGCCTCAGGTAAACGTGTTCCCATTACAAGCACAGGCCGAAATGGTTTCGTGAACCCTGCCCAGCCTGCAGTTCAGGAACGGGCACTGAATATTGTAAAGGAAGTGGTTTCTAAATATGATATCGATGGTATCCTGCTCGACTACTGCCGTTATGCAGATATCTACGCCGATTTCTCCGATTACAGTAAAACAAAGTTCATCGAATTCCTGAAAGAGAAATATACCGACAACGCAGCAGCAGCAATGAGTTTCCCTTCCGATATCGTTTCAAGCTGGAAGAACAGCAGCGGAACAATATTGCCTGAAGCAACAGGTAAATACTATAAAAAATGGTTGCTATACCGTTCTACCGTTATCTACGATTTCTTCAAACGTGCCCGCGCAGCTGTGAAGGCTATTAAACCCAATGTCGATTTCGGTGTGTACGTAGGCGCCTGGTACGGAAGCTACTATCAGGTAGGCGTAAACTGGGCCAGCCAGGATTATGATCCGTTTAATGATCAGACAATTCGTTTCGATTGGGCTTACCCCGAGTATAATAAAACCGGCTACCTCGAACAGTTGGACGTGCTGATGACAGGTAACTATTTTACGCAGGTCCTTTTATCTGAAAACAGCGCTACCGCTAATCTTACCTATCATTGGTGGAGTATCGAAGGCTCTCTCAACGGCATCAAGTACATTACGAAGAATAAAGTGCCTTTATATGGAAGTATAGATATGGGCAACCTGCAGTGGTCTAGCAAAGCTGAGATCACAAGGGCAATAAAATATATCCTCAATAACAGCTCCGGTGGTGTCATGCTGTTCGACCTGATACATATGTATACCCCCCAGGCCAATTATCTGAAGCAGACGCTATGGGATGCTGTTGCTGAAGGAACCAAACCCTAAACCCTTGTATATGCTTCACCGATATTGTTGCTATATAGCCATACCTGCCGTTTTGCTGGCAGGTATGGCTTGCTCTTCGCATGACGATGTTTACGGCAATGTAAGGCCGGTAACTCCTGATCCGGTAACACCCCCGGTTGTAACCGATACGGTAGTGTCTCTGCCCTCCGACTGGAAAAAAGCTGCTGCATTAATGGAAGGGCTGCCTTCCGGTATAGCAGTGTATCAGAATACTACAGCTTATAATGGTAAGGCTTTAAATGCCTATTGTGTAGCCTTCGATCCTAAGAATGCTCAGCTCGAGCTTAAACCGGTGCTTCCGGAAAAGAATACCAAACCCGCTGCCATTTATGCTGCGGAACCAGGAAAGCCTTATGTGTGTATCAATGGTGGCTTTTTCGGAACCAATGCTTCTTATAGTCTTGTGCAATATAATGGCGTCGTAAGTGCAGTTAACATTAAGTCGCTGGGCAGGCAATATAACGGTACGGCTGCAACCTATTACCCTACACGCGGCGCCTTCGGTATTACTGCTGCCGGTGCGCCCGATATCACCTGGATTTATCATGTAGGAACCGGCAATGGAACTATTTATAGTTACCCGGCTCCCAGTCCCAATGTACTTAACAGTGCTCCTCAGCAACAACCAACAGCTGGTTTCCCGGCAGGCGGAGTGCAGTGGAATGTTGCCAGCGCCATTGGCGGCTCTCCGGTACTTATAAAAAATGGAAATATAAATGTTACAGATACCGCTGAGCTGATAGATATCGACAACTCCATCTCAAGAGCGCGCAGTGCCATCGGTTATACCGGTACAGGTAAGATCGTATTGGTGGCTGTTCAGGGAGGCGATGTTGGCACCGGCGGTGGAGGAGGACTTAGCTTGCGTGAACTGGCCGATCTCATGAAGCGTATGGGGTGCACCGCAGCCCTGAATCTCGACGGTGGCGGATCTACCAGTATGGTAGTGAACGGAAAATTAACAGTGAAGCCTTCCGATACGGCAGGAGAAAGGGCTGTAATGAGTGCAATCATTCTAAAAAAGAAATAAAAGATAATATGCCCGTACGTGATAAATCCCTGGATGCTTTGAGAGGAATGGCCATTCTGGCGATGGTGCTTTCCGGCAGCATTGCATTTGGTATCCTCCCGGCATGGATGTATCACGCACAAACACCGCCACCAGCTCATAGTTTTCAGCCGTCTTTGGCTGGCATTACCTGGGTCGACCTGGTCTTTCCTTTCTTCCTCTTTAGTATGGGGGCGGCAATACCATTAGCCTTAAAGAAGAAGGTGGCTCAGTCAGCGCACAGCGGTATTATCGTGGTAACGGCCTTCAGGCGTTTTGTGGCGCTTGTCTCTTTTGCATTGTTTACCATGCACGCCAGAAGTCTCTCTGCGGAGCAGTTATCTCTTCCGTTGGTTTGTCTTTTGCAGATGCTGGCATTCCTGTTACTGTTTGCACAGTTGTATCGCTGGCCTTCGGGTAGCCAGGTGCCGCCCGCTATTGCCTATGGTATAGCTATACTTATGCTGGCATTCCTGCCTTTTAAAGGAGGCGCATTTTCATTACAGCACAGCGATATCATTATTGTTGTGCTGGCCAACATGGCTTTGTTCGGAACACTCTTATGGTGGTATACCCGCCGTCAACCCGGCTTGCGGTCACTGCTGCTGCTATTCGTTATGGCGGTGTTCCTGGCAAAAGATACCTCGTCATGGAATAAGATAGTCTATAACTGGTCTCCCTTGCCATGGGCTTACAGGTTTTATTATCTGAAATATCTGTTCATTATAGTGCCTGGTACAATTGCCGGTGATTGGTTATTGCAATATGCCAATACGCCTGCCGTGCAGGAAAAGCAGACGAAGAACTGGCTGCCGCTTACGGTACTTGCCTGCAGTTGTCTGCTCGTAGCGAACGTAATATTGTTGTTTAGCAGGCAAACAGGTTTGAATATGATTATTACAACGGTTATACTGGCAGTGCTGCTGGTATATACCCAACGTGCTCGTGCTGCGGAAGCCTACCCGCTGCTCGTCAGGTTCCTCGAGGCAGGAGCGCTGTTGTTGTTATTGGGATTATGCTGGGAGGCCTGCGAAGGCGGAATAAAAAAAGATCCTTCTACCTGGAGTTATTATTTTGTAAGCAGTGGCCTTGCTTTTTTTATGATGATCATACTGGCTGCTTTGCAAGCAACTGCCATAGGTGGCAAACTGGTGAATTATCTGGCTGAGAACGGCAGAAACCCTATGGTAGCTTATATAACCGGCAACCTGCTGTTGCTGCCTTTATTGCGGTTGACAAACGGTATGGTCGCTTATAAATGGATGTTGCAGCAGCCACTTACGGGCGTGCTGGCCGGATTCATCTTTACAGGTATTGTATCTATGGTGACAGTATTTTTTGTTCGCAGGGGCTGGCTATGGAAAACTTAAATTATTTTAAACTGTATTTTTCATTATTTACCAATAGCGCATGAATTTATCGACGATAGATATCCTGATCATTTTAGCCTACCTGGTTGTTATTATAGGGCTGGGTTTCTGGATCTCTAAAAAGGCTTCCACTAATATCCAGTCTTATTTCCTGGGTGGTAATAGTATTAAATGGTATTGGCTGGGCTTCAGTAACAGCAGCGGTATGTTCGATGTAAGCGGTACGGCGTTTTATGTATCGCTTTTATTCGTATATGGATTTAAGGCTGCATGGCTGCCCTGGTTGTGGCCTATCTGGAACCAGATCTTCGTGATGGTATTTCTCGCTATCTGGATCAGGCGAAGCGGCGCCATTACGGGAGCCGACTGGATCACGAAAAGATTTGGAGAAGATAGAGGCGGTAAGCTGTCGCATATGATCGTGATCTTCTTTGCCATTATAAGCGTTATCGGTTTCATCGGTTATGTATTTGTAGGTATTGGCAAGTTCGCCGCCAACATTTTGCCATGGGATCTTAGTAATAGCGTGCTTACCAATGAGCAGTCTTATGCTTTTATTATTGTAGCGCTAACAACCTTGTACACGGTGAAAGGAGGTATGTACAGCGTGGTGGCCACGGAAGTATTACAGTATGGTATACTGGTAGTAAGCTGTGTGCTGGTGGTGACTTATGCCGTGAAAGGCGTGGATTACCAGGCGCTGCACCAGCAGTTGCCCGCAGGATGGTCTTCCTTCTGGCCTGAATGGAAATTGAATATCAATTGGGGTAATAACTTTCCGCAGGCAAACGCTAAAATCTCTGAAGATGGCTTTGTGTGGTTTGGTGCTTTAATGATGATGATGATAGGCAAAGGTATCTTTGCGAGCCTGGCAGGTCCGGTTCCGGGTTTCGATATGCAGCGTATCTTAAGCGCGCGCAAACCCGGCGAAGCTGCCATGCTTTCAGGCTTTACCAACCTGGTGTTATACATTCCACTGTTTATGATGGTGAGTGCCTTAACGCTTATTGGTTTTGTATATTTTATGCCGGTACTAAGAGGACAGCAGCAACCCGATTTTGAAGTGATCCTTAGCCAGGTGGTGAGCAATTACCTGCCGGCAGGCATCAGGGGCGTAGTACTTGCCGGCTTGCTGGCATCGTTCATGAGCGCCTTTTCTGCATTCGTAAATGCTGCTCCTGCTTATCTGGTGAACGATTTCTATAAAAAATACCTGCGGCCAAACGAGTCGCCACGGCATTATGTAAAGTGTAGTTATCTTACTTCTGTAAGCATCATATTAATAGGTTGTGTTTTTGGATTGTTTGCACATTCACTTAGTTCATTAACCTTGTGGATCTCCTCGGCATTATATGGCGGATATGCAGCGGCAAACGTGTTGAAGTGGATCTGGTGGCGATTTAATGGTTATGGATATTTTGCAGGTATGCTGGCGGGCCTTATTGCAGCCACCTTTGTGCCCGGCTTTATGCATTGGCTCAGTGCCGTTTACTTCACTTCTTATGCTTCCTTGTTCGGAAGCGGTATCGGTACGCTTATTTCATTCTTTATAATATTGGTAATATCAATGAGTGCCAGCATCATCGGTTGCCTGCTCACACCGGCTCCCGACAGGCAGGTGCTGGAAAGCTTCTACGCAAATACACGCCCCTGGGGCTTCTGGAAACCCGTGCTGCAATGGGTACAGAAAGTAAACCCGTCTTTTGAGCCTAACCGGCAGTTTAAATGGGATATGCTGAATGTAATAGTTGGTATCTGCTGGCAAATGAGTATGGTCATCATGCCCGTGTTCTTTGTATTCGGGTATATGGCTAAAGGCTTTTCTGCCTTGGCAGTATGCGTAACCTGTATGATAATCCTTAAGTTCACCTGGTTCGATCGTTTAAAAATTACAGCGATATGAGAAAATGGTTACAGGCTGGAATAGTATTGATGGCCTTACACACAGGCGCAATAGCGCAGCAAAAAGATGAAATAGACAGCAGTTATGCCAATGGTTACTATATGGAAAGGATGCGCTTCTTTAGCCGGCTGCAGCCATCCACAACGAACCTGGTAGCATTTGTTGGCAACAGCATTACAGAAGCAGGCCCATGGCAGGAAGTGCTGCCAGGTGTAAATGTAATAAACCGCGGTATCAGCGGAGATAATTCATGGGGCGTGCTCGCCCGAATTGACTCAGTATTGGTTTTAAAGCCCGCAAAGATCTTCCTGATGATTGGCGTCAACGATTTAAAGCGCGGTACGCCTGTTGAATATATAGCACGCAACTATGAGCGAATTGTAACACGTATCCGGCAGCAACAGCCACAAACCAGGATCTTCCTGCAATCCGTACTGCCGGTGGCTGAGCAGGGCCTTGCCGCCATTTACCAGAAGATCAGCAATAAACGCGTCAGCATATTGAACGATAGCCTGAGACAGGTGGCAGTGCGTTATAACTGTGAATATGTCGACCTGAACCGTGAGGTCTTTTCAGACGCTAATGGGCAGCTGAAAAAGGAATTGACGACGGATAACTTGCACTTGAAACATGCTGGCTACCTCGAATGGGCAGCTTATTTAACAAATAAAGGTCTCGTTGGCAGCACTCCTGCTGCCAAAACCAACCAGATCGACAGCAGTTATAACAACACTTATTACCAGGGCCGGATGGAACTGTTCAATAGCCTTCCTGTGGTAAAGAATGGTATCCTCTTGCTGGGAAACAGCATCACCGAGCGTGGCCCCTGGTGGGAGCTGCTGCCTGGTGAAACGGTCCTCAATCGTGGCATCGGGGGCGACAATACTTTTGGCGTACTGGCAAGACTCGAAGGTGTCGCCAAAGCAGAACCCCGCAAACTGTTTTTACTGATAGGCATTAACGATCTGAGCAGGGGACTTCCCATTCCCGTGATCTTGAATAACTACCGCCGTATCTTAACATATCTGCGGCAGAACACTCCCCGCACAAAGATCTATGTTCAAAGTGTATTGCCTTTGAACGAAGCTGTAACCCAGCCCGCCTATCTTAAAAATAAAAAGGATAGTATTCTTACGCTTAACAAGGGTATTCAGCAGATAGCAGCAGAATTTGGACTAACTTATTTGAACCTGCACCCACTGTTTGCCGATAAAAACGGTGATCTCAAAAAAGAGCTGACAGCAGACGGTATTCATTTGAGGCCGCCAGCGTATGTGATTTGGGTAGATTATCTCAGGAAAAATAAATACTTATAAAAGGTTGACATGAAGATAACAGGCACTTTTCTGGATGAGATTAGCCACGATATCCCCCACCAGAACTGGGGACGCACCGAATGGAAAAAAGACTTTGAACACATGAAGGCTGTAGGTATCGACACGGTAATACTTATAAGAAGCGGCTACCGGCGTTTCCTTACCTATCCTTCTGCCTACCTGGTTAAGGAACATCAGTGTTATACACCTCCGGTTGACCTGGTGTCTATGTTCCTCGAGCTGGCCGATGAGCTGGAGATGCAGTTTTACTTTGGCTTATACGACAGTGGTAAATACTGGGATACCGGCGATATGCAGCACGAAATAGACTGTAACAGGTATGTTATAGAGGAGGTATGGCAACGTTACGGACATCATAAGAGCTTTAAAGGCTGGTACCTCAGTATGGAGATCAGTCGCAATACGAAAAATGCTGTACACGCTTTCCGGACGCTGGGGATGCAATGTAAAGGCGTAAGTAACGGGCTTCCCTGTTTTATTTCGCCTTGGATCGACGGCAAAAAAGCGGTGATGGCCGCCTCCGGTACACTAACCAGGGAAGACGCAGTTTCACTAAGCGCGCATGAGGAAGAATGGAATGAGATCTTTGCAGGTATCCAGGGCGCAGTAGATGCGGTGGCATTCCAGGATGGACACATTGATTATCACGAACTTGACGACTTTTTCGCTGTCAATAAAAAACTGGCAGATAAATATGGCATGCAGTGCTGGACTAACGCTGAAAGTTTTGATCGCGACATGCCTATCAAGTTCCTCCCCATCAAATTTGAAAAATTACGCCTGAAGCTCGAAGCAGCACGCAGGGCCGGATACGATAAAGCGATCACTTTCGAATTTTCTCATTTTATGAGCCCGCAATCAGCTTACCTGCAGGCCGGACATCTTTACAACCGTTACCGGGAATACTTACAGGAACTGATTTAATTCATGTGAGGGATAGGGGACACAACTCAATAATTATTGTATTATTGTGCGAGTTTCACCTATCCCTAAAGACCATGAATACCAGAATTCTGCCGGTGCTCCTGGCGCTGCTTTTTGCAGCAACCGGCTTTGCCCAGAAAAACCGCCCCAAATTCAAATTTGGAGACGTTAAGGCTAGTGATTTCACTCCCACTTATTACAGCGTCGATAGCACTGCCGATGCAGTAGTTTTATTTGAATCAGGATCAACTCAGTTTGTTGGGAACAACAAAGGAGATATCAGCGTCGAATTTACCTGTCATGTCAGAACCAGGTTGCTGAAGAAAAATTCTTTTGACGTGGCTACCGTAGCCTTTAGTCTATACGTCGACGGAAGGTTGCCGCAGCAACTTGAAAAACTGGAGGCTGCCACTTATAACCTGGAAGATGGAAAGGTTGTCGTTACCAAACTCGATAAGGGCAGCATCTTTAAAGAAAAATCTGAAGGATATCAGACAAGTAAATTCACTTTCCCGAATATTAAAGAAGGCTCTATTATAGAATATACCTTCACCACTAGTGATCCGGGCAGCTATCGTATACCCACCTGGTACTACCAGGGTAATTACCCACGTCTGTGGAGCGAGTATGAGGTGACCATTCCTGCTTTACTGGACTTTGCTTTTGTAAAACAAGGGTATCATCCCTACTGTATAGATACCGCTATGGTATCGTATGGATCGTTGTATATCTCCGACGTCGGCGAAACTGCCGGCCCTTCACAAACCTATACCTGGCGCGGCAATGTGGTAAAAAGTATCTGGGCTATGGAAAATGTGCCGGCCCTGAAAAAAGAAGCATACATAACTACGCTGCGTAATTACATAGCTAAGATTGAGTTCCAGTTGTCTACCATACGTTATCCCGATGTCCCTCCGAAAAAGATCCTGCGTAACTGGATGGATATGGCAGATGAAATGCTGAAACATGAAAGCTTCGGAGCAGGCCTCTCCGATCGTAATGGTTGGTTGGATGCCGAACTCAAAGCTGTTGTTGATGAAAATCTAAGCTCACTCGAAAATGCCAAACGTATTTATCGCTATGTAAGAGATAATTATACCTGTACCGACCATTCCGCAGTATACCGCTCCCAGTCATTGAAGAAGACCTTTCAGACAAAAAAAGGTAATGTCGCAGATCTGAACCTGTTGCTGACAACTATCTATATTAATAAGGGATATGATGCACATCCCGTTTTGCTGAGCACAAGAGATAATGGAAGGGCTATGGAAACTTATCCTATCATATCTAAGTTCAACTACGTATTGTCACGTGTACTGGTAGATACTGTCTTTTTTAACCTCGATGCAACATATAACCTGGGATTTGGTAAGTTATCCGGCGAATGTTATAATGGCTCTGGCCGTGTAATCGACAAAATGCCGATATTGATCGATCTGTCTCCCGATTCTCTCCGTGAAAAGAATAGCACGATCGTATTTATATCTAAGGAAAAGAATGAGTTAAAAGGAACTGTTACCCATAATATGGGCTATTTTGAATCTGCTGGGGTGCGTAGCAAGTTAAGAACAACCAAACAGGAAGAATATTTTAAGGATATTAAAAAAGGTTTTTCCCAGGATGTGGAAGTTTCTAATGGTGGAATAGACTCCGTTTCCTTACTGGAAGAGCCGCTTGATTGCCATTACGATATTGCATTCGATTTTAAAGACGAACCTATCGTGTATTTCAATCCATTGATGGCATTGGCAGTGAAGAAAGAGAACCCCTTTAAAGCCGCAGAACGCTTTTATCCCGTAGAAATGCCCTATTGTATCGATGATACTTATTTGTTTACCATGGAAATTCCAGACGGGTATAAAGTGGAAGAGTTGCCTAAATCTACTCGGGTACACCTGAATGAAACCCAGGGGAAATTTGAATACGTGATAGCGGTAGCCGGAAACCTTGTTCAGATGCGCTATCGTTTAATGATAAATAAAACGCTTTTTGAACCGGACGATTATCAGACGTTACGGGAGTTCTATACCTATGTGATTAAGAAACAGGGAGAACAAATTGTCTTTAAAAAAGTGAATTAATGGTAAGCAGAATTTTATACACTGGTTTGCTGCTCATCTTTTTGGTAGTAGTGCAGAACGCGTACGCACAGGATTATAATGTAAGCCTGATCCCGGATTCCATAAAAGAGAACGCTCATATCGTGAAACGTTTCGAAGAGAAACGGGTAGTGATAAAAGGAACTGATAAGGCGATAGTCTATAGCAAATACGCGTATACGATTTTAGACGAAGAAGGCTATTACTATGCACATTACATACACGAATACAGTAAGTTTAAAGGGCTGAGCGATATAACAGGAAAACTGTTCGATGCCTCCGGCCATTTATTGCGTTCCGTGAAGAAAAAGGATATCCGCGATTTTGCTTATGACGACGATGGCACACTGGCAACGGATGCACGTTACAAAAGCCACGATTTTAATTATCATCAATACCCGTTTACGGTAGAATATGAAGATGAGGTTGCTTACAATGGTATTTATGTGTTACCTCAATGGCAGCCTGTAAGGGAAGGAAATATAGGAGTGCAGTTGTCAAGGCTTGTTATAGAAGCCGATACTTCTTATCAGTTGCGCTATAAACAAAGTAACTATCCTGGCAATCCCATTATTACTACCGCTAAAAACCGTACATATGTATGGGAAGTGAAAAACCTCATGCCATTAATTCCTGAACCCTACCAGTTGCCCTGGGAAGAAGTAACCCCGGTTGTTTATCTGGCACCCTCTGTATTTGAATACAGTGGTTATGCTGGCAACATGAGTAACTGGCAGGAACTCGGTAAGTTTTATCTTAAACTAAACCAGGGACGCGATGTTTTGCCTGATCAGGTAAAGAAAGAGGTGCATGCTTTAGCAGACGGCATCACCGACAATAAGGAAAAGATCCGGGTATTGTATCAATACATGCAGCGGAATACAAGGTATATCAGTATTCAATTGGGGATTGGCGGCCTGCAACCTTTTGACGCCAGCTATGTGGCTGCAAAAAAATACGGCGATTGTAAAGCTTTGTCTAATTATATGACCAGCCTGCTGAAGGAGGCAGGTATCCGTTCTCACTATGTGCTCGTAAATTCCGGTAAAGGACAACAGGGATTGATTGAAGATTTTCCTAATGATTATTTTGATCATATCATCGTATGCGTGCCCAATGGCAAAGACAGCGTTTGGCTGGAATGCACCAACCAGAACATTCCTGCCGGCTTTATGGGTAGTTTTACCGGTAACAGGCAGGTATTGCTTATTACGGAAGACGGAGGTAAAGTAGCCTGGACACCCCGTTATTCCGTGGCGGAAAATGAGCAGCGCAGAAAGGTAAATGCATTGGTGGATGAGGAAGGCAACCTGCTGGCCGATATAACAACTGTTTTTACTGGTATTCAGCAGGAAGAAGCATTTGGCCTTATTCATAATGCTACTAAAGAACAAAGAGACCGTCACCTCAATAGCGCATTTAGCTTGCCTACCTATAAAGTAGAGAACGTACAATACTCCGAAAAAATGCAGTCGTTACCCGAGGTTACCGAAATCCTTCATATCAGCTCCACAGGTTATGCCAGCGTTTCCGGTAAAAGACTCTTTGTATCGCCTAACATGCTTAGCAGATCAGGCTCCAGGCTATCGACAGAAAAACCAAGGAAATTTGATATCAGGTTCTCTTACGGGTTCCGTGATATAGATACTGTTTCCATTAAGATCCCGGCAGGTTACAAACCTGAAGCAGTGCCAAAGAACGTTACCTTGTCTAATAAGTTTGGTAGTTATGCCATTGCTTATAAGGTAGAAGGCAATAATATTACCGTATTCCGTAAATACGAGATAGTGCCGGACCGTTATCCTGCCAGTGATTTCAATATGCTGTCAGAATTTTTTGCTGCTATTTATAAAGCAGACAGGAACCGGATTGTTTTCGTTAAAGAATAATAGGGCTATGCCCAAAATGGATGGAGCTGTCATGAAAAGAACGGTTTTACACATCATGGATCGTCCTTAATGGGACAAGGCCCGCATTAGCGGGCCTTGTCCTTTGTATAACTGAATGTTCTTATCCCATGTTGTGGAATACCTTGTTAACGTCTTCGTCTTGTTCCAGGCGTTCAATGAGCTTACTTACTTCTTCGGCTTGTTCATCGTTCACAGGCACTGTAGTAGTAGGGATCCATTCTGTTTCAGCACTGAGCGGTGTGATACCTTTTTCTTCAAGTGCTTTCTGAAGGCTGCCAAAATCAACAAAAGCACAACGTAACACTATTATTTCTTCGCCTTTATCATCGGTGCTTTCGCCCAGTTCTTCAAGGCCGGCATCGATAAGTTCAAGTTCAAGCTCTTCAGGATTAACACCTTCAGGTTTCAGTTTGAAAACACCCATTTTTTTGAACTGGAAGCTTACGCTGCCACTGTTGCCGAGTGATCCGCCGCCCTTGTTAAAAGCTGCTTTTACGTTGGCTACGGTACGAACATGGTTGTCGGTAGCTGTCTCTACTACCAGGGCTACACCGTGAGGCGCATATCCTTCGTATAAGATCTCTTCGTAGTTGGTGGTGTCTTTGCCAAGTGCTCTTTTGATAGCAGCTTCTACGCGGTCTTTAGGCATGCCAACGCTTTTGGCGTTCTGTGCACAACGGCGTAAGGCGGGGTTTGTGGCAGGATCGGGGCCACCTGCTTTCACGGCAATAACAATCTCCTTTCCTATGCGGGTAAATTGCTTGGCCATCCTGTCCCAGCGGGCAAACATCGTGGCTTTTCTTACTTCAAATATGCGACCCATAATATGTATAATTATATAACGCTTAAAAAATATTCGTGCGCAAAATTACTATTTCGGCGGCAGCCTGCAAAGTAATGGCTGCTTACGGAAAATACCGCCGTTTTACAGCAAAAAAGGTTTTAGCAGCAAATTGTTCCCCTGCTGAGGTTAAAATTCCGCCCGACAGACAGGTATAAGGGCTACGTAAAAAAACTGCCGCAACTTCAAAAGTTGCGGCAGCCAGGTATTTTGATCGGTAATTAGGATCAGGCGTCGGCTTTTTCGCCGCGCAGCTCTTTTTGAACCGTACTGTTTTTCTTGCTATACCCGAAATAAACAATGAAACCTAATGCCAGCCAGCCAATGAGACGAAGCCAGTTGGTCCAGCCCAACCCAAAGATCATAGCGCCACACACAATAATGCCTATAATAGGAAGCACGGGTACAAATGGCGTCTTGAATTCCCTTTTTAACCCGGGGTCTGTTTTTCGTAAAACAATAACGGCCGCGCAAACCAGCATAAACGCAAACAGGGTTCCTATCGAACTCATATCACCTACTACATCGCCTGGTACAAATGCTGCGAAAATGCCTACCAGTATCAATACAAAAAGGCTGGCTTTATACGGCGTTTTATATTTGGGGTGAATGGCGCTGAAGGTCCTGGGCAGTAAGCCGTCTTTACTCATGGAATAGAACACCCTCGATTGACCAAGCAGCATTACCAGTATTACGGAAGAAAACCCTGCAAGAATGGCGATAGTTACCAGTTGCTCCAGCCACGCATAACCATGCATGTATTTGTTGATAGCAAAAGCTACAGAGGCTTCTTTACCACTGGTTCTGAAATCTTCGGTAGTAGCTACGCCTGTTAATACATGCGCAAACAGAATATATAATACAGTGCAAACAGCAAGAGAACCAAGAATACCTATAGGCATATCTCTCTTCGGATTTTTGGCTTCCTGTGCAGCCGTACTTACCGCATCGAAGCCTATGAACGCAAAGAAGACGACACCCGCCGATCCAAGGATCCCCATAATGCCACCGAAGCTATGTGAAATACCCTGGTGATCTGTATAAGTGCCGGCAGGAGGTATGTAAGGCGTATGGTTGGCAGGGTTGATGAATTGCCAGCCTATTACAATAATGAGTATTACGATCGCAA
This sequence comes from Filimonas effusa, assembly GCF_004118675.1. Lineage (NCBI taxonomy): Bacteria > Pseudomonadati > Bacteroidota > Chitinophagia > Chitinophagales > Chitinophagaceae > Filimonas > Filimonas effusa. Next base: position 182,883 of record NZ_SDHZ01000002.1, on the reverse strand, counting down.
CTTTGGTAACAACGATAATCCCGTTTACCAGCGCCGATTCCTGCGTACCCCTTATCAGTAATAAGGTAAGCGCAGTTACAATGAACAACGCAGGTATGTTGATAATACCATGAACGCCTGCTATATTATGTTCAAAGGGAGAATGACACCATTCATAAGGTATCGCCTTCCAGTGCAACACATTTACAAGTAAATTATTTAGGTATTCACTCCAGGCAATGCCAACGGTGGCGGCGCCTACAGCGTATTCAAGAATAAGATCCCAGCCAATGATCCAGGCTATCAGCTCACCCATGGTGGCATAGCTGTAAGTATAGGCGCTGCCGGCAATGGGAATAGATGATGATAATTCGGCATAACACAAACCCGCAAGGGCGCAGCCAATGGCTGCAACAATAAAACCTAAAGTAACCGAAGGACCCGCATTCTGCGCGGCGGCAGCTGCTGTTCTTACAAAAAGACCTGCTCCGATAATTGCGCCGATCCCTAAAGCTACCAGGGAACTGGCCGAAAGGGTGCGCTTTAAACCTTTCTCCGAATCTCCTGCTTGAGCAAGTAAAGATTGAAGTGATTTCTTAGCAAATAGACTCATACAGTTAAGTTGATTTACGCTAAACGATCTGGAAAAATAGGTATTATTCGTACGCGTTCCCAAATATTTCGTCAAAAAAACCGTATTATGATTTTTTCTACTGCGATAGAAAATGTAAATCACCTTCCACTATTTGCTATATTGCGCAAATTATAACGGAAGCTCATGTTGAAAAAGAACAAATTAACGCTGTATATTCTGGTTGCAATGTTGTTAGGTACAGTCCTGGGTTATATTGTTCATACGCAGGCTTCTGAGGCAACCATCAATTCTTTTGCTCCTAAAATAAGGTTGCTCACCAAAATATTTCTGTTTCTTGTTCAAATGATCATAGCACCCCTGGTATTTTGTACACTGGTGGTGGGTATTGCAAAACTCGGTGATCTTAAAACCGTGGGAAGGGTAGGAGGTAAGGCCATGTTATGGTTTATTTCGGCTTCACTTGCGAGTTTATTGCTGGGTATGCTGCTGGTAAACTTCTTTCAGCCGGGCGCACATATCGAAATCGGCAGCTCGTTGGCCGATAAAGCAGAAGCAGCCGACCTCGTAGGTAAAACGCAGGAATTCTCCCTTGATAAATTTGTGGAACACGTATTCCCCAAAAGCCTTATAGATGCCATGGCGCACAACGAGATCTTACAGATCGTAGTGTTTTCTATCTTCTTTGGTGTAGCTACAGCAGCCATCGGCGATAAAGGCAAAATAGTGGTAAAAGCATTGGATGCAGTATCACATATCATCCTGAAAATGGTGGGATATGTAATGAACTTTGCGCCCTTGGGTGTATTTGGCGCGCTCGCCGCCATTATCGCAAAAAAAGGACTGGGCATTTTCGGATTTTACATGTATTATTTTGTCTACTTCCTGATCGGTATTTTTCTCTTATGGGGTCTTTTACTTTTAGTGGGTTGGTTAATATTAGGTAACAGACTTCCTTTGCTTATAAAGCGTATCTTACAGCCGTTAATCATAGCATTTAGTACTACTTCAAGTGAAGCTGTATTCCCGAAACTGACGGAAGAACTGGAGCGGTTTGGGTGTAAGGATAAGGTGGTGTCGTTTATTTTGCCGCTGGGATATTCTTTTAACCTGGATGGCAGCATGATGTATATGACGTTTGCCAGTATTGCTATTGCACAGGCGTCTAAGATCCCGCTGGACCTTGGAACGCAGTTGACGATGTTGTTGGTACTTATGCTCACAAGTAAAGGGATCGCAGGCGTTCCCAGAGCATCACTGGTGGTAGTCGCTGCCACCTGTAGTATGTTCGGAATTCCGCCGGAAGGCATAGCTTTGATTCTGCCTATCGATCACTTTTGTGATATGTTCCGTACTGCTACCAACGTTCTGGGCAATGCATTAGCAACCAGCGTGGTGAGCAAGTGGGAAGGAGAACTGGCCACACCTCAACAAGTATAATAAAGAATAATGGAAAAAGGAATTGTTCAGCAGTTTATCGAATGGATTATCCACAACGGTGGAGTGTTTGTATTATTGATCGTCATCTTCGCCGAAACAGGTTTATTCCTCGGCTTTTTTCTGCCTGGCGATAGTTTGTTGTTTGCCGCAGGACTTTATATCGAAGATCTCGCCCGCTCTTTGTTTGGAGTGCATTATAGTGTACTCATCCTGATGGTGATCCTGGCTTCTATTCTTGGTAACCTTGTTGGTTACTGGTTCGGTGCTAAAACCGGCGACCTCTTGTTCCAGCGAAAAGATTCCCTGCTCTTTAAGAAAAAACATTTGTACAAAGCCAAAGACTTTTACGAACAATATGGTAAGGCTACCATTTTCCTTGCCAAGTTCCTGCCTGTTATCCGCACCTTTGCACCTATCATCGCAGGTATCGTAAAAATGAACCGTGCTACTTTCCTGTTCTATAATGTAATAGGCAGTATTTGCTGGGTTGCTTCCATGATGCTGGGTGGCCACTTCTTACAAAGCTGGGTGCAAAATCGTTTTGGCTTCAGTTTAAAAGATCATATCGAAGGCATTACCATTGCTATCATTTTAATTACTACCTTACCTGTCATTTTTAAAATATTTTTCGGTAAAAAAAAGGCGACTCCGGTTCTGCCGCCCGATAGTGAATAACGGAGCGACCTAACGATTGCCATAAGCCTAAGCCTTTCCGTACCATGTCTAAAAAATACACGTTAACCAGTTTGGTTGTCTGGGTGGCAGCCCTGGGGTATTTTGTCGATATATTCGACCTGCTTTTGTTTGGAATGATCCGTACCGCCAGCCTGCGCGATCTGGGTATTACCTCCCGTGAAGAAATTGAACGGATAGGGTTAATGCTCGATAACTGGCAGATGATAGGTATGCTGGCAGGTGGTATTTTCTGGGGTATCCTGGGAGATAAGAAAGGCAGGTTGTCGGTATTATTTGGCTCCATACTTACTTATTCAGTTGCGAATATTTCTAATGGCTTTGTTACAGAAGTGTACTTATATGCGCTCCTGCGCTTTGCCGCCGGCTTTGGCCTGGCAGGTGAACTCGGGGCCGGCGTAACGCTGGTCAATGAACTGCTCGACAAGGAAAAGCGCGGCATAGGTACGGCGCTGGTAGCAGGCACCGGTATCATGGGCGCCGTAGTCGGTGGCTTTGTCGTGAAATGGGTGGGCGATTGGCGTTACTGCTACTTCATCGGAGGGGGTATGGGTATATGCCTGCTCCTATTACGTGTAGGTATTATGGAATCGGGCATGTTCGAAACCATGAAAACCAGCGAAGCCCGCAAAGGCAGCTTTAAACTCATCTTCAGTGAACGAAAAAGAATGATGAAGTACATAGGCGTTGTATTGGTAGCAGTACCCCTCTGGTATATTGTTCAATTGTATGCAAAGTATTCGCCGGAGCTGGCCGACGCTATGGGCCTTCAGTTTTCAGACGAAGAAAGAAAGGTGATCCCGATTAACTGTATCATGTTGGCCTACCTGGGACTAACCTTCGGAGATTTTGCATGCGGCCTTATCTCTCAGTGGATGCGCAGCCGTAAAAAGGCGATCGCATTATTTATGACATTGTCCATTATCACCATCGTTTTATTCTACATGTTTGCCCCGCAAAGCATGTTTGTTTTTTATGCTGGTATTGGCGTTATGGGATTTTCGGTAGGGTACTGGGCAGTGTTCATGAGCGTCGCTGCCGAAAGTTTTGGGACCAATATCAGGTCTACAGTTACGAATACTGCGCCCAACCTGGTGCGCGGAACAGTAGTTCTTATTAATATTGCATACGAGTTCCTCAAGTACCGCCTGCATTACAATTCTGTCGTGGCAAATATTACAGTAGGTGTCGTGGTCTTTGGCATTGCCATATGGGCATTGACAAGGCTTGAGGAAACCTTTGGCAAAGATTTGAACTATATAGAAGAATAAATGAAAATACTGATCATCCGCTTCTCCTCTATTGGCGATATAGTATTAACTACGCCTGTAATTCGTTGTGTTAAACAGCAGGTGCCGGATGCTGAAGTCCATTTTCTGACCAAGAAATCGTTCCGGGGACTAATAGCTTCCAACCCATATGTAAATAAGTTGCATATGCTGGATAACAACTGGGATGAAATGATCGCGCGGCTGCAAACCGAAAAATTTGACCTGGTTATCGATCTTCATAAAAACCTGCGCACCCTGAGAGTGAAACGTGCCCTGCACGGTGTTAAGTCTGTTGCATTCAATAAACTGAATATCGAAAAATTCCTGCTGACCTCCTTTCTCAAGATCAATATATTACCCGATAAACATATTGTAGACCGTTGCCTGGAAACAGTAAAATTCCTCGACGTGGAAAACGACGGACAGGGGCTTGATTTCTTTATCCCTCCCGCAGACGAATTGCCTATGTCCGACCTGCCGCTTAGCCATCATTTTGGTTATGTGGGCGTCGTAATTGGAGCGGCGCTGAATACCAAAAAGCTGCCCCTTGATAAGTTGAAAGCATTATGTGCAGCTATAGATTTCCCGGTGATCTTGCTGGGAGGCCCGGAAGACAGGACCGAAGGGGATCTTATTGCAGCGCATGATCCTGTGCGTATCTATAATGCCTGCGGTAAGTTTAACCTCAATGAAAGCGCCTGGCTCGTGAAGAATGCGAAAACGATTGTCACACATGACACCGGGCTGATGCACATAGCAGCAGCCTTTAAAAAGCCCGTCATTTCTATCTGGGGCAATACGGTCCCGGCTTTTGGAATGACACCTTATTACGGCGCTAAGATGGTAGCATCACGGATCTTTGAAGTAAAAGGACTGTCGTGCCGCCCCTGTAGCAAAATAGGACACAAAAAATGCCCCAAAGGGCATTTCAAATGTATGAACCAGCAGGATATCCCAGCTATTGCTGCAGCTGCCACCAGCTTTAAATAAGATCTGTTACTGCCTTAACTTCCATCGAAATTCACAGTATCCAGACACCGGAACGTTGCGATATTTAAATGTTCTTCAACACATCGTTCATGCTGCGAACGGCATCAGCACTTTGATGCAGCATTGCCTGTTCCGTTTCATTAAGCTGGTAAGTAATGATATTTTCCCAGCCATTACGACCAATGGTAACAGGTACACCCAGGCAGATGTCATTAAGGCCATATTCACCTTCAAGCAGAACACTGCACGGCATGAGTTTCTTCTCGTCACGTACAATAGCCTCCACAACAGCGGCAGCAGCAGCTCCGGGAGCATACCAGGCCGAAGTGCCGAGCAGCTTGGTAAGCGTGGCGCCGCCAACCATGGTGGCGTTTACTATCTGTTGCTGTTGTTCAGGTGTTAACAGCGCTGTTACCGGAACACTGTTCCAGTTGGCATAACGGATAAGGGGTAACATAGTGGTATCGCCATGGCCGCCTATGACAACGGCATTGAGGTCGGCTGCACTCGCACCGAGCTGTTTGCTCAGCTGATATTTAAATCGCGCACTATCGAGCACTCCGCCCATACCAATCACACGCTGTTTAGGCAAACCGGAACTCTGCCAGGCTAGATAGGTCATCGTATCCATAGGGTTACTGATAATAATAAGAATAGCATCGGGAGAATAGCGCAGGATCTGCTGCGTCACTTCCTTTACAATGCCGGCATTGGCGCCAATAAGCTCTTCGCGGGTCATGCCGGGTTTGCGCGGCAGCCCCGAAGTGATAACAACAACATCAGAGCCTGCTGTATGGGCATAATCACGGGAGCAACCGGTAATACGGGTATCAAAGCCTAGCAATGCTGCTGATTGTAAGATATCCTGTGCTTTCCCTTCGGCAATACCTTCTTTAATGTCTATTAAAACCAATTCGTCACAAAGTTCTTTCCTGGCTATATTATTGGCACAGGTGGCGCCTACCGCGCCAGCACCTACAACAGTCACTTTCATATAGTATATTTCGGTGGCAAAAATCCTACAAAAAAGACATAATAATACCTCCCTTCTGTAAAAGAATCTTCATAAAACTTTTCCAGGTGGCTATTCCTGTAGCAATTTACTGAGCTCCTCGGCATTGGCTCCGGCTTCAAATACCTTCACAAGCTGATGGTATTTAGAATAAACAGCGATAAACGGCGTTTGCTGTACCCTGAAAAAAGAAGGCAGATTGTATTCGGTGTCCCTGCCGGCAGCTGTATAGCGGAATTTGTCGAGTTTATACTTTTTCACAAACGCACCAACCTCTTCAGGGGAATGATAAGAAACAAACAACATGAAGGCTGAGTCGAGTTTGTCGCGGTTTTGCGCAAGATTTTCAGCTTCTACCTGGCAATGCCCGCATTCGGGACTGAAATACATGATAATAACCGGCCTGTGTTCCGGGATCAGCAGGTCGGTAAACCAGGTACTGTCTGCCTGCAGAATCTTAAACTCCGGCAGCGAACTGTTCTTTTTGTATGGAGGAGTGTCATCAAACTGTTGCGCCTGTGAAAACAACGCCGTAACGATGAAAATGGATAGTAAAACGTATTGCTTCATATACTAAAGTTAACACTGAAAAATGTAATCCGCTACATTCTGTCAAGTTCCTCCTCACCCGCAATCCTTTTCACATTCGTTTTTTTGAAATTCCTGAAATGGTACCGCACAATCAGTCTTACCCAGGTATTATCGTGATCAGGGATCGAACCAGAGATAATATTCGCATACTTGTCCTCCCACCTCGTATCCGATTTATTCAATATATCGTTCGCAAGGAGAGATATTTTTAACTTATCCTTTAAAATGGAAGCATTCCCGCCAACAGATAGATTATAACGGCCATAATAATGTGTCATCAGATCGTCTTTCCTGCTGTAATAAACATAACTGCAAAACACACTTACCTTGTCCGACAGGCTAAAATTGTTCTCCACCTTCAATATGTAATTCAGCTTTTGAACCTTCCTCACTTCCCCCAGGAACGGAACTTTTATTGACGGCCTCTCTATACCTGTACTTAAGGTGCCCTCATACCATTTCCGGGATAAAGAATAGTCGATATTCACGAAACTGTATTGCGCTTTGTCAAGATTAACAAAGGTGTACTTGATAATAGTAGGGTTCCTGTCATCCGGAACCGCAGTTAAAACACGGGGGCTGTTTTCTATACGGTGGCCGAAATTGAGACTCAGCCCTCTGAATAAAGACAGGTCTGCACTGAAATTATTGATAAGGGTAGGCCGTATCCTGGGATTGCCAACGGCGTAGGAATTGGCGTCGAAATAAATGACATTGGTACTAAGCTCGCGAAAAGCCGGCCTGTCTATTTTACGCGTATAACCGAATGTAAACGAAGACACCCGGCTGCTGCGAAATCTGCTGCTGAAAGAAACACTCGGAAACCATTCCCCGTAAGTTGAATCTACAAGCGTCGTTTGCAACGACCTCACCTTTGTCTCGGTTCGCTCATACCGTAACCCCGTATTCATGGTAAAAGCGCCAACGCGAAAATCAGCTTTCAGGTAGGCAGCGCTGATCTGGTCGTTGATGGCGTTGTTATCTGTATAATTATTTTCAAGGTTGTCTATATTGGTGGAAATCCTTTGGCTCTGTCGTTTCACCTCAGCATACTTTCCCCCTGCTTTCATGGTGATACGCCTGAAAACCGGCGTCTCAAAATCGGCGACCGCACTGTAAACTTCCGATTTGTCTCGATTATCCAGTAAGGTATTGAGCAATGTACTATTGGTATGATTCAATTCCGTGATTTTTTCCGCAGAAATATCAGAAACTTTCGAATAGTCGCCAATAAGCGACAACGATCTTGCACTGTCCATTTTAAACAGGTAATTCAGGCTATAGGTCGATACATCGGCCTTGCCGTTGCCACTTTTATTGACATCCCTGAATACGGTGGCCCTGTCGGTACGCGCGATGGTTTGCGCTGCCTGGGATTTCTCTTTCGAATCCTCACGCTTCAAAGTTACCTGCGCACCAATAACGTGTTTCTTGTAAAAAGCCTGGTTAATGGCGCCATAGATGTTATGGGCAGTAAAAGACGGATACCTGACCGCAGAATTCCGGTTTGTGATAGTATAAGAGTCCTGGAAGTTATTTTCATACGCTTCCTCCAGGTTTTTGTAGCGGTTCGCAGTATAAGAATAGTTGACCGCAAAATCCGTTGACCCAAACCGCCCATTCAAATTGCCACCTGTTGAATTCCTATACCTTTTCGCAAATTGAGCTTCATTATAGAGCTGGAAATTGACAGCGTCTGAAGGTGCCTTTTTAGTGGTGATCTTAATGACTGCATTGCCCGCTGCCGCATATTCCGCTGAAGGGTTCCGGTCTATTTCAAAGCTGACGATATCGCTTGACTGTAGCGTGGCTAGCTCTGCCGGATTCTTTAATTCCCGCCCGTTTAAGAAGATGATCGGTACACCTCTTCCAAACACCGTTATTTTGTTATTGTCATCTACTGTAATACCAGGGCTCCGCCGCAAGGCATCGAATACGTTCCCCGCCTTACTTAAAAAACTGCTGCTTACATTTACGAGAAGCTTGCCGTTTATATTCCTGATCACCGGGCGCGATCCTTTTACGATAACTTCCTGTATCGAAGAAACGGCGCTCTTTAAGCAAATCCGCCCCATATCCGCTTTTGCTTTCAATATAATGGTCTCAAAGCCCATACAGCTGATATGCAGATAACCCTCCGTATGATTACCGGCATAGGTGATCATAAAATGCCCATGTTCATTTGATATGGCGCCATTGATAAACGACGAGTCCGGTAAACCGAATAATACTACATTGGCGAAGGCGACGGGCTTGTTGCTGCTGTCTTGCAAATAGCCTTCTGCCTTTTGCGCAAAGGCCGGATAGGCTATCAGGAAAAGAAATAAACTAACGGTGTGGAACTTAAAATATGTCTTTTTCAAGCCATTGGATTTTAGAAAATGAGTAGTACTGGTCTGCGGCGTGTTGCAGATTGGTCAGATTCTCAGCTCTTTTCTACAATTACTTTGGTAATAACACAATCACGGCGTCTGCCTGATGATCTCCAGGCGGCGAACGAATATAGTGCGTGTTTCTGGCGTTTATAAATAATTGGGATGGACGATCAGAAATCATAATTGAATGGAGATTTTGCACGAAACATATTGCTATATAATATATAAGAGAGTGATGCTTTTACATGCCTAAGTGGTTCTTTTCCAGGGTGCCCACGGGAAAAGGCCTTATAAAACACGATCTCGGAGCCCCTGTATTGAAATCGCCGCGTCAACGGTCATGGGGTTTCCGGTTTTAAAAAGGGGATATCCGGGTTTGATAGACTAGAAAATAGGTCTTACCTTGCGACCTTATGTGCCTCAGCATATTAACCTGGGGGTTTAAAAGTAAAAATTAACAAAATTCTTTTATGGCAACTACATCAGATATCAGCCGTGGAATGATCCTGAAACTTGACGGCAGTCTGTACTCGGTGGTAGAATTCGGAGAAAACAAAACTGCACGTGCAGCAGCGAAAGTGTGGGCTAAGTTAAAGGGTGTTGACAACAGCCGTACTATTGAAAAAACCTGGAATAGTGGTGAAACTATTTTCCCGGTTCGTGTAGAGAAAAAAACTTTCCAGTACCTGTATAAAGATGAAACAGGGTTCAACCTGATGAATAACGAAACTTTCGAGCAAATCGCGCTTGCAGAAGACATGATCGATGCTCCTCAGTTCCTGAAAGACGGCTCCGAAGTATTTGTATTTATCAATACCGAGTCCGAACAACCTATTGGTGCAGAATTGCCTGAGAAAATTGTGGTGCAGGTTACCTATTGTGAGCCAGGTTTACGCGGCGATACTGCTACGCGTGCTTTAAAGCCTGCTACAGTTGAAACAGGAGCTACTGTAAACGTGCCTTTGTTCGTGAACGAAGGTGAGATCATCCGTATTAATACGAAGACCGGCGAGTACGTAGAGCGTGTAAAAGATTAAGCCGATACAACAGATATACAAAAGGATAGCATTTGCTATCCTTTTGTCGCATTATTCATTTAGTTCGGGAAAACATCCCTCTTTTGGCAAAAAAGCTATTATTATGTGAAAATTGCCTATTTTGCCACCCATTTTTGCTTAAAACGAGGTAAAAAAGCAATAAAAACCCCAAAAATCATTATATGGACTTCAAACACATTCAGGAACTGATCAAGGTTATTAATAAAAGTAACATCGGGGAGATTAGCATTGAGGAGAAGGACTTTAAGATAACCATCAAGCAGAAAGAAGACCAGGTGCAGACTGTCTTCGCCGCCCCTGCTGCTCCTGTATATGCTGCAGCTCCGGCTGTGCCACAGCAATTAGCTGCGGCTCCTGCTGCCGCTTTGCCGGCTGCAGAAGCTGCCCCGGCTGCCCCTAAAACCGATAACCTGATTACTATTAAAAGCCCTATGATCGGTACTTTCTACCGTCGCGCTTCACCCGATAAACCACTGTTTGCCGAAGTAGGAACCGAAATCGCTCCCGGTAAAGTGATCTGCATTATCGAAGCCATGAAACTGTTCAATGAAATTGAAAGTGAAATAAGCGGCAAGGTTGTAAAAGTACTTGTTGATGACGCTAGTCCTGTTGAATACGATCAACCTTTATTCCTGGTAGAACCCGCGTAAGAATGTAGAATGTTACAGTAGTATACTGCCAGGCAGTCACTACAGCATTTGACATTTGCATTTATCCTTCAAAATAAATAATAGTCGTGTTTAAAAAAGTACTGATAGCCAATCGGGGTGAAATAGCATTACGTGTTATCCGCACGTGCCGCGAAATGGGCATTAAAACGGTAGCGGTATATTCTACTGCCGATAAAGACAGTCTTCATGTAAAGTTCGCTGATGAGGCAGTATGTATTGGAAAGCCTCAAAGCAGCGAATCTTATCTCAATATTCCCCATATTATGGCTGCTGCTGAAATCACGAATGCCGATGCAATTCATCCGGGTTATGGTTTCCTCGCAGAAAACGCCAAATTCGCACAGATCTGTGGCGACCACGGTATTAAATTTATAGGCCCCACTCCCGAAATGATCAATTCTATGGGTGATAAGATCACCGCAAAAGAAACGATGATCAAAGCAGGCGTTCCCTGTATCCCCGGTAGTGACGGCTTGTTAGGAAGCCTGGAAGAAGCAAAAGAACTTGCTAAAAATCTCGTTGGTTATCCTGTTATCCTTAAAGCTACTGCAGGTGGCGGAGGTAAAGGTATGCGTGTGGTTTGGAGCGAAGAAGAAATGGAGCGCGCTTACAACACCGCTAAAACCGAGGCTGCCGCTTCTTTTAAGAATGATGGCATCTACATGGAGAAATTCGTGGAAGATCCCCGTCACATCGAGATCCAGGTAGCCGGTGACCGCTATGGCACCGTATGTCATCTCAGCGAGCGCGACTGCTCTATCCAACGCCGTCACCAGAAGCTGGTAGAAGAATCTCCTTCTCCGTTCATGACACCCGAATTACGCCAGCGTATGGGCGAAGCAGCTATCAAAGCTGCATCCGCTATCAACTACGAAAGCGTCGGTACCATTGAGTTCCTGGTCGATAAACACAGAAATTTCTATTTCATGGAAATGAACACCCGTATTCAGGTAGAGCACTGTGTTACGGAAGAAGTGATCAACTTCGATCTTATTAAAGAACAGCTGAAAATAGCAATGGGCGAAAAGATCTCCGGATTGAACTATGAACCCCAGATGCATGCTATCGAATGCCGTATCAACGCCGAAGACCCGTATAACGATTTCCGGCCTTCACCAGGCAAGATCACCGTATTACATACGCCCGGAGGCCATGGCGTACGCGTCGACAGCCACGTTTATGCAGGTTATGTGATCCCTCCTTTTTACGATTCTATGATTGGTAAACTTATCACTATTGCACGTACGCGCGAAGAAGCCATCGATACCATGTACCGCGCGCTGAGCGAATACGTGATCGAAGGCGTGAAAACTACCATTCCATTCCACTTACAACTGATGCAGAACGAAGATTTCAGAAAAGGTAACTTCACTACCAAATTCCTCGAAACTTTCCAGATGCAATAATAATTTATTGATGATACAAGAAGAGGTTGGCCTGTTTAAGACCAACCTCTTTGCTTTTATGCCATTCTGTAACCAAATGCCATGGGGGGCTGTACGTGAAACGTATTAAAGCGCTGATATTAACGCTGGGGCTGTTGCCTGGGGCCGCGTCCACCACCGGGCCTCATCATACGACCCATCTGGTTTTTTTGGTAGGTTTCGTAGCGAACATACTCTTCTTCAGAAAGAATAGCTTTCACCTTTTTGTTTGATTCCTCCTGGAGTTCCTTCATCTTAGCCATTTTAGCATCACGGTCAGAAGACTGATCCTGGAAGATCTCTCTTCTCTTGCTACTGGTTTCTTCGAGGATATCGGCTACTTTATTGGCTTTATCATCGCTCAGCTGAACAGAATCCTTCAGGTTTTTGAGGATCATCTCTTTGCGTTGAGCCGGATTGCCGCCACCGCCGCCTGGGCGTTGTGCATAAGCGCTGCCTGAAGCCAATGCTACCAGGACAACAAGGGCTACCATCATCTTTTTCATAACTGACTTTTTTGTATTGCAGTTGGTTGTAACTGCCTTATAAATTTACATCTTCCCAGCTTCTACCGCACGCTTCGTACATCCCGATTCGGCGAAAAAGGGGTGTTTGGGGGGCAAACGGCAAACCATACCTGGAATAAAAAAGCCCATATCTTACGATACGGGCTTTTCTATAAAACCGATGATAATTATAGCTGCTATTAGCGCAACAGGAGCATTTCCCTGTATTTGGGTAAGGTCCAGTCTTCGTCGCTAACCAGGTGTTCCAGTTTGTCAACATGGTAACGGATCTCGTCGAAGAACTTCGCTTTAACTTCTGCTTCGTAAGCAATTGCTTTTTCGCGGGTATTGGTGAGGTTGTTCGCAGCTTTTCTTGCCTCAACCATTTCATTTACTTTGGTGTAAATGATGTTTACACGCTCAGAGATCTCTTTCAGCAATTCTACTTGCGTAGCATAGGCGGCTTCTGGTAAACCAGCAGCTTTCAGGCTGTTGATATTGGTTGCCAGGCTTGTCTGATATTTGATAGCAGCAGGAAGAATGTGGTTAAGAGCGAGGTCTCCCATAACACGTCCTTCAATCTGTACTTTCTTCAGGTAGTTCTCAAGTTCAATTTCATGACGCGCTTCAAGCTCTGTATGTGTGTAAACAGCGTTTGATTCATACAGGTGCTTAGCCTTTTCAGTGATCATCGCGTCAAGTGCCAGCGGAGTGGTTTTTACGTTAGGTAAACCACGTTTTTCAGCTTCTTTAGCCCACTCTTCACTATAACCGTCACCTTCAAACAGTACTTTTTTGCTTTCTACAATGTACTTCTGAATAATGTGCATGATGGCAATCTCTTTCTTCTCGCCTTTTTCGATCAATGCGTCAACATCTTTCTTGAAGGTTTTCAGCGTTTCAGCCATGATAGTGTTCAGAACGGTCATAGCGTTTGCACAGTTGGCGTTGGAACCTACAGCACGGAACTCGAATTTGTTGCCGGTAAACGCAAAAGGAGAAGTCCTGTTACGGTCGGTATTGTCCAGCAGTAGTTCAGGAATGCTGCGGTGCAGATCGAGTTTCAGAATGGCTTCGTCCTGTTCGTCGAATTTATCACTAACTCTTGTTTCTATATCGGAAAGCACTTTTGCAAGCGACTGACCAACGAATACAGAGATGATAGCAGGAGGCGCTTCGTTCGCACCCAAACGGTGATCGTTACCTGCAGAAGCAATAGCAGCCCTTAACAGGTCAGAATAATCATGAACCGCTTTAATGGTGTTAACAAAGAAAGTAAGGAACATCAGGTTGGTCTTAGGCGTTTTGCCCGGAGCCAGCAGGTTTATACCTGTGTCGGTTGCCATACTCCAGTTGTTGTGTTTACCGCTACCGTTGATACCAGCAAATGGTTTCTCGTGCAGTAATACACGCAGCTTATGACGTTTAGCCACACGGCTCATGACGTCCATCAGCAGGGTGTTATGGTCAACAGCAATGTTAACTTCTTCGAAGATAGGAGCACACTCGAACTGAGCAGGAGCCACCTCATTGTGACGCGTTCTCAAAGGAATACCCAGCTTGTACGACTCTTCTTCGAAATCGCGCATGAAAGCATACACTCTCTCAGGAATAGAACCAAAGTAGTGGTCTTCCAGTTGCTGACCTTTCGCAGGAGAAGCACCAAATACGGTACGTCCGCACTGAACCAGGTCTGGACGGGCATTCGCCAGGGCTTCGTCAATAACGAAATATTCCTGTTCCCATCCCAGGGTAGCAGTTATTTTGGTAACGTTTTTATCGAAATAGTTGGCTACTTCCACAGCAGACTTGTTCATGGCTTCCAGGGCCTTCAGCAAAGGTCCTTTGTAGTCAAGCAGTTCACCGGTGTAAGAAACGAAAATGGTAGGGATACATAAAGTTTTTCCCTCGCCAATTTCCATGATGAAAGCAGGTGAAGAAGGATCCCACGCAGTGTAACCACGTGCTTCAAAAGTAGCGCGGATACCACCATTAGGGAAAGAAGACGCATCAGGCTCTTGTTGAATAAGGGTGCCGCCATCGAACTCTTCGATAGGCGTACCGTCACCTTTGATGGTGAAGAATGAGTCATGCTTTTCTGCAGTAGTACCAGTCAGGGGCTGGAACCAGTGTGTATAGTGTGTTACGCCTTTGCTCTCAGCCCAGGCCCTCAGACCATTAGCGATTTGATTGGCAACGGCGCGATCAATTTTTTTGCTTCCCTTAATGCTCGCAACTAAGCTCTTGTAAGCTTCATCGCTTAAAAATGAACGGGCTGTTTTAAGGGTGAAAACATTTTCCCCGAAGATGGCAGTTACTTTCGAAGTACTGGGGACAGCAACTTTCGTTGCGTTGGTAAGGTCATTGATTGCCTGAAATCGTAATGACATAGAGTTTAAATTTTTTTTTGCGATGACAAAACAAGCATATTTCTGGAACAAATAGCCATTTCGAATAGTAAAATTGCGAAAAAAACGCCTCTAAAGTTCAAAAATGGTGAAAAAAATATCCGGATGACTGTTAGTTTCTTAAAAAAATGGGGAAAAATTTTAAATATAGTAATAATTATAATGGATGAAGGCGCCCAACTTTCTGCCGCCTGCCATTCTTCCATCTGCCATCTTTTCTTACGTTTGCGGCATGAGCAATTTAAATGATACACCGGTGATTATTGTTACGGGTGCGGCAGGATTTATTGGCAGTTGTATGGTACAGTTTCTGAACGAAAACGAACACCATAACCTCATATTGGTGGATGATTTCGGAGTAGAAAAGAAAAGAGCCAACTGGGAAGGCAAAGAATATATCAGAACTGTAGAACGTCAGTCTTTTTTCGAATGGCTTGAAAAAGAACAACCTGAAATTTCTATTGTGTTTCACCTGGGCGCACGTACCGATACAACCGAATTCGATTACGCTATACACGAAGAGCTAAATGTGCAGTATTCTCAGAAGATGTGGGAATATTGTACTGCCAGGCAAATTCCACTGGTATATGCTTCTTCGGCTGCAACCTATGGCAATGGTGAACTGGGGTATAACGATGATCATGAAGTGGTGAAACAGCTCCAGCCATTGAATCCTTACGGTATAAGCAAAAATGAATTCGACAAATGGGCGTTACAACAAACTCAACAGCCCCCCTTCTGGGCAGGTCTCAAGTTCTTTAATGTATATGGCCCTAATGAATATCATAAAGCTCGTATGGCCAGCGTTATATTTCATTCCTTTAACCAGATCAGGGATACCGGTTTGGTTAAGCTGTTCCGCAGCCACAAAGATGGCTTTAACGATGGCGAGCAACTGCGCGACTTCGTTTACGTAAAGGATGTGGTGAAGGTCATGTATTGGCTGATGCAACAGCAGGAGGCTGATACCGCCGGTAAACCCGCATCCGGCTTGTATAACCTGGGCACAGGTACAGCGCGCTCTTTTATCGACCTGGTAAAAGCAACGTTTGCCGGCGTTGATAAAGAACCCAATATTCAGTTCATCGATATGCCTGAAGATATCCGTGATAAATACCAGTACTTTACCGAAGCCAATATGAATAAGCTGAAGGAAGCAGGATACCACAAGCCATTTTATTCTCTTGAAGAGGGGGTTGATGACTATGTGAGGAATTATTTGTCAGCCGGTAAAATATTCTAAGGTGTTTAAATAGAATGAGCCATAACCATGGATATCCCCGGTTATGGCTCATTCATTTACAGCCGGTGCATGAAATTTAAAAGATAGGAGGAAGATATGAAGAGCGAAGATTTTCAAATAGCGCCTTACCAGGAGGTTTTCAGAGACCAGATGGTAAGTGTTTGGGAGCAATCGGTACGGACTACGCATGATTTCCTGCTCGAAGAAGATTTGCAGGAAATTAAGTCCTTTGTAAAAGAAATTGATTTTTACGCTTTGCAGGTCTATTGCCTGTTATACAACAACAGTGTAGTTGGATTTATTGGCGTAGCAACTGATAAAGTGGAGATGTTGTTTTTATCACCTGATTGCATAGGGCTGGGGTTAGGCAAATGGCTCATGCATTTTGCTATAGAACAACTGGGCGCCTGTAAAGTGGATGTAAATGAGCAGAACAAAAAAGCGCTGGCATTTTACAATAAGCTGGGCTTTGAACCATATGAACGGTCTGCGCTTGATGACCAGGGCAAAGCCTATCCTTTGTTGAGAATGGCTTTAAAGCGTATGTAAGTTGTTTGTCTTCTTTCTATTGAAAACCTGCATTTTAATGGCTCACAAGCATTGTCATGCTTTTAACTGGCCGGAGATTTCGGTTCAGTCCCGATTTTTTCCGGTTCATTGGTTTTAGGATTTGAGCTGAATACTGCTAATGCACATTTGCCTGTCCGTAAGTAAAATAAAGCCTGGCGGCAAATTTTGGATGAGCAACAATAGAATACCCGTATTATCCTTGGTTGTTTTTGTATGGAGTGTAGTAAGCAGTTGTCGTTCGGGCGGCGGAAGCGATGAGGCTTTGGCTGTAATGCCAACCCCGGAATTACCGGTGATGACGCTCGATACAACTACTGCTTTAACCATCCGTGATTATGCGGCTTTGTTGGAAGGTACGGAAAACGTAGATCTCCGCCCCCAGGTTAGTGGTTATCTTGAAAAGATCTTTGTAGAAGAAGGCAGGTTTGTTACTGCAGGACAGCCTTTGTTTACGCATAAGGATAGGTGACGATGGTGTCGATAAACTGGTAGTACGTAATAACATTCAGCTGATACCGCATATGCTGCCGTCAACCCGCCTCGGATTGGATAATATTCAGAAACGATATACTTTGCTGTTTAATGAAACTGTTATTGTAGAAAAAGAAGACGGTGAATTCATCGTAAAACTGCCATTGATTGATCTATAAATAAGATATTATGCGGGTAGTGATCATTGAAGATGAGAAACCGAATGTACACGTTTGAAAAAATTGCTGGCCGACATACATGCTGATATTGATGTAATAGCCACACTTGATACAGTGGCAGGAAGCGTAACCTGGTTTCAACAACATCCTCATCCGGATGTGGTATTGATGTACATTCGCATCGCCGATGGATTGAGCTTCGATATCTTTCAGAAAGTGAACTTGCTTTGCCCGGTTATCTTCACTACAGCTTACGATGAGTATGCCGTGCGGGCATTTAAAGTAAATAGTCTTGATTACCTGCTTAAACCTGTAGAAAGAGAACAGGCACTCGATAAGGTTAAAGCGAACAGCATGCAGCCCAACACAACCTTGCTCATGCACCAGCTGCTGGAATTGCTGAATCATAAACAGGCTACCTATCGCACCCGTTTTATGATCCCTTTCAGGGATGGCTATAAAACTGTGCTGGCTGCCGATGTCGACTTTTATTTACTATGCCTTCACCATAGCCCATCTGGTATTAAAAGATGGTGAACAGATAAGAGTGGGACTTACCATGGACGAACTTGAAGAAAAGTTGGATCCCGATGATTTTTTCAGGGTGAACCGCCAGCACATCATACACGTTGGCAGTATAAACAGCATACAACAATATTCCTCGAATAAATTACGCGTGGTACTAAAACGCGAACCCGGCAGGGAAGTAGTGGTAAGCCGGGAAAAAGTCCCCTTGTTTAAACAGTGGCTGGATAAGTAGATGTCGGCTTGCTATCCCTTAATTAAGCTGTTTCTATAAGCTTTTTTTAATACTATGGAAAAGGGGTGAACGGATATGCAACGGGCGAAAGAGTGATAAAATGTTTGACTATACTGAAATATATATATATCTGTGCATAATAGCTAACGCGTAAATACGGTGCTGAAAAGATTAGGATTTCTTTCGCTGTTGCAACGCGGAAGTATTATGATAATTATTCATAAAAAGTTCTAATTTGCAGACGTATTTAATAAAAATTTAAGCTGCCGGGAGAAGATTGGTTTGCTGAGAATAACCCTTATGAAAAAACACAGATCCTGTGCGTTGATTCTCTGTAAGTGAAGAGAGCGGCTGCGAGCTAACAAAAAAGCGAGACTCACTATGAAGCCTTTGAGAATGCTGCTGGTAGGCCTATTGACAGCTGTTATTACTACCGGTTGCTATAAAGACAACCAACCTGCACAGCCTGTTATCGACTTCCCGATATTCCAGGACCTGACACTCCTTCAAGCCAATAGCTACCTTGCTCATCAGGGTATTACCTCAACGGTAAGCTCAAAACGTGATACCTTATCCCTTGCCTTTTACGACGAAACCCTTTTCCCGGCCGATTCACTCTATTTCAGAACAAAACGTCTCAAACCCCTTCTCCAGGATATGGTGAACAGTATAGTAAAGGTTACAGACCCCAGGCTGCCGGATAGTTTTTTCATGGGGCTCGAGATCTTCTACCCCGACTCGTCGGTATGGGATATGAAGTCCATGCTTTTTTATTTTACCGTCGTTCACGGCGCCGTGAACTAACCCCTGTCGTCTACCATTTCTCTATTGATCATTGCTCCCGCCATTGTTCCGGAAGCTACCGCGGCTGATACGGCACGCATAAAACTGGAGTTGTCTCCGCATGCAAAAACGCCGGGAATGGTTGTTCTTTGAAAATTGTCTACCTGTAAATAACCCTGTTCGGTAAGCTGGCATCCAAGCTGAACGGGAAGAGCGCAGTGTTGTTCAAAAGCAATACGGGCGTAAAGTGCATCTAATGGAATGGCATTGCCGTCGCTCAACACAAGCGCCTTTATATAACCGTTTGTATGTTTTAACGCGCTGATCGTTGTTTCTATAACGGGAATATTCAGTTGTGCAAGCCTGGCGGTTTGCGCCGCATGCAAGGTAGAAGGCCCATTGGTGAAAAGCGTAAGATCTCCCGTCCAGTTAGCTATCAAGCGTGCAAAATCGAAACCCAATTCTCCATTGCACATAACTCCCGTTTTTTGATGCCTTACTTCATAACCATGACAATATGGGCAATGAAGGGCCGATATCCCCCAGCTTTCCGCAAACCCTGGGATAGCAGGCATAATGTCTTTAACCCCGGTTGCAAACAATAATTTTTTTGCGGAAAAGGTTTGTCCGGATTGGGTCTGGACGCGGAAACCTCCCTCCGTTTTTGTAGCCGCAGTAGCCAGGTCGTTATGCAACCTCACAGTATGGTATTGCAATACCTGGGCCTTCGCTTCGTCAGCAATCGTTTGGGGAGGTTTGCCGTCTTGTGTAACGAAGTTGTGCGAGTAGGGCGTTTGCCTGTTACATGGCAGGCCACTGTCTATGATCAATACATCTCTGAGTGCACGCCCCAGGGCCATGGCAGCAGAAAGCCCCGAGTAGCTGCCGCCAATAATGATAACGTCGGATGAAGCATGAAGTATATCGGTTGCAGTGGTTGTCGTCATGGAATATTTGCGTTAGGTATGCTGCAAAACTAGGGGTTTAAATCTTTATTTGCTACATTGTTGCAAAGTTGCCGGATAAAAGCCGCACTAAAGCCGCTAATAAGCCGCCTTGATCGGGTAAAGAGTTCCTGCCGGCACATCACCTGGTATGGTAAAAAACGCAGATATTTCCTAGCTTTGTGCCTCCATCGAACAATTCAGCATAATGAGCAAAAAGATAGCCATCATTGGCGGCGGTAATTTAGGTACGGCCATAGCCGAAGGATTAATCAGCAGCGGATTCATTCAGCCTAAACATATTATCATTACAAAACGTAATATTTCTACCCTGCAACCGCTGGAAGAAAAAGGCGTATTGGTAAGTAATAATAATGCGGAGGCTGTCAAGTTCGCCGACTGGATCATCCTTGCAGTCAAGCCTTTCCAGGTAAAAGATATATTGGAACAGCTGCAACCCGACCTCGACGCCAAAAGACATACGCTCATTAGTGTCATCACCGGTATTTGGGTCAAGGATATGCAGGAAGTGGTGGGGGAAGACTTCACTCTATTCCGCGCCATGCCCAATACCGCAATAGCTATCAGGGAAAGTATCACCTGTATCTGTAAGTACAATGCCAGCAAAGAACAGGAGCAATTCGTGAAAGATCTGTTCAACCAGCTCGGAAAAACTGTTGTAATAGAAGAAAAATTAATGGATGCGGCTACGGTATTGGGCGCCTGCGGTACTGCCTACGCCATGCGCTATATCCGCGCCAATATACAGGGAGGCATCGAAATCGGCTTCGACGCTGCTACGGCATCACTTATTGCCGCCCAAACGGTAAAAGGGGCCGCCGAATTGTTATTAACAAAACATACCCATCCCGAACAGGAAATCGATAAGGTAACCACACCCAAGGGCTGCACCATTGCCGGTTTAAACGAAATGGAACACCAGGGATTCAGCTCTTCGCTGATAAAAGGGGTGGTGACCAGTTATAAAAAGATCGTTAATGATATGTAACCGGCTTTTTATACATCTTTAAGGTCCCTCATTTTTTTAAAACAGAAAATTGATTTAGGTTTGCATGACCTTCACAGCACAGGTCACCAAACTGAATTTATTGTTTACAATTGTCGCCGGATAGTAAAGTATTCGTCGTTATTGTATTGTTTCGTGTGTTCAATCTAACATCCATATATATGGCAAAGTACATTTTTGTTACTGGTGGTGTAACCAGTAGTCTGGGAAAGGGAATTATCGCGGCGTCGTTGGCTAAGCTACTGCAGGCTCGTGGTTTCAGGGTAACAATTCAAAAGCTGGATCCCTATATTAACGTAGATCCGGGCACGTTAAACCCCTATGAGCATGGTGAGTGTTATGTAACAGAAGATGGGGCTGAAACCGATCTGGATCTTGGACACTACGAACGATTCCTTAATATATTCACTTCCCAGTCTAATAACGTTACTACAGGCCGTATATATCAGCACGTTATCAACCGTGAGCGCGAAGGCGCCTATTTGGGCAAAACCGTTCAGGTGGTACCGCATATTACCGACGAAATCAAACGCCGCATGCTGCTTTTAGGCAAAGAAGGCAAGTTTGATATCGTGATCACCGAAATTGGCGGTACAGTAGGCGACATCGAAAGCTTACCTTTTATAGAAGCAGTTCGCCAACTGCAATGGGAATTGCCCGAAGAAGATGTTGCGGTAATTCACCTCACGCTCATTCCTTACCTGCGCGCAGCAAAAGAATTGAAAACCAAACCAACCCAGCACAGCGTGAAAATGCTGAGCGAAACCGGCGTTCATCCCGATGTCATCGTGTGCCGTACCGAAGAGCCTTTGAGCAATGATATTAAACGTAAAATTGCACTGTTCTGTAATGTTAAAACAGAAGCGGTAATTGAAGCGATGGATGCATCTACTATTTACGAAGTGCCTTTGATGATGCTGCGCGAAAAGCTCGATCTTATCTGTATGCGCAAACTTAATATCACCGCATATAAAGAACCTGAACTCGAAAAATGGAAAGGCTTTCTCGATAAACTGAAATATCCTAAGAGCAAAGTTACTATTGGCCTTATCGGAAAATATATTGAACTACAGGATGCTTATAAGTCGATCCTCGAAAGCTTCGTACATGCCGGCGCCATGAATGAGGTGAAAGTACAGGTCGTGAACGTACATAGTGAATACATCACTCCTGAAAACGTAGGAGAAAAACTCGATGGCCTCGATGGCCTGCTGGTAGCGCCTGGCTTCGGATTGCGTGGTATCGAAGGTAAGATCGTTGCAGTACAGTATGCACGTGAAAATGGTTTGCCGTTCTTTGGTATTTGCCTGGGTATGCAAATGGCTGTTATTGAGTACGGCCGTAATGTACTGGGCTTAACAGGCGCACACTCTACCGAGATGGATGCCAATGCCCCCGATCCGGTTATCAGCATTATGGAAGAACAGAAAAAAGTTACCCAGTTTGGCGGTACCATGCGTTTAGGCGCTTATCCATGTGCAATAAAAGAAGGTAGCCTGGCACATCGTATTTACGGAAGCACTGAGATCAGCGAACGCCATCGTCATCGTTACGAGTTCAACAACCAGTATCTTTCTAAATATGAAGAAAGCGGTGTCGTATTCAGCGGAAGCAACCCCGAAACTGGTCTTGTGGAGATCATGGAGATCCCCAGCCATCCTTTCTTTATCGGCGTTCAGTATCACCCCGAACTGAAGAGTACAGTGGAAAGCCCTGCGCCTTTATTCGTACACTTTATAGCAGCAGCGCGCAGTTATAACGACCAGAAAAGTATTCTGAAGAACACAGTGCTGCAGAGCGAAGCTATTTAATATAACATATAAAGCGGCAATACTTATCTTGCCTGTGACCGGCAGCTAAAAGGCTGCCGGTCATTAAGTATACAGAAGTTAGATTATACCAATAAACCAAGAAAAAGAAGCTACCAGAATGAAGCATTTTTTTAAACTGCTCGGCATTGCCGCACTGCTTATTGCAACCCGTTCAGAAGCCCAGCCGCCAACAGGATATCAATGGACAACCGATGGCAATGGTTTTTACCAGGAAGAAGAAGGCGCTATCGTCCAGTACCAGCTTCCGGCATTTGGAAGAAAAGTAATAGTGGAACCCTCCCGCCTTACACCTAAGGATAGCAGTGCACCTTTAAAAGTGCGTAATTTCTTCTTTTCAGAAGACGGTAAAAAACTGCTGATCTATACCAATAGCAAGAAAGTATGGCGTTTGGATACGCGTGGCGACTACTGGTTGCTCGACCTGGTTTCAGGTAAACTGCGTAAAGTAGGGACAGCACGTGCTGCAGCCTCGCTGATGTTTGCAAAGCTGTCGCCCGATGGCTCAAAAGTAGCTTACGTTAGCGAGCATAATATCTATATGGAAGATGCCCTTACTGGCAAGGAAAAGGCATTGACCACGAATGGTACAGACCGTATGATCAACGGTACTTTCGACTGGGTGTATGAAGAAGAGTTTGATTGCCGCGATGGTTTCCGCTGGAGTCCCGATAGTAAAAAGATCGCCTACTGGCAAATTGACGCACGTCAGATCAGGAACTTCCTGATGATCAACAATACAGACTCTATCTATTCTTTTACTGTTCCTGTCGAGTATCCTAAAGTAGGAGAGGCGCCGTCACCATGCAAAGTGGGGGTAGTAGATATCACTACCGCACAAACCCGCTGGATGAACGTGCCCGGCGATAACCGCCAGCACTACATCCCACGCATGGAATGGGCTGCAAACGCTACAGAGCTGGTACTACAGCAACTGAACCGCAAACAAAATGAAAGTAAAATATTCCTGTGTACTGCCGCCACTGGCGCAGCTCAGGTAATATATACCGAAACCGAAAAAGCCTGGATTGATATAAAAGCCCGCTGGAGCGATATTCCGGAAGGATGGGAATGGTTGAATGGCGGTAAAAATTTCCTGTGGGTTTCAGAGAAGGATGGTTACAGGCACATCTACCTGGTAAGCAGGGATGGAAAAACGGAGAAGCGCATTACTACAGGCAAGTATGATATCATGACCATCCAGGCTATTGACGATAAAACAGGTAACATCTATTATATGGCATCGCCTGAAAATGCTACACAGAAATACCTGTACCGCGTGAATATAAATACAGGTGAGAATGTTTTGTTGTCGCCTGCCAGCCAGAAGGGCACACACAGTTATGAAGTGTCGCCTAACGGCGCTTATGCCGAACATCAGTTTTCGAATGCAAATACGCCTCCTATGGGTGAATGGGTAAGCCTGCCTAAGCATACTACCATCAGCAACCAGCAGCGTAGCCCGGGCAAACCAGGTCCGCGTTATCCGGTAGAATTCTTCCAGGTAACAACTGCCGAAGGGGTAACCATGGATGGCTGGATGATTAAACCTGCCCACTTCGATTCAACGAAGAAATATCCTGTCCTGTTTTATGTATACACCGAGCCCGCAACCCAAACGGTTAAAGACAGCTACGGCAGTGCAGGAACCCGCTTATACGATGGTGATATTGCAGCAGACGGATATATTCAGATAAGTCTCGACGGACGCGGCACACCAGCTGCCAAAGGTGCGGCATGGCGAAAAGCTATCTACCGTAATATAGGTCGCATCAATATCCGCGACCAGGCGCAGGCAGCTGAAAAGATCCTACAGTGGTCGTTTGTAGATACCAGCAGAATTGCAGTCTGGGGCTGGAGCGGCGGCGGCTCTACTACATTAAACCTGTTGTTTCAGTATCCGCAGATCTACAAAACCGGTATCTCTATTGCACCCGTAGCAAACCAACTGACCTACGATAATATTTACCAGGAACGTTACATGGGGATCCCGCAGGAGAACCGTGAAGATTTTGTAAACGGCTCGCCGGTTACTTATGCAAAGAATCTTAAAGGTAAGCTGCTGCTGGTGCATGGCACCGGCGACGACAATGTGCATTACCAGAACGCAGAGATGCTGATAAATGAACTGATCAAATACGACAAAGTGTTCCAGCTGATGAGTTATCCTAACCGTACCCATTCTATCAACGAGGGCGAAGGAACAACGAAACATCTGAAAAGCACTTTCACCGAATTCCTGAAACGTAACTGCCCCGGCGGTGGACGTTAAAATCGGTTTACCGCTGAAAAATAAAGCTGTTTTTGAAACAAGTATGTTGATATAGGGTGCAAAAAGCGGATAGGCGGTATACAAGTAGTTAAAAATCATTAGTTTCCAAGAACGCCGCCCTTTTGAGCGGCGTTCTTCATTTCAATCCCTACCTTTGCCGCTCAATTTTTATAGTCATATATGAAGACCGATAAGAATACGATCATTGGTTTTGTGTTATTGGGGATATTGTTTATTACCTTTTTCTGGTACACCGGCAGACAGAATCAGGCTGTTATCGCGGAAAGAAAACGCTTGGAAGATTCTACTGCTTTGGCCAATCTGAACAAGATCACGCCCGCCGATAAGGCTGCTGCGGCACAGGACTCTGTCAGAAGGGATTCTGCTACCAGGGTTAACGATGCCGGTACTTTCCTCGATGCTGCAAACGGAGCAGAGCAACTGACCGTAGTAGAGAATGAGTTGATGAAAGTAAGCTTCAGCAACAAAGGCGCCCGGGTAAAAAGCGTGCTGCTGAAAAAATATCGCGCTCACGACGGTAAAACAGTGGAACTGGGCGCGCAGGAAGGCGACAACCTGACTTATAATATCAATACATCCGATGGACATGCAGCAGAGGTCTCAAAGCTGTTTTTCCAGGCGTCACCCGTTGTTAAAAATGCAGACGGTAGCCAAACGCTTACCTACACGCTGGCTGCTGCCGGGGGAGAGCGCGTAACACACCAGTTTGTTATTAAACCCAACGAATACCTGATCGACTGGAACATCGGAATGGTAAAAGCCGACAAACTGCTTACAGGCAATGTGCTCAACTTCCTGTGGAATGTAAACCCCGAGAGCCACGAACGTTCCAGGGACTACGAAAGGCAACAGAGTAATATCTGTTTTAGCGAAGGCGGAGACTTTGACTATATTTCTTCCAAAACCAACAAAAAGTTTGAGAAGCCTGTACAATGGGTAAGCGCTGTTCAGCAGTTCTTTAACACAACGGTTATCAGCAGGTCAGGTTTTGCAGGCGGCGAAGTGAACTGGGCGCGCAGAACAGATTCTTCCGATGTGTTGAGTAACGTTAAGGCAAATCTGCAGATCAAAGCGCCGGCATCGGCTGAGATCGCTGTCCCGCTGCAATTGTTCTATGGTCCTAACGAATACAAGGCATTGAAGAACGCCGCTCCCGAAATGGACAAGATCGTGAACCTGGGTAGGGATATGTATTCATTTGTACGTCCAATCAACAAATGGATCATCATGCCGGTATTTAATTTCTTTGCCAGCCTGGTAAGTAACTACGGATGGGTGATTTTACTGCTTACCCTGTTTATTCGTTTGGTGACTTCTCCATTAACCTATAGCAGCTATTTGAGCGGCGCTAAAATGAAGGTATTGCGTCCGGAACTGGATGCCATTAAGAAAAGGTTGGGCGATGATCAGCAGGCGTTTGCAATGGAGCAGATGAAGCTGTTCCGCGAAGCCGGCGTGAATCCGTTGGGAGGTTGTATTCCCGCCTTATTGCAGATCCCTATCTTCTTTGCATTATATAGTTTCTTTAACTCCAACCTCGCGTTACGCGGACAGGAATTCTTATGGTCAAAAGATCTGTCGGCATTTGACGATGTACTGAAATTCCCTTTCAGTATACCCGGACTGGGCGATCACCTGAGCTTGTTTACAATCACTGCGGTGGTTACTAGCTTCCTCATCTCTATTTACAATATGAGCATGACGCCTACACAGGATAACCCTGCGTTGAAATACATGCCCTATATTTTCCCTTTCATCCTGTTATTTGTGTTCAATAAGCTGCCTTCGGCACTGACCTGGTATTATACTGTGTCCAACGTAGTTACACTGGCCTTACAGTTTGTGATCCAGCATTATATTATCGATCATGATAAGATCCTCGCTAAGATGGATGCGAACCGTAAAAAGCCCAAGACGAAAAGCAAGTGGCAGGAGCGATATTCGCAGATGCTTGAATCTCAGCAGAAATTAAAGGACCTGCAGGATAAGCATAAGAAAAAGTAATTGAAATATGGAACGACACCTGCAATTGGCAGGTGTCTTTTTTTTGAGATCCTCTGAATATGGGATACAATTTTAAGGGTACGCCTTCCAAAAGAAGGCGTCTTCGTTTTTGTAAAAAACACAAGAGGTTGTCTCTGTTGAGACAACCTCTTGCTTTTGAATGCTTTGCTGACGGGGGTATTAAAGGGGTGAGGGTTGAACCACGGTAAATTTAATGTATTTGTGACACTAAAAAATACCTTTTTCAAGGTAGTTAATGCAAATTTCACGATGTATCTTGTGAAAGACGCTATGCGAAGGCTAAACCCGCTTTTATTTTTGCTGATAATTTTGTTTCCGGCAGGCCTTTTACAGGCCCGTCCGGACGATAGCACTATAACCTTAATGCGGATCTGGGAAGATAGCAGCCGTACCGCTACAGCCCGGGAAGCCTTCCGTTTACTAAAGAAAGGCAGCTTTTCTGTGATGCCGGCACCGGCCCTGAAACCCGGTTTTACCTCTTCCGTTTTCTGGATGGCCATTGACGCACGCCAGGCGCCTGCCGGCAACGACTGGTATCTGGTAACAGACAATGCACATATTAACCGCCTCGAATGGTATGGAGTAACAAACGACGGCAGCATACACCGCTTGTCAGTGACCGGCGATTACTATCCTTTTGAACAGCGGCCCTTGCAGTATTCCTCTTTTGTTTTTCCTTTTACAGCAGGCTTTGAAACCTACCTGCTGCTGGTAGATAAGCACCATGAATCCCTCAACGTAAATTTTACGATAAGATCCGCAGCGCAGTTGCTGGCGGCAGCTTCCCGGGAGAACCTGCTGAATGGTTTGCTTACAGGCATAGTAGTGCTGATTATTTTATTCGGCTGGTTCCTGTTCGCTACTACGCGCGATAGGGTGTACTTCTGGTATTCATTATACGTGCTCTCCGTAACATTATGGATCTGGGCCGACAAAGGGTTAGGTTTTCATTATTTATGGCCGGAATGGACTTATTTCCCCAGCCGGTCGCGACCTTTATTTGCAGTACTCAATATGATTGCTTCATTGCAGTTTTTGCAGGTATTCACGCAAATGAACAGGGCCAGCTGGTACCATAAGGTGATCACCGCAGGAAAGCTGGTGATGGGAATAATGGCTTTACTGATACTGGCGCCTATTCCTTATCAGCAGATGAATGAGCCTACCATGTATTTCTTGCGGATCCTGGCTGCAACCTCTTTTGCTGCTATTCTTGTCGTATTGGTATACCTGGTTCGCCGGGCATTAGGCGGCAGTCGTGAGGCAAAGGTTTACCTGCTGGCAATAGTGGTATTTGCCTTCTGCGCATTGGCAGAGGCATTGTATCATATGGGGCTGATAGCACTGCCATCCTATCTTGAAAAGTATAGCATGTTCACAGGTATCGTGCTGGAGATGATCATTATTACGTTTGGACTGGCAAGCCGGTTTAACAGTTATAGAAGAGACAAAGAGGAATTGCTGGTACAAATGAATATACAGCAGAAACAACTTACCGATACTATTGTAGCTGTCCAGGAAAACGAACGGAAGGTGCTGGCAGACCAGTTGCACGATGAACTGGGATCAATGTTATCACTGGCTTCGTTAAATATAAGCGCTTTGCCGCAGGATGAAAAAAGGGAACAGGCAGCAGTGATCCTGGGAATGGTAACACATACCGTGCGTAATATAAGTCACCAGCTGACGCCTGTAGCGATAGAAAAATATGGCTTCAGACATGCAACGGAAGATCTGGTGCGTTTGGCGAATACTTCAGGTAAACTGAATATTACGCTGGTATTTATAGGATTTGAGGGAGAACAGCCGTATGCTGTCACCTTCCATAATACTCTATATCGCATCATACAGGAGCTGGTGCAGAATATAATAAAACACGCAGGCGCAACCCAGGCGCTGGTACAAGTGGTGGAACATGACGACGTCGTAAGTATCCTGGTCGAAGATAATGGTAGGGGAATACCCAGGCATGTTCAGGAGCAGGGAAATTTGTTCCTGCGGAGTATCCGTACCAAAGTGGCCTATCTCGAAGGACAGATGAATGTCGAAAATGTGCTGCCCCAGGGCAGCCTGGTTAATATAGAAATTCCCTTGTCCTATCAAAAAAACAGTACAAAATGAAACGGGCCCGTATTATAATAGCCGATGATCACCAGTTACTGATAGACGGTTTAACCGCTGTTTTACAAACAGAACCCGCTTGGGAAGTGTTGGAGGCAGTGAATAACGGCCGGCAGTTACTTGACCGGTTGGCAAATACTAAGCCCGATCTGGTACTGCTCGATTTAAATATGCCCAGGCTCGATGGTATTCAGGCATTGACAGCTATAAGTAAAAATTACCCGGAAGTCAAAGTATTGGTGATCTCAAACTATAATCAGCCGCAGCTACAGGCCGACGTTCGAAAGCTGGGCGCTGCCGGATATTTATTGAAAAATATATCGGCTGCTCTGTTGAAAGAAGCGATAACCAGGGTGCTGGCTGGTGGTACCTGTTTCGAGGAACAGGCAACACCCCCCGCCGCAGATGAATGGTTCCCGGACGATTTTATGAAAAAGTACCAGTTGACACGTCGTGAAATAGAAATCGTAAAGCTGATAGGGAAGGAGCTGTCGACAAAGGAAATTGCCGACCAGCTGTTCCTGAGCGAGTTGACCGTAGCTACGCATCGCAAGAATATTTTGCGCAAACTCGAGGTGAAAAATATCGCAGGTGTGGTAAATTTTATACGAATGCATCACCTCGAATAACTGGCAGGCTGCTGACCGCAGATTGCCGCTAATGAAAACGGTCATAATAGGAAGGGTTATTTCTCAGCCGGAATCTCAGAACAAATGCCTTAGCTTTACCGGTCAAGATACCGCAATCGATTGTATATGAACAAAGAAGTTACGATCTACGATATTGCCAAACGATTGAATATTTCCATTGCTACTGTTAGCAGGGCTTTACAGGATCATCCCGTGGTTAGTAAAAAAACGAAAAAGAAGATCACTGAGCTGGCGGCAGAAATGGGATATCGGTCAAATCATTTTGCCCGAAACCTCAGGAATGCGAAAACAAATACGATTGGCGTAATCGTTCCCCGCTTGAATAGCTATTTCATGTCTACTGTAATTGCGGGAATTGAAAGTGTGGCGAACAAGGAAGGGTATAATTTAATTATTAGCCAGTCTTCAGAATCCACCGAAAAAGAAATCGCCAGCGCGAAAACCATGTTTAATAGCCGCGTCGATGGGCTGCTGGTATCGCTGGCTTATGATACCAATAACCTGTCTCATTTTGACCCTTTCCTGCATAAAAACATTCCACTCATATTCTTTGACCGCGTAGCGGAGGTCGAAAACTGTTCTACCATTTTAATCGATAACCAAAAAGCGGCTTTTGAGGCAACAAGTCATCTGATAAGCCAGGGCTGTAAACGCATTGCGCACATTACCGTGGCTTCTGAAATGAATGTTTATGCCGACAGGCTGGCAGGTTATCAGCGTGCACTGACGGCACACCAGCTAAAGTTCGACAAAAAGCTGGTGCTTACCGGCAATTTAAGCCCCGAAGCCGGCGCCGCCGCAGCCGAAACGATATTGCAAATGAAGAGCAGACCCGATGGGGTCTTTGTTGCCAACGACCACGCAGCAGTAGGTTGTATGCTCGCTTTAAAAAAAGCTGGAGTGGCAATTCCCGGCGATATTGCCTTTGCCGGTTTTAATAACGATCCCGTCTCAACAGTGGTCGAACCTAATCTTACAACCATTAATTATCCCGGCTACCAGATGGGAGAGGTGGCTGCCAGTAACCTCATTAATCATTTGACCGGATCGGCAGTGATCCGCTCCGCTCATACTACTTTCCTCAGGGCAGAACTGATAATCCGGGAATCGTCAGAAAAACTGGGAAACAGAAAATAAAACAGGCTTCCGTCATTTCCCTTGGAATAGGTACGCAAAGGCTTGACATTTCCCACCCGATCATAGCATTCACGAATCAGGGAAGCCGGCATTAGTGAAATAGCAGCAGAAATTGACATATTTGAAGAGCAGGGATGCGTCAAAATGGCGGAGCCGCAGGGTTGGTATTTTCTTTGTTCTTTTTCTCCCCAAAAAGAATTCGTATGCAAAAAGGGCAGATTCGTGTTCAGACGGAGAATATATTTCCCATCATTAAGAAATTTTTATACAGTGACCACGAAATTTTCCTGCGTGAACTGGTAAGTAATGCCGTTGATGCCACGCAAAAAATAAAAACATTATCTTCTATCGGTGAAGCAAAAGGCGAACTGGGAGAGTTGCGGATAGATGTTGTGCTGGATCCTAAAGAAAAAACATTAAGTATAATAGACCGTGGGGTAGGTATGACTGCCGAAGAGGTAGATAAATATCTTAACCAGGTAGCCTTTTCCGGCGCCGAAGAGTTCTTGACCAAATACAAAGACGCCAATATCATTGGCCATTTCGGCCTCGGATTTTACAGCGGCTTTATGGTGAGCAGTAAAGTGGAAGTATTTACCAAAAGCTTCCGCGAAGATGCCAAAGGGGTATACTGGAGCTGCGATGGAAGCCCCGAGTTCGAGTTGTACGAAATAGATAAAGCCGATAGGGGAACCCGCATCGTGCTTCATATAAATGAGGATAGCGAAGAGTTCCTGGATGGCTACCGCATAAGAAGGATCCTGGAAAAATTCTGTAAATTCCTTCCGGTAGCTATTTACTTCAAAGACGAGTCTACAAAGGCCGATGATAAAGAAGCAAAAGAAGAAGAAGAAAGCCCGATCAATAACACCAATCCTATCTGGGTTAAGAAGCCTTCCGAGCTTACTAATGAAGACTATCAGAACTTTTATCGTGAATTGTATCCCGCCGGCGAAACGCCTTTATTCTGGATCCATCTGAACGTCGACTATCCGTTCAATCTTACCGGTATTCTTTATTTCCCTAAGATCAAACAGAGCTACGAGATCCAAAAGGATAAAATTCAGCTGTACAGCAACCAGGTATTCGTTACCGACGAAGTAAAAGATATCGTGCCCGAGTTCCTGATGCTGCTGCATGGTGTGATCGATAGCCCCGACATCCCTTTGAACGTTAGCCGTAGCTATCTTCAGGGCGATCCCAATGTAAAAAAGATCAATGCCCATATTACCAAAAAGGTTGCCGATAAATTGGATGAGATCTTCCGTAACGATAGAAAATCATTCGAGGAAAAATGGGAAAGCCTGGGATTATTTGTTAAGTACGGGATGATGACCGACGATAAATTCCTGGACAAAGCAAATAAATTCCTGGTAATGGAAGATGCTGCCGATGGCGTGTTCTACACTTTGGAAGAATACAAAACGGCTGCCGATACTTTACAGAAAAACAAGGAAGGGAAAAGCGTTATTATCTACACCACCGACCCTGTTCAGCAAGACGCTTATATCAAAGCGGCACAAGGCAAAGGATATAAAGTGGTGAAGCTGGAAACCATGGTCGACGCCGCTTTCATCAACAATATGGAGATGAAATGGGACAGCGTTCATTTTGTGCGGGTGGATTCCGATATTGCCGACAACCTCGTCGACAAACAGGAACATACCGATATGGTCCTGAGCAAGGAAGAAGAGGAAAAACTGAAAGGCTTGTTTGGCTTTAAGGTATCCGATTTGAACTTGAATGTAGAGGTAAAAGGCTTAAGCCCCGATACCCCTCCTGTAATTGCTACCAGGCCCGAGTTCATGCGCCGTATGAAAGATATGGCTGGCATGGGTGGAGGTATGGCTGCTTTTTATGCAACGATGCCCGATGAAGTGAATTTAACTGTTAACGGTAATCATAAAGTGTATCAGGCTTTGTTGAAAGAAAGTGATACCGCGAAGCAGGAACAACAAATTCGTAACCTCGCCGATCTGGCGTTGCTATCCCAGGGCTTGTTGAAAGGCGCTAATCTTACTGAGTTTATAAACAGGAGCGTGGCGTTACTTTCTTAATATAATAAATTATAAAAAAGAGGCCGTATCACATAAGTGCGATACGGCCTCTTTCATTCGGGGCCCCGATGGAGCCATATACTATTTGCTAAAAAAAAGCGCAGTTTTGACAAAGCACTCTTAAAGCTTCACTAAAGCATCTCAAAAGCTTCTTTAAAGCTTCCTTGAAAAAGATCGTTTTTTTAGCAAAAGATCATTTGTAAAAAAAAAGCCACTAATATTATTAGCAACGCATCGCTCATCTCTTCCGTTATCTAATGTCTGCCTAAACAACACATAGGCGATCAGTATTGCAGCGATGACACCAGTGAAATCGGCGGGCATGCCGGCTCAGATGGAATAACGGGCTTTTTGATGCCTGTGCGCTCCAAAGTAGAGCGCTGTAATGTAAAAGAGGAGGGTGTATTCTATGTAGAATACCCTCTTTTTATTCGTATCCCTGATGGAGTCGGGTACCCATTTAAGCGATTCTCAGAGGCTATTTTTATTTAGGAGCCAACCTCCTCCTTTCATTCGGGTCCCTGGCAGAGAAGGTCCCTGTTTAAGCGACGATCGGCGACTATTTTTATTTAGGAGCCATCCTCTTTTTTTGAATTGCGCTCTCTTATTACTCAGACAATCTGAAGTCAATAACTTTTAATTGCAGATATTTTTCACCATTCCATTCATTGAGGTCAAGTGTATAAACAATATCGATAGGGTGATTTTGCTCCAGCAGGTGAAAACGGCTGGCCATATTAAAGCCGATTCCGGTAATGGTGATATGATTTTGTTTTACTACAAACCGTATATGCTGCTCTTTTACCAGCTTCGAATTACCTGTATTGAACACGCCTCTCGAAAGAAATACCGGGCGTGTATTACACGGCCCGAAAGGTTCCATCTGGCAGAGAATATTATAAAAAGAAAGTTTAAGATCGGCGAAGCTCACAACTGCGTCTATTATAATTTCCGGTACAAGAGATTCCGGTGCAATGGTGGCAGCTACTACTTCCTCAAACTTGCTGCTGAACGCAGCTACCTGGTCTGGCAGCAGGGTCATGCCTGCTGCTGCAAAGTGACCTCCATACCCAAGCAGGTGCTCGCGGCACGCATGGATGGCTTCATAAAGATTGAAACCATTAACGCTGCGTGCACTTCCCGCAATCACCTCGCCGCTTTTGGTGAGAATGATAGTAGGACGGTAATAATTTTCTATTAAACGTGAAGCTACTATCCCTACCACTCCTTTATGCCAATGCTCCTGGAACAAAACTGTTGTTTTTCGTTGCAGCATTACCGGGTCGCCCTGTATAAGGGCTAACGCTTCGGCAGTGATGGAGAAATCCGCTTCCTTGCGATCGGTATTATTGTTTTGCAGTTCTTCGGCGTAGTGCTGCGCCTTTTCCGGGTCTTCTTCTATGAATAGTTGTACTGCCTTGCGGGCATCATCCATACGGCCGGCTGCATTGATACGCGGTGCTACCACAAATACCAGGTTGCTAAGCAGAACAGGACTGGTAAGTTTACCTTGCGCTACTAGTACTTTGATGCCCGCAGATGGATGGCTGTTGATCTGTTGCAGGCCAAAATAAGCCAGGGTCCTGTTTTCGCCTGTAAGGGGAACAATATCGGCAGCGATGGCGGTTGCCACCAGGTCCAGGTAGCCCATATAAGCCTCTTCCGGCAGGTTTAGCTTTTGCGACAGCGCCTGAATAAGCTTAAAGCCTACACCGCAGCCACAAAGCTCTTTATAGGGATATTCGCAGTCGGGTTGTTTGGGATTGAGAATGGCCACGGCAGCCGGCAGCTCAGGATCGGGCAGGTGGTGATCGCAAACGATAAAGTCAATGCCCATATCAGCAGCCTCGCGAATGAGCTCAACGGATTTTATGCCGCAATCGAGCGATATAACCAGGCTGCAGCCCGTTGATTTTGCAAACTGAATACCTTCCCGCGATACACCATAGCCTTCTTTATACCGGTGCGGAATATAAAATTCAACAGCCTTATGAAGTTTAAACAAAAAGCGGTACATACATGCCACAGAAGTAGTTCCGTCAACATCGTAGTCGCCGAAAACAAGGATCCTTTCCTGTTTCCCGATCGCTCTCAAAATACGCGCTACAGCTTTCTCCATGTCCTTCATCAGCCAGGGATCATGAAGATGACTAAGACTGGGCCGGAAGAACCGGAAAGCCTGTTCATAAGTGCTGATATCCCTTTGTACGAGAATCTCGCAAAGTGTTTCGTTGATCTGCAGCGCCTGCTGCAATGCCTGAGCCTTAGGCTGATCCGCCTTTAATATGTTCCAGCGTTTCTGTATCAAAAAAATGCAGTTGAGGTTGGTTAAAATTCCCTGTCCGTAGTGTAGCGAACCAGTTCTTCGAGCGCGTTTCGTACTTCTGAATCTTCAAATTCATGCAGCAATTGCAATGCTTCGTCTCGAAAACGGAACATCTTTTCGGTTGCATACCGGATACCCCCTGCATCGGTCACCGCATCTATCACGAACTGAACCTTCTCCTTTTTCTTATTTTCATTTTTTATGATATAGATCAGCTTTTTGCGAAGTGCAGCATCGCAGTTGTTGAGTGTATAGATCAGTGGCAGCGTCAGCTTTTTTTCCTTTATATCGTTACCTGTAGGTTTGCCGATATTGCTGCTGCCATAATCAAAAAGGTCGTCTTTTATCTGGAAGGCCATTCCTGTTTTTTCACCAAATAGCTGCATTTTTTCTACAGCAGCCGGGTCCGTGAAAGTAGTGCTGGCTCCAGCAGCACACGCTGAGGCGAGAAGAGAGGCTGTTTTTCCCTTGATGATTTCATAATAAGTGGCTTCGCTGAGATTGAGATTACGCGATTTTTCCATTTGCAGTAATTCCCCCTCACTCATCATTTTAACGGCGCGCGACAGCACCTGCAATACGCCAAAATCACCGTTGTCAAGCGAAAGAAGTAACCCCTTCGACAAAAGATAATCGCCTACAAGTACGGCAATCTTGTTTTTCCACAAGGCGTTGATGGAAAAGAAGCCCCGCCGTTCAAGGGAATCGTCCACCACATCGTCATGAACAAGCGTGGCCGTATGTAAAAGCTCTACAAGCGAAGCCGCCCGGTAGGTCGATTCATTGACCGGCCCACCCAGCCTGGCACTAAGTAAAACGAACATGGGACGCAATTGTTTACCCTTTCGCTTTACAATGTATTGCATTATTCTGTCTAATAAAGAGACACGGCTTTTCACTGCCTCCCTGAAGTGGGACTCAAATAGTTCCAGTTCCGATGATATTACCCTGCGTGCTGCTTCCATTGCTTAAACTTGGGCTGCAATATAGCCACAATAAAAATTAAATGTTAAAAGCAACATTGGCACTGCAATTGCTGTCTTCATTTTGTAGATCACGGCAAAATAAGTTCTAAAAATTTGGTATTTTACTCCCGATGATTAACTTTGCCGTGCCAAGTTGTAGTATTATTGGGTAGAAAATATTAACAAAAAAATTAAATTATACCTATGGCAAGCAAAAAGTACACAATGATCCTGGGTCTTTTAGGCCTGGCAGGATCTGCGACGTTTGCACAAAAAAATGACGCCACCGCGGATTGGTGGAAAGATTCTTCGAAGGTTGCTACAAAGCGCCTGCCTCAGTACAATGAGTTCCAAAACAACCAGTATCCTTACCCTGCCCGTCCTCGTGATATGTGGGAATTAGGATTCCACGGTGGATACTCCACTATTATCAGTGATATCGATGGTCGTCCAGGTTTTGGCGGTGGTCTCTCACTGAGAAAGTCTTTAGGCCACGTGTTCTCTGTAAGAGCTGATTACACCGGTTCTTTCAACTATGGTCTGGACTATCGTACAAGAGTTGCCACTAACGGTGCAGAAGCTGCTGTTTGGGGCGCTGGTCCTTATGTTGCTAACTACAAGACAGCGGTTCACCAGGGTAACTTAGACCTGATCGCTTCTTTAAATACTATCAGCAACTACAGAGGCAATCCTAAAGCAAATATCTACGTGTTTGCAGGTTATAGCCTGGTTGCAGCTGATGTTGACGTTGATAACAGCCTGAGAGGTGCAAACCTGAACGGCATTAACTTCAGCGGTAAAAGAAAAGACATTAAAGACGCCCTGAAAAACAGGATGAACGACTATAATGTTAACGCTCCTGTTCCTAACGGAAACCGTGAACCAGTTGGCCGTATCGACGATAACTACCTGTTACGTCATGCTGCAAGCTTCGGTGGCGGTATCGCTTGGAAACTTAGCAACAGACTGTCTCTGGGTATCGAACAAAGGTTTACTGTGCCTTTCTCTGATGACCTGGACGGTGTGAACGCAGGTAAGTCTAACGACTTCATCAGCTACACTTCTATCCGTGGTGGTCTGGCCCTGGGTAACTCTTCTAAGAGAGTGGCTCCCCTTTGGTGGATCAACCCCAACAACTTCATCTACAACGAGCTCAACAGCCCTAAACACATGAAGTTGCCTCCTCCGGTATTACCTGATGCCGATGGTGATGGTATCACTGATCAATTCGACCTCGAGCCTAACACTCCTGCCGGAGCACCTGTTGACTCTCGCGGTCGTGCACTCGATACAGATGGTGACGGTGTTCCTGACTACAAAGACAAAGAATTGCTGACTCCTCAAAAATGCTTCCCTGTTAACGCTGATGGTGTAGGTAACTGCCCTGAGCCTGAGTGCTGCAAAGAGTTACGCGATAAATTAGCTTCTTGGAAACCAGGCGGTGATTGCGCTATCACTAATCTGCCTAGCTTAACTTTCAAATCTGGCGCCGTAAGAATCGGTAAAGATGGTGAAGCTATCTTAGCTAGCATCGCAGAAAAAATGAACGCAAACCCAACTTGTAAAGTTAAGATCATCGGTTACGGTGCTGCTAACAAACGTGCACAGCAATTAAGCTGGGATCGTGTAAATGCAGTTGAGAAGTACCTGGTTGAAAAACAAGGTATCTCTGAAAGCCGCTTACTGTTCGTTTACGGTCAGGAAGGTGATGCTAACACTGTAGACTTCGAGGGTACAACTGAAGATGGTCCTAACTCAGTACCAGCTCCACACCCAAACTTAAAGCGTACTAAATAGTTCTAAATACTTTTAGCCTTTAAACAGCCCTCCATACGGAGGGCTGTTTTTTTATGCCTGTATAGTCTCTCGATGACAGCACGGTACTTTGAACCGGGCCAGGCTGCCGTTTGCAGCAGAAAGGGCGCCTGGCACCTTGTCGCTAACTTATCCCCTTGCTGCGCTCACGTGGCCCCGATGATGCCTTGCATCGCCAGGCGGGTACTATAAGTTGGGTGAAGAGTAGCCGTAAGCATTGCCATGCGCTATTTCAACCTCGGCGATATTCAGTTGACAGCTGATTACAGGCAAAGGCTGCGGAATACAAAAGCACGGAAGTGCGTAATAGATTAGTATGTTACGCCGCATTGCGGTCTCCGCAGGCATGGCTTGCTACAAACTTTTCTTAACTGGAGCCTGCCGGGTGTAGTGAATAATAATTCTATACGGCAGCCAATCAGGCCTGCTGATGGTTCTATTTAAACTAAAAACCGGTATTGTACTAATAAGTTGTTGACATACAGCTTAATATGTAGTATGAAATGTACGAACGGGGTGCTTTTAAAGGCTGTCATGCTGTGTTTTGTACAATACAATTAACTATTATTTCAGAAATTAGAAAGGTTGTAAACAGGAAGGCCTTTCTATATTGCGGGTAATACCTTAATTTTGCCCACTTTATGATGAAAAAACTTGTCTTCTTTATTCTGATCTGCGCGGTATTAACTTCCTGTGCTTCCAAGTTCAGCCGTGTGCTGAAAAGCAAGGATAACGAATACAAGTACAAGATGGCAGAGAATTATTACGCCCAGAAGCGTTATAGCTATGCTACGCAGCTTTTCGACGAGCTGTTCCCTTACGTAAAGGGCACGCCGCGGTTCGAAGACATGCACTATAAAAACGCATTCGCCTACTACTACATGAAGGACTACCTGAATGCCGAAAACCTCTTTAAATCATATGTCGACAATTTCCCCGGTAGCCCAAGAGCGGAGGAATGCGAATACATGCGCGCTTATAGCTTCTTTAAACAATCGCCAAAAGTAGAACTGGATCAAACCCCTACCAGCAAAACAATGGGCCTGATGCAGGCATTTATCAATATGCACCCCGGTTCTGCTAAAGCGAAAGATGCAGCCGCCCTTATCGACCTCTGCCGCGCCAAACTGGAAGAAAAAGATTTCAAAAGCGCCGAACTTTATTATAACCTCGGTTATTATAAAGCAGCGTCTATTGTTTTTGAAATACTGATAGACGATTATCCGGATTCTGAAAAGACCGACTTCTATAAGAGTCTGTCCATCAAATCGTATTACAAATACGCCGAACTAAGTATTATTGACAAGCAGGAAGAACGTTTTGAAAAGGTGCTTGCAGAGATCACAGATTTTAACGAACGTTTTCCGCATAGTAAATATTTTAAGGAAGTGAATAGCTTGAAAGCTCCTTCCGAACATACAATTAAATACATAAAAGATTTAAAAGATGAGCAAGCTAAGACGGCAACTCAGCGCTAATACAACCAATGTGGTTGAAACGAAAAGTCTTGTCGATATCAAGGCAAAAACCGGCAATTTATATGAATCTATCGCTATCATAGCCAAAAGAGCGAACCAGATCAATATTGCCCTGCGTGAAGAGCTGCATAATAAGCTGGAAGAGTTTGCCAGCCATACCGACAGCCTCGAAGAAATTCATGAAAACAAGGAGCAGATCGAAATCTCAAGGGCATATGAAAAAATGCCAAACCCGGCTATCCTTGCTACCCAGGAATTTATGGAGGAAAAGGTCTATTACCGCAAAAACGACGACGATCTGTTCAGATAAGAGCAGCACCGCCAGGGAAAATAAATTCATGAAAACGACAGTTAGCAACTGTCGTTTTTTGTTATTTTGAAAAGTATTGACACAAACATGTTGGCAGGGAAGAAAATATTGATAGGAATTACAGGCAGCATTGCTGCTTATAAAGCAATATTGCTGGTAAGATCGCTGGTGAAAAGCGGCGCAGAAGTTCGTATTGTAATGACTGCCGCCGCCGCTGATTTTGTATCGCCGCTGGTGCTCTCTACTTTATCGAAATCAACGGTATTAATGGACCTGTCCGATGAACAAACCTGGGCCAACCATGTAATGCTGGGCCGCTGGGCCGATGTAATGTTGATAGCGCCGCTTAGCTGTAATACACTGGCAAAAATGGCAAACGGGCAATGCGATAACCTGCTGCTGGCAGTATATCTTTCAGCAACCTGCCCGGTTGTAGTAGCGCCGGCTATGGATGAAGATATGTGGCATCACCCCGCTACCCGTAACAACCTCGAAAGAATTATCGGGTATGGCAACAAAGTGATCCCCGTCGCCAATGGCGAACTCGCAAGTGGCCTGTACGGCGAAGGTAGAATGGCCGAGCCCGAAGATATTATGCAGTATCTCACTTACAACGTGTTCAGGGAGAAAACGCTGGAAGGTCAGAACGTACTGGTTACCGCAGGGCCTACCTATGAACCCATTGACCCCGTGAGATTCATTGGAAATCATTCTTCAGGCAAAATGGGATTTGCCCTCGCTAGAGCCCTCTATCAGCAGGGAGCAGCAGTACACCTGGTAACCGGACCTACCTCGCAGTCAGTTAACTGTGCCCATATAAAAGTAACGCACGTGACTACCGCGAAGGAAATGTATGAAGCCTGCGTTAAAGACTTCAGTAATACTAATATAGCCGTATTATCGGCGGCCGTAGCAGACTACAGGCCTGCTGAAGTGGCAACAGAAAAAATAAAAAAAACCGCAGGTGAACTAAGCCTGCAACTGGTAAAAACTGATGATGTGCTTAAGTCGCTGGGTAGCTTAAAACAAC
Organism: Filimonas effusa; assembly: GCF_004118675.1. Taxonomy (NCBI): domain Bacteria; kingdom Pseudomonadati; phylum Bacteroidota; class Chitinophagia; order Chitinophagales; family Chitinophagaceae; genus Filimonas; species Filimonas effusa. The sequence goes on along the minus strand of NZ_SDHZ01000002.1, from coordinate 141,860 downwards.
CCGGGCAGTTACTGGTGGGCTTTGCTCTGGAAACGGAAAACGAAATGGAATTTGCAAATCAGAAGCTCGTTGCAAAAAACGCAGACCTGATTATTTTAAATTCATTAAGGAATAAAAATGCCGGCTTTGGTATTGATACCAACCAGGTGACTATTTTAGATAAACAGGGAGTGGTGTTTGAATCGGACGTAAAACAGAAAGAAGAGATCGCGATCGATATTGTGAATACCATTATTCAAAAACTCTATGGCGAGGCGTAAACTTTATTTGCTACTGGCGATCCTATGTACAGGACTTGCTTCGCAGGCACAGGAACTGCAGGCCAAAGTAACCGTACAGTCGCAGCGGGTATATAATACCATCGATAAAAAGATCTTCAATACATTACAAACGCAGCTAACCAACCTGCTCAATAACCGTAAATGGACAAACGATGTCTTCAAACCCGATGAGAAGATCGTATGTAATTTCCTGGTCACCATAACCGATATGGTGGAACAGAATGTATTTAAGGCAAATCTTACAGTGCAGGCGGCGCGTCCCGTATATAACAGTTCCTTCCAGTCAGCACTCATCAATTTCCAGGACGGTGAATTTGTATTTAAGTATGTCGAATACCAGCCCGTAGAGTTCAACGAAAACAGGGTCCAGGGCTCAGACGCACTTGCGGCCAATTTAACGGCTACGCTTGCTTATTACGTATATATGATCCTGGGCTTCGATTACGACTCATTTGCATTAAAAGCCGGTGCTCCTTATTTTCAGAAAGCTCAGAACATTGTCAATAATGCGCCCGAAGCACGTAACATCAGTGGATGGCGCTCGTTCGACGGTTTGCGTAACAGGTATTGGCTGGCCGAAAACCTTAACAATACCCGTTATAATATTGTACATGATGTTATTTACGGGTACTACCGCTCCGGCCTCGATATGCTTTTCGATAAAGAAAATGAAGCCAGGAAAAGTGTGCTGGATGGATTAACCAAATTACAATCTATGAACCAGGACAACCCTAATACAATGATCGTCCAGTTCTTTATGCAAAGTAAAGCATCCGAATTTATCGGTATTTTCAAAAAGGCGCCACCACAGGACCGCGTTCGTGCCGGCGACCTTTTATCAAAGCTCGACGTTGCTAATATGAGTAAGTATAAGGAGGAATTGAAATGATCAAACCTAATCTGGGCTTTGCATATATACTATCGCTGGTATTGCTGTTGATGGCTGGCGGCTGTGGAAACGGTAATCCCGGTGGCATTTTATCACCGGACAAAATGCAGCAGGTGATGTGGGATATGATGCGGGCCGATGAACTGGCCATGGATGCAAGCGCACACGATACCGCTCGTAATAGTATTTTTAAACATGCAGTAGAACAATATCAGCAGGTTTTTGAGGTTCACCATATCACCAGAGAAGAGTTTTATCGCAGCATACGTTATTATCAGGAGCACCCCGATAAGAATAAAGTGCTGATGGATTCTGTGCAGGCGCTAGGTAACAGGGCAAGAGATGAACAGAGCAGAATAGATTCCATTTTACAGGTAAAACTTCGCATAAAAGATTCCATAAGGCTGAAACAGGAAGAAATTAATCTGAAAAAAGACTCCCTGGCCGGCAAAAAGGATTCACTTCAGAAACACGACTCAGTACCGGTTTTACCTAAAGTAAATAACAAAGAGGCCCTAAGAAAAGAAGCGCTGAAAACTGCCGATACCACGCATCTTCAACGCTTGAAAATAAAGCCTGGTATGGATAAAGGGAAACTCGATAAAAATTCCCTGCGGTTTACGCCGGCACATAAGCTGCGCTAAGCTTAAAAAACACGTCAATTGCTTGTTATATGAATAAAGTTGTCTTAAATGCCGGAGAAGCCATCCGCGACATTGCCGATGGCGCCACTTTAATGCTGGGAGGATTTGGCTTATGTGGCATCCCGGAGAACTGTATTGCAGCCCTTGTCGAAAAGGGCGTTAAAGATCTTATCTGTATTTCCAATAATGCCGGTGTGGATGATTTTGGCCTGGGCTTGTTATTGAAAACAAGACAGATCAAAAAAATGATGAGCAGCTATGTAGGCGAGAATGCTGAATTTGAACGCCAGCTGTTATCAGGCGAACTGGAGGTTGATCTCATTCCCCAGGGAACGCTTGCCACTCGTATACAAATGGCCGCCATGGGCATCCCTGCTTTTTTTACCCCCGCTGGTGTAGGCACCGAGATCGCCAAAGGCAAAGAAGTCCGTGAATTCAATGGCAAACAATACCTGATGGAATTGGCTTTGCCCGCCGACTATGCCATTGTTAAAGCATGGAAAGGCGATACCATGGGTAACCTGGTATTCCGTAAAGCCACACGTAACTTCTCTTCTTCAATGGCCAAAGCGGGAACCATTACCATTGCCGAAGTGGAACATCTCGTAGCTCCCGGCGAGCTTGACCCCGATATGATCCATGTGGCAGGCGTATATGTACACCGCATTTTCCAGGGAGTAGGTTATGAAAAGCGTATTGAAAGAAAAACAGTACGCCTCACTGCTCAGTAATTCTTTGTTCTGGCTGTTAAAATCTCAAACGATCTATGGCACTTGATAAGTTCGGCATTGCAAAACGTATTGCCCGTGAATTAAAAGATGGTATGTATGTAAACCTGGGTATTGGCATTCCTACCCTGGTAGCTAATTATATCCCCGAAGGAATGACAGTAATTCTTCAGAGCGAAAATGGTATCCTGGGTACAGGCCCCTATCCCGTTGATGACGATGTAGACCCCGATTTAATTAATGCAGGAAAAGAAACAGTAACACTGCTGCCAGGCGGCGCATATTTCGACAGCGCAGAGAGTTTTGGTATGATCCGCGCCGGAAAGATCGATCTCACGGTACTGGGTGCAATGGAAGTAAGCGACAATGGGGATATCGCCAACTGGAAGATCCCCGGCAAAATGGTGAAAGGTATGGGCGGTGCAATGGACCTGGTGGCCAGCGCCCGCAATATCATCGTAGCCATGCAGCATACCAATCCAAAGGGTGAAAGCAAATTATTACCCGCATGTACCTTGCCCCTGACAGGTGTTGCCTGCGTGAAAAAGATAGTAACTGAACTTGCGCTGCTGGAAATAACGGCCGAAGGCTTCGTATTAAAAGAAAGGGCTCCCGGCGTAAGTATGGAAGAGATAAAACAAAAAACATTGGGCCGGCTCGTTGTGCCTGACCAGGTTCCTGAAATGTTTTTATAAACCTCGCGCTGCCGGATGCGTTTTATGTTGTAAAATCGCAGCTTATCAAAAGCCAGTAGATGATGATAGCATCCGACAGCCTTTACCAGCAATATAGCGATCATATGCGCCGTGTGGCAGACCTGCGTTATGCAGCTGCTGTTTTACAGTGGGACCAGGAAACTTATATGCCGCAGAAAGGCGCCGGAGCAAGAGCCCGGCAGTTGGCAACATTAAGTGAAACGGCACACGAATGGGCCACTGCTGCTGCATTTGAAAAGCTGGTATATGAATTACAACAGCGCGGCGATTTAAATGCCGTGCAACAAAGGAACATAGCATTGTCTTACGATGAGCTGGTGCGCCGTAAGAAACTGAGCGCAGCCTTTGTACGCCGTAGTTCAGAAGCGGTCTCCCGTGCTTTCCAGAGCTGGATAGCAGCGCGTAAGGCGAATGACTTCAAATTGTTCCAGTCTTCCTTATCCGAACTGGTCGGCCTGAAGGCCGAAGAAGCCGACCTGCTAGGGTATGAAGGCCATCCATACAACGCCCTCATTTATGAATATGAAAGATCTGCCTCAGTAAAGAGCCTCGATGCCCTTTTTGGCGCACTTATGCCCGCCTTGCAGCAACTGATCGATGCGGTAAGGCAGCAGCCGGAACCGGATACTTCTTTTCTTCAACAGAATTATCCAAAGGAGCAGCAATGGAAATGGGGAATGTATCTGGTAAAAGAATTAGGCTTTGATCTCGAAGCAGGCCGCCAGGACCTGTCCGAACATCCCTTTACCACTAATTTCAGTGCAAAGGATGTGCGTATCACCACCCGTATCGATGAAAACGACCTGGCGAATATGACCTGGAGCTGCATTCATGAAGTGGGCCACGCCTTATACGAACAAGGCCTTCCCAACGAAGAATATGGCCTGCCTTCAGGAGAATATGCCTCGTTGAGTATCCACGAGTCGCAAAGCAGGTTATGGGAAAACTGTGTGGGCCGCAGCCTGGTATTCTGGCAGCATTACCTGCCCGAATTAAAACGCTTTTTCCCTGAGCAGCTTAAAGAGGTCGATCCTGAACGCTTTTTCCGGGGAATAAATAAGGTAGAGCCTTCCCTTATAAGAACCGAAGCCGATGAATTAACCTATCACTCGCATGTATATATACGGTATGTGATAGAAAAGGAACTGATCTCCAGGGAATTGCCGGTAAAGGAAGTAGCTGCCCGCTGGAACGAACTCTATCGCGATCATCTGGGAGTAACAGTAAAAGATGATGTTACAGGTTGCCTGCAGGATGTGCATTGGAGCCATGGCAGTTTCGGTTATTTTCCAACCTATAGCCTTGGAAGCCTGTACGCCGCCCAGTTCTGGCACCAGGCACAACAGGTAATGCCGGCATTGAATAGCCAGCTCAACAATGTGCAACTGGCAGGACTGTTAAAATGGTTACGTACTGAGATTCATGCAAAAGGCAGGACGCTGGAAACTGAGGCTTTATGCCGTGAAGTGACAGGAGAGGGGCTCGACAGCCGCTTTTTTGTCGGTTATATCAGGCAAAAATTCATGCTACCTTAAAATTTTCCGGATTTTTTACTCAGGCACGATTATTTCGTAATTTTATTAAAGAAACACCACAGGATATGAGAAGAGCTTTACACGCATATTTTATACAAAAAACAGTAAAAAAAACACCCCTGTTGCTATTGATAGGGGTACTGTTGCTGGCATGCACTTCCTTTTATGCGGCAAGCTCCGAAGAGCCGTTTCTCAGTCCTAAACTGGTAAAATACTATCCCAACCCCGCCATTTCCTATATCAATTTTGAATTCCCCGGCGAAATAGACAAAAACTACAGCCTCGTTATTTTCAGCTTTGTTGGTAAGAAAATGACAGAAACGGCAATAGAGAACAACAAGATCGTTGTTCCCCTTGCCGGTTATTACAGAGGTCTGTATGTGTTTCAGCTAAAAGATAAGGCCGGCAGGATCATCGAAACCGGCCGGTTCCAGGTAATACAGTAACGGTTACCTGTCGCACACTTCCACGATCAGGAATTTAAGGTAATTGGTATTATCCATACCCCAGATGATCGGGTGATCACTGGCCTGTGCCTGGAAAGTTACCTGCCTTATGCGTTTACGGGCATCCTTGGCAGCCATATCTATGGTTTGCAGGAATAACTCGGGATGTACCAGGTTGGTACAACTGCTGGTTACAAGAAAACCACCGTTACGAACGAGCTTCATACCACGCAGGTTGATCTCCTTATACCCCGTGATGGCTTTCTGGATATTTTCACGGCTTTTGGTGAACGCCGGTGGGTCAAGCATTACTACATCATACTGGCGGCCATCTTTTACCCATTGCTTCAGCACGTCGAAAGCATTGACAGCTTCAAAACGGCAGATCTGGTCCAACCCATTCAGGGCAGCATTACGATTGGCCTGGGCTACGGCATTCTCGCTGATATCAAGCCCAAGTACACTTTTTGCCCCATAATGAGCAGCATGGATCTCGAAGGTGCCCGTATAAGTGAAAGCACCCAATACCTCGGCCCCCTTTACAATATGCTGTATGGCGCGGCGGTTATCCTGCTGATCAAGAAAATAGCCTGTTTTCTGACCATTTTCAAGATCTACATGAAAACGAAGCCCGTTTTCATTTATAATGATCTTAGGATCAAACGGTTCGCTCAAAAAGCCTTTTTGCTGTTGCAGCCCTTCCAGTTCTCTCACCGGAACATCATTTCTTTCGTAAATGCCTTTAGGCTCGAAAATTCGCTGCAGGGCGGCAATGATGGCTGGTTTCCAGTTGTCCATGCCCAGCGAAAGTGTCTGGATAACAAAATAATCGTTGAATTTGTCAATGATGAGCGCAGGCATCTCATCGGCTTCACCAAAAACCAGGCGGCAGTTCTCAGTATAACCGGTGCGCTGGCGGTATTGCCAGGCCTGGAGTATGCGATTATGGAAAAATTGCTCGTCAATAGCCTCCTTTTTACGGGTAAGCAGGCGAACAAGGATCTGTGATTTGGGATTTATATAACCTCTGCCGCAAAATTTCTCATCATGATAGTATACATCTACAATAGCACCGGGCTCAACAGCAGCATCGGTTACCTTCTCTACCTCATTGGCAAAGATCCAGGGATGGCCGTTAGCAACACGCGGAGCGATTTTTTTCTTCAGGAACACTTTTGTCATCCAGCAAAGGTACTGACAGTTTTTCCTTTATTTTGCCTTGGCAAAAAATTTGACCTTTGTACCTGACAACATTAATATGACTATGGAAGAGCAAGAATTGCAGCAAAATACAGATGCTACTGTTGAAAACACGGATGCCCAGGCTACTCAAACTGACGAAAATGCAGGCGCAGACAACGCTGCTGCTTCATCTGGTGACGTATCTGGCAGTGAACTCGAAAAATTGCAGGCCGAAGTGGCGGAGCAAAAAGACAAGTACCTGCGTTTAATGGCTGAATTCGATAATTTCAGAAGAAGAACCTCAAAAGAACGCCTCGAATTAATGCAAACCGCAGGTAAAGAAGTCATCGTTTCTCTGCTCGATGTATTGGATGATTGCGACAGGGCCGAAAAACAGTTACAGTCAGCAGGCGATCTGGCACAAGTCAAAGAAGGTATTCAGCTGGTTTTCCATAAGCTGAGAAGCACACTACAGGGAAAAGGATTGAAAGCCATGGAAAGCGTTCAATCCGAATTCGATGTAGAAAAACACGAAGCTATTACAGAAGTCCCGGTTCCCGATGAGTCGTTAAAGGGAAAAGTGATCGACGAAGTTCAAAAGGGTTACTACCTGAACGACAAAATCATTCGTTTTGCCAAGGTGGTAGTTGGCAAATAGTAATTACATAATATCCTAATGGCAAAGAGAGATTTTTACGAAATTCTGGGTGTAAGCAAAACGGCCGCTGCCGATGAGATCAAAAAAGCTTATCGTAAGGTGGCTATGCAATACCACCCGGACAGAAATCCCGGTGACAAAGAAGCTGAAGAAAAGTTTAAAGAAGCAGCAGAAGCTTACGAAATACTAAGTGACGCTGATAAACGCGCCAAATACGATCGTTTTGGCCATAATGCCTTCGGACCTGGTGCTGCAGGTGGCGGCGCTTACGGCGGAGCCGGCATGAACATGGATGACATCTTCAGCCAGTTCGGCGATATTTTTGGCGACGATATGTTCGGCAGCTTCTTCGGTGGCGGCGGTGGCCGTCGCGGCGGCGGAGGCGGCGGAAGAGCACGCGGCGTACGCGGCAGCAATCTTCGTGTGAAGATCAAACTCAACTACGAAGAAATGGCCAACGGCGTTTCTAAAACCATCAAAGTAAAGAAATACGTTAACTGTAATACCTGCGGCGGCAGCGGCGCCAAAGACAAAGGCAGCGTCCAAACCTGTGGCACCTGCGGCGGCAGCGGCCAGGTAAGACGCGTTACCAATACTTTCCTCGGTCAAATGCAGACCGTAACAACCTGTCCTGCCTGTAATGGTGAAGGTTCTACCATCACAGCCAAATGCGGCTCCTGTAAAGGAGAAGGCAGGGTTTACGGCGAAGAAATGGTAACCCTCGATATTCCCGCAGGTGTGCAGGAAGGAATGCAGCTAAGCCTCAGCGGTAAAGGTAATGCCGGAGAACGGGGCGGTATGCCGGGCGATCTTATCATTCTCATAGAAGAAGAAGCACATAAAGAATTACAACGCGATGGGCTGAATGTGGCCTACGACCTCTACCTTTCTTTCCCCGATGCCGTTTTCGGTACACAGGTAGAAGTACCCACCATCGACGGCAGGGCCAAAATCAAGATCCCGGCAGGTACGCAAAGCGGTAAGATCTTCCGCTTAAAAGGAAAAGGATTTCCCGATGTGAACAGCAGTTACACAAGAGGCGACCAGCTGATTCATGTGAACATCTGGACCCCTCAGAATGTGACGGCCGAAGAAAAAGATATGCTGGAAAAATTATCCGGTAGCTCCAACTTCCAGCCGCAACCAGGCAAAAATGAAAAGAGCTTTTTCGATAAAGTAAAAGAGGTGTTCAGTTAGAACACCTCTTTCGGTTTTTTAGTTGTTGTTCTCCTTTGGCTAATTATACTTTAGTTGTTGTTTGCTTTTTATAGAACAGCAGCTCCTTAATCTTTGTTGTTCCGTTTACGTTTTTTTCCGGAAGTATAGATCTTCCGGGCCTTATCTACCAACGTCAACAGCTCCTTGTCCAACACTGAATCGCTTTTGCGGTTAACATTCGCTACAATATTCCTTACATCATCCCAGGTGTAACCGGCTGCAAATTTAGAATGTTTTAATAATTCTCCAAACATTGCTACAGCAGCTGCCTGCTGTATAGCCGGATCGGTTTGATCAAAAGGTATAAAATTGGCAGGTACGCTAAACTGTTGCTTACGTGTATTGGTGTTGCCAGGTATTTTATATTGCAGCTTTATGGTGCCGTAACGGCCAGCAACGATAACATCGCTTCCTTCAGGAGCCACATTCTTCGCTACCGGAACAATTTCAAAAATAGCTACAAGGGAATGCCCCGACCCAACTTCGCCACCCTCCAGTTGGGCAGTACTATCGTTTAACGCCTCCATTCTGTTATCGAAACCTATAAGCCGGTAAGAAGAAACCATACGCGGATTGAAGCTGATATGCAGGAACGCATCATTGGCAACAGCATACAGTGTTTTGGTGAACTCCTTTATCAATACCTTTTCCGCTTCATTCATATTATCCAGGTAGGCAAAATTGCCATTGCCTCTTTTGGCAAGTGTTTCCAGCTTGCTGTCTTTGTAGTTGCCCATGCCCAATCCAAGACAGGTAAGATAAATACCCGACTGGCGCTGCTGTATAATAAGCTCTTCAAGGGCCTTTTCGCTCGACTCCCCTACATTGAAGTCCCCGTCGGTAGCCAGTATCACCCTGTTATTACCATTGGGATTGAACGATTTTGCCGCCTCGGCATAAGCCGCTTTAATAGCGCCCGCACCGGGCGTATCGCCATTGGGCGCCAGCAGGTCTATCGCATCATTGATCTTTTTCTTGTCAGCCCCGGAAGTAGGTGCCAGCTTAACGCCAATATCACCGCCATATACTACGATGGCAAGCGTATCTATAGGCCGGAGATTCTCAACCAGTAATTTGAATGCAGATTGTATCAGGGGTAACCTGTTGGGCTTGTCCATCGATCCCGAAACATCTATCAGGAATACCAGGTTGGAAGGTGGAAGATTGGTGAGGTCAACCTTGGGGGCCTTGAGGTTAATAAAAAGCAACTGGTTGGTCTTGCTCCAGGGAGCCGATGTCACCTGGCTGAGGCAGGTAAAGCCTTTTGCAGGTAATATATCACCTTCCTCCTCTGGCAGCTTAAAGTTGAAATAGTTCAGCATTTCCTCGATCCGTACCGCATCAGGTGGAACAAAGCTGCCGCTTTTAACCATACGCCTTACATTGCTGTAAGAAGCCCGGTCTACATTTAACGCGAATCCTGTTTCGGGATATTCGGCGCAGGTTACAAAGTCATTTTGTATCTGCCTGCTATAACTCTCGTTCGAAGGAACGAAACTGTATCGCCCCGATGCCAGCAGGTTCTTTGTCACAGACGATAAATGCATGGGAGGCGGTTGTGTTGCCGGCAGGCATTTGAGAACAAACTGCTGGAACTGGCTGGTATTGACAGCGGTTTTTAATAACTGGTATCCCTCCGCTTCCAGTATGATGGTATCTACCCGCAGAGAACTGGGAATGCCGCAACTGCCGGAAAACAAGCCTATATATCCTTTGGAAAAAAGGTTGATCTTAACATTCGGGAGCGGTTTGCCATGCTCATCATTTATAGTGCCGCGGATATAGTATTGCGCCCGGCCGGTAAATGATAGGATAATGGAGGTTAATATAACAAGCAACAATTTTTTCACGCTGAGGGAGTCTGGGTAAAAACTAAAATTAGCTTAATCCTGGGATAGTTGGTAGATCTCCGGCAGATTTCTGCCTAAGCCATCATAGTCAAGTCCATAGCCAACCACAAACTTGTCGGGGATAGAAAAACAGCAGTAGTCGATCTGTACCGGGAACACGGTCGCTTCAGGCTTATGCAGCAATACTGCTATCTTAAGCGAAGCAGGCTGCTGGTTGGTGATCTGCGGAAGAAACTGGTTCAGGGTTTTGCCGGTGTCAATAATATCCTCCAGGATAATGATATCCCTGCCGGTAATGTCGGTATCCAGGCCTATGGCAGTGATAACATGACCGGTAGACTTGGTTCCCTTATAAGATGCCAGCTTGATAAAGCAGATCTCAGCGTCTATGGTAAGGTACTTGAACAGGTCAGAGGCAAACATGAACGATCCGTTCAAAACAGCGATAAAAAGCGGACGCTTGCCGGCATAATCAGTATTCAGCTGGTCTGCCAGTGTCGCAATATGTTGTTGAATATCCTGTGCAGTAAGGTAAGAAGTGAACTTTTTATCGCGGACCTGTATCAATGACATAGAAATAGTTTATAGGTAATATCCAATATTCCGGGCGTCAAAAATACGGTCCTAAACTGTTTTAATGTCTACTTTTTATTTTTTGCAAGAACTGTGGGGGCAACGGTTCGTAAATAAACCTTTTCTCCTGTCTTAGGCTGCTGGCCCTTTACAAGGTGATTGTAAAGCATCAGGCTTTCAAGACGAACGCCTTCCAGTTGGGCAATTGTCTCGATGGTTTCACCTGTGGTCACTACATGAAAGTCTTTGCTGCCTTTTTTAGGCTTTTTCTCCAGGTACACCAGCTGGCTGCTTTCCAGGATGTCCTTTTCCTCCATCTCATTAAACTCCAGCAGCTTTTTGTAGGTAACATTATGATTATTGGCCAGCGCGAAAAGGGAAGTGCCGGAACTGGCATAGATAACACTGGTTTCATTGATCTTGAATAATCCGGAAGGATAGCTTGCCGCAGCCACAGCAGGTTTTACCGGGGCAGCAACGGCAACTGGTGCTGTTGTTTCAGAATCTTCAGGCTGGCCGTTGGCCGCCGCTTCTTCTTCCTGTTCTGCGGCTGCCTGTACACTGTTTATCCCGGCAGGGGTCATTACCGGCGCACCGGCAGGAGTAGTTGTACGGGTAGCGAAAATATCGTCCTGTTTCGCTTCGGCCGGAATGCCGTTCAAAGCCAGCAGGGTATATTGCTGAAGGTTGTTGTCTACAATTATTTTTACCAGCATCTGTGCATAGGCAGGATTGGTGGCATAACCAGCCTTACGCAACCCCTTGGCCCAGCCCTCGTAATTGGTTGGATCCAGTTGGAAAAGAAACGCATAAGGCGCCCTGTTTCTCAGGAAATCGGAATGATCCCTGTACGACTCCTCTGCACTGATATAACTGCGGAAACATTCGCCTTTCTCATCATCGTCGTGGTACACTTTACCACCTTTCCATTCTGTTTTACACTTGATACCGAAATGATTATTGGAAGATTTTACCAGCACACTTTGCCCAGCCTGGGTTTCCAGTATACCCTGGGCAAGCGTAATGGAAGCGGGAACCCCGGAACGGATCATTTCTTTCACCGCCAGGTCTTTGTAAGCCGCAATATAAGTAGCCACAGCGTCAGCCTGTGCTTTTACCATTAGCGCCAGGCATATGGCGCTAAACATACAGATCAATTTCTTCATCCGGTAAGTTTTTATTTCTTTCTCACAAGCATTAGTCCGTCACGTACCGTTAAAAACACCTGCTCAGTACGTATATCCTCACGCACATGCTTATTGAAAGCATCAATGGCCTTCGCATTTTTGCCCTTAAGAGGCTCCTGAAGCACCTGGCCATGAAATAATACGTTATCGGCAATTATAATGCCTCCCTGCTCTAAACGTGGTAATACCATTTCGTAGTATGCGATATAGTTAACTTTATCTGCATCTATAAAAACAAGATCCCATGTATAGGGCAGTGCCGGAATAATATCCAAAGCGTTGCCGGTGTGCAAAGTTATCAGATTCTGCATGTTGGCAAGCCGAAAATTTTCCCTTGAAGTAGTGGCATCCGCCTCCCGCAGCTCGATGGTATGTAATTGCCCGCCTTCCTGTAACCCTTTTGCGAGGCAAACGGCGCTGTAACCCGTAAAACTGCCGATTTCCAATATCTGCCTGGGCCTCAGCATCTTACTAAGCATCTCCAGCAGCCTGCCCTGCACATGCCCGCTAAGCATATGCGGTTGGGCATGACCGGCATAAGTAGCCGCATTAATTTTTTGTAACACGGCATCCTCAGGGCTGGTGTGACTGCCAGCATAATTTTCTGCATCAGGATGTACTAAAACCGGGTTCATACTGCTGCTGCTGTTGTGGCATTTGCCGGTTTGGAAATGAGTAATAAGCCCAGGTAAGTAAATAAACCATTGATTAACAACAATTCAATGCCAATCTGGTAACCATTGAACAGGGCTTTGGCATTGTGCGATAGAAAATACGATAAAACAGGAGCGATCAGGCAAACAGCCGTCACCCAAAGCGAATTGGGAAGCCCCCTCCTCGTGAAAATACCAAAAGCAAATAACCCCAGCAACGGACCGTAAGTATATCCCGCCAGGTCAAGAATGATATCGATGATACTGTTATTGTTCAGGAAATAATATACCATCACACATAACAGGAAGATGATCGCGAAACTCAGGTGTACCGTCAAACGTACTCTTTTCTTTCCTTTTTCACCAAGTTCTTCCCGCTGCTGCAGTCCAAGCATATCGATGCAGAAAGAAGAGGTGAGCGCGGTCAGCGCACCATCGGCGCTGGGAAATAATGCCGAGATCAGTGCAATGATGAATATGACGCTGATCGCCGGTGGAAAATAATTCAGCGCCAGCGTAGGGAAGATCTTGTCTCCTATGACATTGGTGGAATGCCCTATATCGCTGGTATGGGCCACAATAAATTGCTTTACAGGAGCCCCGTTCACCACTGCATCGGTATAAGTGCCGCCTATGCTGCCCGCATACAGGTATAATAAGCCGCCCAGCATCAGGAACAGGAATAATACCCCCGTCATAACTACCGCCATGGTAACAACGTTCTTCTGCGAATCGCCAAGCCTTTTCACACTAATGTTCTTCTGCATCATTTCCTGGTCCAGCCCCGTCATCGATATGGTGATAAAGGCGCCCCCTATGATCTGCTTCAAAAAAAAGCCTTTGCTGTTTACATCGGTATTGAACACATTCAGGTAGCCCTTCTGCTGCATCTGGCTTAGCGCTTCGCCACCGCTCAAATGCAGTTGCTGCAGTATATATACAACACATACGATCAGTCCTATGATCATCAGAGAGGTTTGCAATGTATCGGTATAAACGATGGTTTTCACGCCGCCCTCAAAAGTGTACAGCAGTATCATAAGCAGGATAACGGCGGCTGTTACCACAAACGGCACCCCCATTTTATCAAGAATGAAGAACTGCAGGATATTGATAACAAGATAAAGCCTGGCGGTAGCGCCTACGGTACGGCTGATGATAAAGAATAAAGCCCCCGTTTTATAGGCAATATTTCCAAAACGATGCTGCAGATAATTGTAAATGGAAGTGAGCTGCATCCGGTAATACAGCGGCAGTAACACAAAAGCAATAACGCAGTAGCCGATAAGATAACCTATGGTCACCTGCATATACGCAAAACCCTTGAAACTGCCCCCCGCAACATCACCAACGCCCCCCGGCACGCTCACAAACGTGACACCGCTCAGCGAAGTTCCTATCATCCCAAACGCAACAAGCATCCAGTTACTGTTGCGGTTGCCTATAAAAAACGATTCATTGTTCGAGTTACGCCCCGTATACCAGGCAACAACAAGCAGGATCACGAAATACGCAATGACAAAAGAGAACAGCAATAGTGGTGACATATAAATATTCCTGATGATGGTGAATAACAAATATCAATAAAACTGAGGTTTTTTGCAATTTATCATTCCTGTTTATGCGTTTTTGTGCAGGATTGTGTTTGGGGGCCTCTTGCTTTATCTTTGTTTACACCGAAAATACGGTTGAACGCTTGTATTTTGAAGATAATTTGTTATATATTGGTTTCCATTAATAGCTATCAGCAAGTTATGAATGATAACCACGGCCCTTTTACACTCAAACGGCGCAGGCGCATCCCGGTACAGGATCCGCAGCCACCTGTTGAATTTACCGAAAACGCAAATGCAGCAAAGCTCCACGACCTGCAAATGAAAGCCCAGGCTTTTGAAGAGCGCAACAAAAAACTAACAGAACGCATAGAATCATATAACCTGCAGGTGCAACAGGCAAACAGCAAAACCATTCAGCTCGAACGCAAGATCAAAGGCGTTTTGCTGCACGTAAAAACAACGGCGGAGCAGCAGTCTATCCCCGGTGCCCGCCCCAAAGGCAGTTTGCAGGAGCAGGAATTGGAACTGCTGCGCTGGAAGCTCTCGGTGATCGAGAAGTATATGCGCGGAATATTCCCTGAATTTGTGTGACCTGTTGTATTATTGCGCCTCAATTCCCATGTATGGCATACAAAGCAGTGGCAGTATTTTGCGGCTCCCGCAAGGGCGCATCTCCCTTATATGAACAACACGCTGCCGAACTGGGCAGCCTGTTGGGACAACGGAAAATTACGCTTATCTACGGCGGGGGAAACAAAGGATTGATGAGTGCCTTAGCCAACGCCGCCATGCATGCCGGAGGCAAGGTGGTAGGCGTAATGCCCGAAGCATTGGTGGCAATGGAAAACCAGCACGAAGGCATCAGCGAGTTGCATGTGGTGGAAGACTTACCCGCCAGGAAACAAATGATGTACGACCTCGCCGATGCCGCTATTGTATTACCAGGAGGTTATGGCGTGCTCGATGAAATGTTCGAAATGCTTACCTGGAACTCAGGAACGGTTTACCAGAAAAAAATAATCCTGCTGAATACAGCAGGATATTATAATCATATTATCGGCCACATCAATCACCAGCAATTACAGGGGTTTTTATACGAAGACTGGCGCGACCGCCTGAAAGTGTACAATACCCCGATTGAAATCGTTAACGATTTTGATGCAGGTAAAAGTTAAAGCCCGCCCGTAAAATAGGAATAAAACTTCCGTCATAGTTCCTGTAAGGTGAGTTCTTATCCTTGTTTACATCAAATAACAAGGCAATGTAGTAAGAGCTTTGCCCTATTATCCGCTGGCCATAGCCAATACCTGCCAGCAGGCTGGGCGCACTGGTCGTATACTTTTCATCGGCATAACCAGGCGTTTTGTAGGTAGTGGAACTCCAGTTGTATTCAGGTTGCAACTGAACAAACAGGTTGCGGATAGGATATAACCGCGTAAATACACCGCCGCCATAGTTGAATGTATTCTGTTTAATATCGCCGCCCCCGGTGTAGTTCCACTTATTACTGGTATAGTTGATGTTGAAAGCCAGACCCGCATCTATCCACTCCGAAAAGCTGTAGCCGATTTCAGGGTTGCCGCCAATATTGAAATAGTTGGAACCAAATCCAAGACTCAGGCTTCCACCTATAAAAATGTTATTGGTCTGAAAACCTTCCCCGGAACCGCTTCCGCTTTCATACGTAGGCGGCAGCCCTTGTTGTGCCTGCAATTGGGTAATACCCAGCAATAAACCTAAAACCAGTAATGTCTTTTTCATTTTATCTTCTTTTAGGGGTTATGCTATATCAAAGATCTTCCCGGCATTGAGAATGTTGTTCGGATCAAAAGCTTTTTTGATCTCCCGCATCAGTCTCAGATTTGCCTCCTGGAATACGATATTCATATAACCTTTTTGAATAAGTCCTATGCCATGCTCACCGCTGATGGTACCGCCAAGGCTGTACACCAGTTTAAACAGTTCGCTAAGTATGAATTGCATTTCGTCGTTACCATGACTGTTGGGTATACCGTCTTTATGGATACGTACATGAAGATTACCGTCTCCGGCATGACCATAGCATACGGCATGAAAGTCATGCTTTTTGCCAAGCGCCTTCACCCCTTTAATAAGGGCAGGCAATTCTGCACGGGGAACAACAGTGTCTTCCTCGATAGTATAACCACTGCTCTTCACCGCTTCGGCTACACGGCGGCGTAGCTTCCATAGCTCCGCTTTTTGCTGGGCATCATCGGCGAAAAAGATCTCTCCGGCTTCAAAATCCTGCAATAAAGTGGCGATGGCTTCCATTTCGCTCATCAGTACATCAAGATTGTTACCGTCTACTTCAATGATCAGGTGGGCTGCAATATCATCGTTTACCGGTACCACATGGCTGTCAACCATCTTGCTTACAATCTTCAGCGCATCGATCTCTGCAAGCTCCATAGCGCTTGGCACAAAGCCCGCACGGAAGATCGCGCTGACCGCTTCGCTGGCTTTTTCAAGCGATGCAAACGGCGCCAGCATCAGCAGGTCATATTTCGGTAAGGGTATAAGTCGTAATACGATCTTGGTAACAATACCAAGCGTGCCTTCACTGCCCACCACCAGCTGGGTAAGATTATAACCCGTAGAATTCTTTAATACATTGGCGCCTGTCCAAATGATCTCGCCGGTAGGCAGCACCACTTCCAGGTTCAGCACATAATCTTTGACCACGCCATACTTTACAGCCTTCGGACCACCACTGTTTTCGGCAATATTACCGCCTATAAAACAGGAGCCGCGGCTGCTGGGATCAGGAGGATAGAATAAGCCCTTTTCCTTTACTGCATTCTGAAGCACCTCCGTAATAACACCCGGTTCGGTTGTTATCTGCAGGTTTCTTTCGTCTATTTCAAGAATGGAATTCAGTCGTTCTGTGGCCAGTAATACACCGCCAAGATGTGGTAAGGCGCCGCCGCTCAAACCGGTACCGCCGCCGCGCGGGGTTACAGGGATGCCATATTCATTGCATAATTTCATGATAGCGCTGATTTCTTCAGCAGTACGCGGCTTTACCACTACGTCGGGCAAATACAGCAGATGTTCTGTTTCATCATGCCCATAATACTTTACAGAGTCGGCATCAACGAATACAAATTCGTCGCCAACAATTTCCTTTAAAGCAGTTAGATGTTCGGTTGTTATTTTTCCTCTTTCCACAACGGATACCATTCCTTTTTTTTGATTAAAAATAAACCCTAATTGCGAGATGTCGTAACATTCTTATCGGCAATCAGGTAGTAAACACAGGTGGTGATATAATTTCTCAGGTAGGGTATATGTGTAATGAATGGGAACTGCTTTCTTACCTTCCAGCCAAATTTCCATTCATAAATAGGGTTAATAAGGAAATGGGTCTTATTCACAATATTGTAGCCCTGCTCACGCGCTATACGCTCGAATCTTTCTATCGAAATACGGGTATCCCTTATCTCCAGCAGATCATTCACAGGTTGATTAAAACGCTTCAATATGCCTTTATATATAAAACGCGGCAACAAATGATACCAGGGCAGCTTGCTCAGCCATTTATGAGTGCACATCTGCTGATGTCCGCCAAATGGCATTTGCCAGGGCGGAAAGCCAAAGAAAATGGTGCCGCCTGGCTTAAGGAACTGCTTCATCCAGCCGATAAGGCGGGGCTGGTCATGAATATGCTCGATCACATCTTTCAGGAGAATAATGTCAAAAGCGCCGCCAAGGTCTTTCTCGGCGTCGGTATCAAAAATGTCTTTCGTGATAAAATGGATCTTGCCGGCTTCAATATCTTCCTTCAGCCACAGCTTGCCGTTTTCTATACGTTGCGCATCAAACTCAACGCCTATGCCGGTACAGCCTTTATCGGTGAATGCTTTCAGAACGCCGCCTTCGCCACAGCCTATTTCCAGCACCCGCATACCGGGCTTAACAGGAAATACCTCGTTAATGAATGGGATCACATGCTGGGCCGCATTAGCTATCTGTATGTCAAAATATCTTTTCCTGTCGGCGTGAAATTCGAACATGAAAGGGGTTTGTTTGTCGCAAAGTACGTAACATGAAGCAAACAAACCGCAGCCGTTCTGCTAAAACTTGACGGTGGGACATTTTATTGGTTTAGTGGCATTGAAAAGCCCCGTTTTAACGAGCGAGAACTCGTACGCCCCCTTGGTTTGGTTATACGACTTCAGCGACGACGTAGTAGCATCATAATTGATAGTGAGTTTCAGATCGTTCCACTGGTAACCCGCCATAGGTATAAATGCTTCATCCTTACGGTAATACAGGCCCCCGATCAATTGTGCCGAACCATCGCCGCTGAGGTTGTAATTGGCATTCAGCCCCAGTACCACCTCTGTGGCGTTCGTCATACGGCTATAGTAAACATTCGGGTTGATGATCCACTTGTCATTTAATTTAACGGCAGCATTCACGAAGAAGTTGTAACGCATATTAAGCTGGGCGTCAACAGACGTTGCCGAAAAAAAGGACTCTTTCGGCCGGTTCAGGTGCATTACGCTGGCGCCCGCGTTCAGGTAAACCTTGTCATTCGGGAAATAAGCATAGTTCATACCCACATTCAGGTCAAAATAACCAACCGCAGAATAGGCAAAAGGCTCATTGTTGGGCAGCGTGATATCGAAGAAATCACCATTCCATTGATTGTCGAAAGTAAGTTTCGACAGATCAACCCTCTTGTTCACCCAACCCCCGCTGAAGCCCGCGCTAAGCAAACTGGCCAGTCCCAGCATCTGGTGATAGGCTACAGAGCCATAGATCTTGGTAGAAGTAAGATTACCACTGCCCGCCACATCGCGCAGCAGCGAGCCACCCACACCCAGCCAGCCGCTTTCAAAACGGTCGTTGAACAGCTGCATATCGCCCCAGGCGCTCATGGTTTTATAGGGATTATTGGTAATATTCGACCACTGGTTCCGGTAGTTGATACCGGCCCGCCAGTCGACATCCGGTGCAAAACCAGTGTTTGCAGGATTCACAAGCAGGGGCGAATTAAAATACTGCGAAAAATGCAGGTCCTGCGCCCCGGCAGATAACACGAATGTCATCGCGGCTACAAGCGCAAACGCTGCTTTTTTCCAGTGTGATGAACTAGGCATATCTCTAATCTTTTTACTTCAATAAATCTGCTGCATCACCTCAATAAGGTGATATCGCCTTTTTTCTGATAACGTCTTCCGTCCGAAAATTCTACGTCTGCAATAAAGCCATACACATCCTGGGGCTGCAGCGCTCCCTTATAGCGACCGTCCCATCCGGGATCTTTGGCGCTGATCGACTCATACATCAATACTCCCCACCTGTTGTAAATGCGGAATACCATACGCGCCACACCATAACCACGCAAACGCACATAATCATTGATGCCATCGCCGTTGGGCGTAAACGCTGTTGGCACGTCTACCAGCGGCTCTATAATAGCCGAAACCTGCTGTTCTGCCGTATCGCGGCAGCCATACTGGTTCGTCGCGATCAGTGAAACAGTATATTCCCCGCTTTCATTATAGATATGTGAGATAACGGTATCACGTTTGGTGGTTGCAACGCCTTCCGCATCGCCAAATGACCAGATATACGACACGGCGCCGGATGAGGTATTGGTGAAGGTATAAGGCGTATTCTTAACCGGTTGCGTAGGCGTGAAAGTAAAGCCCGCAACAGGATTGGGACTTACCGTAACAGTGAACGGCGCCGAAACATCCGTTACGTTACAGGTGGTAGGATCAGTGGCTGTAAGTGTTACCGTATATGTGCCCGGTTGTGCATAAGTATGTGACGGATATTCTTCGGTAGAAGTGGTGCCGTCTCCAAAATTCCATAAAAAGCTTTGCCCGCCGAGTGAGGTGTTGTTGAACACCGCCGTATAAGGATGGCATCCTGATGCAGGTGTTTCAAACTGCGCCTTTACATTGATAGCGATCCTGATCTGCTGCACAACAGAATCCGGGTAATTACAGTAACTGGTATCCACCAGCCGCAGCGCCACATTATAAGTGCCTGCACTGGCATATTGGTGCACAAAAGGTGTAGTAAGACTTTGTCTCGTTAAAATAGTGCCGTCGCCCATGCTCCATACGAACGAAGTGTCGAGGAAAGGTTTGGAAGGCGCCGTAGAAGTGTTCGTGAATTCATAATTCAGCTGATCGCACGGAGGCGTTAACTTCCGGTAAGTGAAACCAAGATCAGCCCTGTTATCACCTGCTTTAATCTCGATATACGCCGTATCGGAAATATTACAGGAAGAAGGGTCTGTTGCTATCAGCCGCACACGGTAAATGCCAACAGCGGTATAAGTATGACTTGTCGATGGGGTAGTGGTGGTAACCTCGGGACTGTTATCTCCAAAGTTCCAGGTATATGTTTTCGCAATACCGATAGTATCCCTGAAATCAACCGTAAGTGGAATACAGCCGCTTTTCTTTACAATGCCGTTTACCGAAGCCCTGATGGAAGTGCCCACCCCGGCAAGGTTAAAGGCAATTTTCAGCGCGGCCAGGTTACAGCCTCTTCCGCCCAATGCTTTATTGGTATTCGACCATACACCTGTAGTGGTGGGAAAGCGCGCACCTCCCGCACAGTTGGCGCAGATAGATTGATAAATGATCCCCTGCTTGTCGAAACGCGCAGTACCACCATCCACATGATCTCCCATACCACCGGTCTGGCCAAACATGGTTCCGTATAACTGGCTGGTGGCATCCTTTTTCAGGACAAAGAAGTAAAAATCACTGCCGTCCCTGGAGTTGTCGTTAGGCACTGCAGCATCTGGCGTTGTGGTAAGTCCGCGTGTGCCGCTGTTTTGGTTATAACCACTGCTCATGGTGATACCTCCGCCCCAGCCCGATACATACACATTCTCACAACGGTCTACCAGGAAGGCGGTAGGAGAGATGCTGGGCGTTGTTCTGTTGGGGCCAAACGTAGTGGAATACTGGTAAGCCGTAAGATCTGCATTCAGCTTGCTGATAAAATGTTTACCATTGGCCTCTACAAACGCCGCATTCTGAACCGGCCAGCTGCCGGTAGTAGTGCCCATGATAAACGGATCGCCTACTCTGTTGAATTGTATCCCGAAAATGAGATCATTGGCGCCGGTACCGAAATAAGACGACTTGATAAGCTGGCTGCCGTCATTGCTTACAATGCTCACAAAACCGTCATCATCACCGCCCTGGTAGCTGCTTTGAAGAACAGCCCCGTTTTGTGTACCGGGGAAATTGAGGCTGGTAGTGCCGCCCGCTACATAAATGTTTTTAGTGGTAGGATGTAATGCCAGTACAAAAGCCGCATCATCTTTCGAGCCGCCAAGAAAACTGCTGAAAAGAATGTTCTTGACATTTGGACTGGTCTTTATAAGCACACCATCCTGTCCGCCGCCCATAGTAGTTTGAAAGGCATTGGCTGTAGTACGGAAATTGCCCGACTGCGTTTGCGCCGCCAGGTAAATATTGTCTTCGTCATCCAGTATCACCTCACTTCTCGCATCATCACCATAATTGGGACGAAGCGGGAAAGAGCCGGCGCTGGTATATTTCGGAATAATGTTCACGCCATCCGATGCAGTGCCGCCTATCCTCCGCGAGCCAATCAGGGCAGAGCCGGTTTCATTCAGCTTGGTGATGAAAATATCAAAACCACCACCCGGTCCCCAGGTAGTGTCTGTTTGCGGAAAATTCGAGGAGCTGGTCCTGCCCGCAATAACCAGGTTATTCTTCTGGTCTACGATCATACTGTGGGGCTGCTCGTTACCCGAGCCACCCAGTAACGTAGCATAAATAAGACTGCGGCCCGAAGGATTGAATTTCATAATGGCAATATCACAGGGCGCACTGTTATCGCTCCGGTCACCTCCGCCAAACTGGGTTTGATAAGCCCCGTTCGTAACAGGAAACAGATCACCGAAAACAATACCGCCGGCATAGAAATTACCCAGGCCGTCGTACGTTGCCGTAAATCCCCAGTTGTCCGATGTACTGCCCGAGAAGGTGGCGAATATCACGGTAGGATCGATCACCAATGTTGAGGCGGCATCGTAATTGCCTACCTTGAACTTCAGAATGTTACCGCTTACCATATACGATGCATCCACCGTTTTTCTTCCTGCACCGCCCAGTTCATAAGTGTAAGGCGCACGTTCGGTAACATCACCTGTAGTTGTTTTTATCTTCAGCTCTCCCTTTTTCACTTCCAGTTTATCGGCGCCGTCGAACTGCATGATAATATCACTCACATTACCACCCGGGTTCACAATGATATCGTACTTCAGGAACTCGTTGTCGGTATAATAGCGGATATCGATGTTCGGGTAAATATTCTTGTAGGTAACAGCCTGGAAAACCTTACATCCCGATGCCCATTTCGAAGAATCGGAACCCAGGAAGTAATTGTAATATCCTTCGGTAGGTTTGTCTTTAATAATCGTTGGCGTGGTAGAAGCCCCCAGAAAAGTTACCTCATAGGCATGAGAACGAACTACCAATGGTGGTGTTGTACCGCCACTGCCGGGAGCGCCACCGGCAGTGCCGCCTTCTCCCGCATGGTCATCGCCTGAACGAAGCGCGCTTTGCTGCGCATGCCCTCCCGACGATCCTCCCTGCGAAGAACCGGCATTACTGGCGCTGCCATGCGAATGCCCCGTATAATATTCTGATAGCGCAACCAGGTCGGCTGCATTGTGTTGTACTATCTTATAGCCTGCCGTCTGTAAGTAAAAACTGCCGTTGGGAATATTGCCCTTAAACTTAACGCGTTCATTCCACTGACCTTTGTTTTCTATAAATTCATAATATTGAGCATCTGCAGTCCGCACTGCCAGCAACAGCAAAACAAAGCCGGTTATCCTGGTAAAGGTTTTCAAGCTGAATGAATTTTTATAAGCTAATAACTAAAACGTTGTACGATGCTAAAATGTTGTTAGGAAATCTTGCTCCACGCAGTTTTTCCCTTCCGGGCAAGAAGATAGTTCTTTAGCGGCAAATTATCTGCCGAACTCAGGTCCGGATCATTGTCGAGGAGCTGCCCGGCAAATATTTTGGCCGACTCCAGGATCTGTTTATCATTTACGAGGCTGGCAAGCTTAAAGTTTAGCATCCCGCTTTGTTTCGTCCCCTCAATGTCACCGGGTCCCCTAAGCTCCAGGTCCTTCTCCGCTATTTTAAACCCATCATTCGTTGCGCACATAATCTTGATCCTTTCCCGGGCATCATTGCTTACTTTAGACCCTGTTAAAAGTATGCAAAAGCTTTTTTCAGCTCCCCGCCCAACGCGTCCTCTCAACTGGTGGAGCTGCGATAACCCAAACTTCTCCGTACTTTCTATCACCATTACCGAAGCATTCGGCACATTTACACCTACTTCAATAACGGTAGTACTAACCATAATATGGGTATCACCCGTTACAAAACGTTGCATGTTAACGTCTTTTTGTTCAGCGGGCTGCCGCCCGTGAACCATGCTTATCCGGTATTTGGGTTCCGGGAAAAAGCTTTTTACCTGCTCATAACCCTGCATCAGATCTTCATAGCTTAACTTCTCACTCTCCTCTATCAGCGGATAAATAATATAAGCCTGTCGCCCCTTGGCGATCTCTGCGCGTATAAAATCCATAACGCCCGCCCGCTGCATCTCGTTACGATGCACTGTGGTAATGGGCTGACGCCCCGGCGGCAGTTCATCCATCACGCTGTAATCAAGATCGCCATAAGCCGTCATCGCCAGCGTTCGCGGAATAGGAGTGGCCGTCATCACCAGCACATGCGGGGGAATGGGCGCCTTTTTCCATAGCCGCGCTCTTTGCGCCACGCCAAAGCGATGCTGCTCATCTACAATGGCCAGTCCAAGGTTCGCAAACTGAACCGCATCCTCTATCACCGCATGCGTACCTACCACCATATGCAAACTGCCTTCGGCCAGCGCCGCCAGCACTTTCCGCCGCTCTGCCGCTTTGGTGCTGCCTGTGAGCAGCTTTATCTCCACGGGCATATCCTTCAGTAAAGAAGACAAGCCTGCATAATGCTGTTGCGCCAGGATCTCCGTAGGCGCCATCAGGCAGCTCTGGAAACCATTGTCTGCCGCCATCAGCATGCTCAATAAGGCTACGATCGTTTTCCCGCTGCCTACATCGCCCTGTAACAAACGGTTCATCTGCCGTCCCCTGGCCGTATCATTCCTGATCTCTTTCAACACCCTTTTCTGGGCGCCGGTAAGCTCAAAAGGCAGCGCAGTATTATAGAATGTATTGAACAGTTCACCCACCTTCTCAAACTTCACCCCACGGCTGAAACGATGTCTTTCCATACGCACCAGCGCCAGGCTCACCTGCGCCACAAAAAGCTCTTCAAACTTCAGGCGCCGCACCGCCGCATCATAATCCTGCTGCGACCGTGGAAAATGAACATTGCAAAACGATTGAAACCGCGAAGGCAGCTTTAACTTCTCCAGCATCGATGCCGGCAGGTTCTCCGGCAGCTCTCTTTCCGACAGCAAAGGCAGCAACGCACTGGTAAATTTCCCAATCTGCCTGCCAGTAATGCCCCTTGCCTTCAACTTTTCGGTAGTAGGATAAATTGGCTCGAGGAATGCCTTGCCATCGGCCTTTACACCCGCTAATAACTCCAGCTCGGGATGGGTGATCTGTGGCCGCCCGTTAAAGAAACCTGTTTTCCCGTACACCAGGTAGTCCTGTCCCGGCTGCAGGCTTTTCTGCACCCAGTTGATCCCCTGGAACCACGTAAGTTCCAGCGTACCGCTTTTATCTTTGAGATAGGCGACAAGCCTTTTTCCGCGTTTCTCTCCCAGCACTCCGATATCCACCAGCTTGCCCGCTACCTGCACATATTCGGTCTGTGGCGAGATCTCGCCAATAAGATTCACCTTGGTTTTGTCGATATGACGGAAAGGAAAATGTTCCAGCAGGTCCCGGAAAGTAAAAATATTAAGTTCCTTTTTGAGCATATCTGCCCGCAAAGGCCCAACGCCCTTCAGGTACTCAATAGAAGAATCTAAAACACTCGCTGGTATGTAGGTACTGGTATCGATAAAGCAAATATCGGGAAATAGAAAATAGATGGCAGAAGCCAATAGGGCAGACCGCAGATAGAGGAAGGTAGATAAAGGAAAATAAACGGTAACAAAAATTGCTAAGATATTTGGAGCACATTTTCCGGTTTGCTAAAAAAACGAACTTTTCTTAGGATGCTTTAAAGAAGCTTTTAGGAAGCTTTAAGGATGCTTTAGCGCATCCTTGCCAAAACCGTCTCTTTTTTTAGCAAAAAGCCGCCGGGGCAAACCTGTTTGGGAAGAATGATAACTTGAAAGGAATCGTAAATTGTGGTGGATTTAAACAAAGCGCCTGGTTGTAATCTCTCCCCCGCGCACCTCGCTGCTCAAAAGAACGCTTTATATAGCCGTTCACAAGCCACTTTAAAGCCGCCCAGGAACACCTCAGAGGTGCCTTGGAATCTCAGAGCCGCCTTGGGAATCTCAGAGCCGTCCTGGAACACCTCAGAGGTGCCTTGGAATCGCTGTTCTCCCGGATCATGCTCCATTCAATTCCACCCTCATCTATTACTTGTGCTCACAAGAACTGCTATCCGGCACCTGTTCTATTGCTGCCTTGCGTTTCTTATCATCGCTCCATAATCCATCCCTTTCCGCATGGCCTCTACCGTCATAGCGATCCGCTTTGTACGGGTGGCATCGGTTTTCGCTTCATCGATCCACTTTATGAAGTAGTTCCGGTGGGAGGGAGCCATTTTTTCAAAATGCTGCAATGCCCCGGGTTCATCTGCCAGGCAGGCCGTCAGGTCTTCCGGGGTAACAATTTTAAAGGTTTTATCCTCCGTCATTTGTACCAGCAGCTTACTGCCCTTGTTCTTTCCTATTTCGCGCCTGATCTCCGCTTTCAGGGGTAATATAAAATTGCCATCTCCCATGGGCAGCAGCGTCAATCCCGAAAAAGCGTAATTGTCAAGCTTGCCCTTCACCCTGAACGACTTTTTATTCCCAGGTTTCAGCTCCTGCGCCAGTTCTTCCGGGATGGCAATATAGGTCCACCCGCTTTTCTCCCCCTTCTGTTCGAATTTTTCAATAACCGCCGTGAACCGCACCATAAACAATAGCTTTTGATAACTAAAAATAAGAAATGCAGCGTGTTTAAATACAGCTATCCGGCTTGAAAACAGCCTGATTAAATCACAAAAGCAGGCCTTATGCTACAGTCCGCTATCCAAAGTTTCGTATCTGTCGGAAAAGCTCCCGAAGGCCTGGGAAATAAAACCTTAAATTAACATCGTGTAAATGGTATGAGATGCTGCTTGATAGTTATGCCTTTGTAAAAGACACCCGGAAATCCTATTACGAATTCTACAGCGAAGGCCCGCGTGGCCGGATCAAAAAGGCTGTAGTTTACATACGTTTACGAGGTATAAAAACTGAAGCTTATAATCTTTCTTTCGGCGATTGGGACGATGCTGCACAAACAATTAATGATAAAGCCGTAACAAACAATGCAGATCGCGATAAGATATTGGTAACAGTAGCCTTTACAGTGCTGGATTTTATTGAAACGAATCCGGAAGCCTTTGTTTTTCTGCAGGGAAGTACAGAAAGCCGCACCAGGTTATATCAGATGAATATTTGGCGGTTTTGGAAAGAGATCAACGTATGGTTTATTGTACGTGGGTTTATTAGCGATCGATGGGAAAACTTGCAGAGGGGAACCAATTATTCGTCGTTTTTGCTCGAGGTTAGAAAATAGTCTAAATTTGATAAAGATAAAAACGCTTTTATGGTAGCTAATGGAAAGAAAATGGAAAAGAGGAGTCTCGCAGTTGCCAGAGTAAAAATGCGTGATTATGCAAATGACCCCTTTGTTGTCAGAAAAACCCAGCAGGCCACTGAGTTTATAAAAAAACATGGTTTGCCGGAACGTTCCATCAAGAGATGATAAACTTTTATTATAACAGAGTTGGCTTACCCGGCTTTTTTCTGGCACCTGGCTCGCCTAAAGCTAATAGAACTGCTTCTTTTCCTATATCGCCTCCTCCGTTTCACCTATGAGCGCCTGCCTAAAAAATCTCTTTCTGCCATCCGCCGTCCATCATCTGCCATCTATTCTTATCTTCGCGCCCTATGAAGGAAGTAGTATTAAGCGGTATTCGCCCGACCGGTTTCTTACACCTGGGCAACTATTTTGGCGCTATGCGCAACTACGTGCGCATGCAGGATGAGTATAACTGTTATTTCTTTGTGGCCGATTGGCATAGCCTTACCACTCACCCCGATACAAAAGAGCTTAAGAACAGCGTGCTGCGTGTAGTAGCTGAAAATATTGCGTGCGGACTTGATCCCGAAAAGGTAGCCCTGTACGTACAAAGCGATGTGAAAGAGATCGCAGAACTCTATCTCTATCTTAATATGATGGCTTATGTTGGCGAACTGGAGAAAACGCCGACTTTTAAAGATAAGGTCCGCCAGAACCCCGATAACGTAAACGCAGGTTTATTGACCTATCCCGTTCTTATGGCAGCCGATATCCTTGTGCACAGGGCCGTAAAAGTGCCCGTGGGAAAAGACCAGGAGCAACATGTGGAACTGGCCA
The DNA here is from genome assembly GCF_004118675.1 of Filimonas effusa. Classification (NCBI taxonomy): domain Bacteria; kingdom Pseudomonadati; phylum Bacteroidota; class Chitinophagia; order Chitinophagales; family Chitinophagaceae; genus Filimonas; species Filimonas effusa. The sequence goes on along the minus strand of NZ_SDHZ01000002.1, from coordinate 114,117 downwards.
GGAAATTTGCCGAAAGATTCAATTATCGTTACGGCGACCTGTTCCCCGCTCCCCAGGCCTTCAACTATGGCACACAGCTCGTAAAGATCATGAGCCTCGACGGCAACGGCAAAATGAGCAAAAGCGAAAACCAGATGGCTACCCTCTACCTCGCCGATGAAGACGATGCCATCCGTAAAAAGATCATGAAAGCAAAAACCGATAGCGGCCCAACCGAACCCAATTCTCAAAAGCCGGATTATATCGAAAACCTGTTCACCCTCATGAACCTCGTAAGTACGCCCGATGTCGTGCAACACTACGAAACTGCCTTCAACGGCTGCGCCATCCGCTATGGCGATCTTAAAAAACAACTCGCAGAAGATATGGTGAACTTTATGTCGCCTATCAGGCAAAAAGCAGCCGACCTCCAGGCCAACAAAGAATTGCTCGCCAAAATCATGAAAGCAGGTGCCGAAAAAGCAAGGGCAAGCGCCAGCGAAACTTTGAAACTGGTACGCCAGGCAACAGGAGTGAACTATTTTTAACTATCCGCACGTACTTATAAAAACAATGGCAAAGACCAAAAAACCAAAACATGTGGCCGTAGCCGGCAATATTGGCGCCGGTAAAACCACATTGACCGAACTCCTGAGTAAACACTACCGCTGGATCCCCCAGTTCGAAGACGTAGACCATAACCCTTACCTCATGGACTTCTACGAGGATATGCCACGCTGGAGCTTTAACCTCCAGATCTATTTCCTCAACAGCCGCCTCAACCAGTTGCTCGAAATTCACAGAGGAACCGAAACCGTTATCCAGGATAGAACCATCTACGAAGATGCCAACATCTTTGCGCCCAACCTCCACGAAATGGGATTGATGAGCAAAAGAGACTTCGATAATTACTACGAATTCTTCCAGACCCTCAAGTCTATGGTGCAACCACCAGACCTCATGATCTACCTCAAAGCATCGGTACCTACGCTGGTAGGACAAATACAAAAACGCGGCAGGGAATATGAAGAAAATATCCGCCTCGATTATCTTAAAAAACTGAATGAACTCTACAACCGCTGGATCGATAACTATAAAGAAGGTCCTGTACTTGTCATTGATGTAGACAAAAATAAATTTGTAGAACGCGAAGAAGACTTTGGTGAGATCATCAGCAAAGTAGATGGCATGTTGTTTGGCCTCTTCTGATCTTCGTCTTGCTCCTATATAGCTTCTTAAAACCGTTCCGGCATCAGGCATCAAAAGCATTGATCAACCGGAACGGTTTTCTTATATCGGAGTAGCTTTGCAGCCTCTTGTATCAGCCAGGAACAGCGGCATCTTATATCAGCTTCTTCTCCAGCGCAACCTTTACCAGCAATGCCGTATTCTTCACACCTAGTTTCTGTAATAACCGTGTGCGATGGTTTTCTACAGTGCGCAAACTAAGAAACAACTCATTGGCGATTGCCTGGTTGGTATACCCCTCCGCTACAAAACGAAGGATCTCTCTTTCACGGCGCGTGATAATATTACTTGGCGTTTGAAGCATCAGGTTCAGCAACTGTTTCTTCAGATCTTCATAAATGAATTGCTCTCCGCGATATACCGTCTTGATGGCTTCAATCAATACACGGGGCTCGGTATCCTTTAGTAAATATCCAAGACAACCCTGTTGTATCATATCCCTTGCCTGTTCGGGAGAATCAATATTGGTAAGGGCTATGATCCGTATCGCAGGATAACGTTGAGTGATGATGCCCGCCAGCTCTACGCCGTTTTGCCCGGGCATTTGTATATCCAGCAATAATACATCAGGCTGCTCATTGCGTAAGCCGGCAAGCAGGCTCTCCCCTCCATTGTAAATACCGGTAAGGCTAAGCCCCGGATCTTCTTCAAGTATCCGTCCCACTCCATAACGAATGATGGCCTGGTCATCAGTGATTGCTACGTTGATCATTAGTTTTGGTTTTCTGCCTGGATCTCGAATTCCAGGTAAATACTGGTGCCGTTATCGGGACTGCTTTCAATATCTATACTACCACCGGCAGTGCGAACCCGTTCATATATGTTAGCGAGGCCAATACCTTCCGAAGCTTGTTTCACATTTTCGGGCATTCCTACACCATCATCTTCTATCGTAATAGAAATACCCGTTTCCGTAAATTCCATTTGAATAATAGCCTTGCTGGCGTGTGCATGCTTTAAAATATTATGCACTAATTCCTGTACAACCCGGTATATAGCCAGCTCAAAAATAATGTTGAATCGCCTTTCTGTACCATAACACTGAAAAAAAAGTTCGGTAGCATGATTGTGACCTACTTTATAACAGAACGATTTTACTGCCTGCACAAGCCCTTTTGTCTCTAATACATCGGGTAACATATTGTGCGCGGTTTTGCGCAATTCAATAGCAGCCTCTTCCAATATCTTAATGCCTTCACTAAAGTCGGGAACCAGCACTGGCGGCAGTTTGTGCGTTGCCAGCTCCAGTGTTATCCTCGCCGCAGCAAGCATGCCGCCCACACCATCATGCAGCTCCTGCGCCAGTCGTTTCCGCTCTTTCTCCTCACCCGAGATCGTAGCGTTCAACCGCGTGATCTCCATTTCTTTTTGTATACTGTTTATTTTTTCGGCCTGTAATTTTTGCTTATGCCGGCTGCTTCTTTGCCATAAAACAAAAATGATGGCAAGCCCGCCCGCCAATATCGATATAATGCCTATCCAGAAATTCTTACGCCGCACGTTATTACCCGCTTCCGTGATTGTAAGTTGTTGTAAGGCAAGTTCCTTATCCTTCTGCGCTATCCGGTAACGCATCTCCAGCCGGTTGATCATATCCAGCTTGTCTTTCTGATTCAGGCTATCCTGTTGCCGGATATGTATTTTGTTCTCCTCCAGCGCTTTGTCGTACATGCCCAGGTGCTCATACGATTCTGCCAGCATGCGGTGCGCCTCCATCATATCAAAGCGGAGCAGCTTACCCTTGCCTGTGGAATAAGAAAGATATTGCTGTAACATGGGAATCGTTTGTGCATACTTGCCCTGCTGAAACATAGCAACGGCTTTCATGAAATCAGCTTCATTCAGGTAATAGGATAACGATACCTCGTAGTCGCTGTTCTGCCTCAGGGCTATTACCTGGTTGGTATAAACCAGTGCTTTCTCCGGCTGATGCTCGAGCAGGTAGGTATCCGCAATATTCAGCAAGGTGGATATGCGGCGCGCCATATTCATTCCCGGTGCTTTCTTTAAATAAAGAAGAAAATAATAGCGTGAAGAATCATATTGCCGGATGGCATGAAAATAAAGTCCCTGCAGGAAAAAAGTGTTTAGCCGCGCCGCACTGGTTTCTGGCTGGTTCGCAGCAGCCTTCAATGCCTGGTTCACATACTGCCCTGCTGTATACCGTATCGATGCCGTATCATAATTCATATGCAGCCAGAACACCGTAAGCTTAATGTAAAGATTGGTGGCAAACGCAGGACTCACCTGGGGTAGCCGATCCAGATCATCGTTCAGGAGGTAATAGAAATAGGCTGAGGAATCCTGCCTGCCTTTTTCATCGTAAGCCTCAGCCAGTAAAAGATAAAGAGGAGCCTTTACCTTGATATCGTTGAGCCGTTTTTCGTCATACACACGCAATGCCTCTGTGCCATAACGAATAGCGATACCTATGTCGTTGCCGAAGAACCAGGTGCCTGTTTTGGTTAGCGCCATAACAACACCCTTGTAAAAATGAGCTTCCCAGCTCTTCTTTAACGCTTCGGCGTATAATGCATAACCCTCCGGTGGATTCGCATGTGAAACCGAATCCGCTGTCGCCAGCATCCGCAGTATCCCGGCTGTATCGGTACTGGCTGCCCTTTCCTGGGCATAAACAGGCGCAGCACATAACTGCACTGAAAGCCAGAACAATAGCAGGTACACAAATCGGCAGACCGGCATAATGGATATTTGAGGTGAGAAATGTAGTAAGATATTAAACAGTAGTTTCTCAAAGTTAACTGATTTGAGTGTTTCTACTCAAAGAAATAACATGAAGATCAACGACTATTGGATTATAAATTTTATCCGTATAGGGGTTTCTACTCAGTGGATTTTGCGTGTTTGTGCCTATAACTTTTGAAATACAGTAAGACTATTTTTACACGAAGGGCAGGAGCTGTTCCCAGGAATTATTTCGCCCGCTACCACGTTCAAATACTAACTGCAATGATGAAGCAAAAAATCAACCAATTTTTTTGTGTATCCTTTATTTTATTACTGGTAACCACGGTCCTCCCATTCCGGCAACTCAAAGCACAAACCGACTTTACAGTTGGCTCCGGAACTACCGGCAATACCGCTACCAGCTTCCCTTCCCCTTTACCAGGCAACAAAGAAGGAAGCCGCTCGCAGTATCTTTTCCTTGCATCCGAATTGCAGGCCGCAGGTCTTACACGCGGCTACATCACCGGATTGAAGGTGAATGTGCTGGCGCTTAACAACTGCGGCATATTACAACAGTATTCGATTAAAATGGGCGCCACGGCAAAAGCTACTCTTGGTACAGCCTGGGAGCCTACTCCGGCCCAGTTCTATACCAACGCTGCACTATCACCCGTTGCCGGAATCAATACTTTTACTTTTAGCGATAAATTTTTCTGGAATGGTACCAGCAATATCCTTATCGAAATTTGCGTGAACGGCGGCAGCCGGTTTCTGCAGCTTGAAACTTTTAACCCAACAGTGGCCTGGACTACCGGGCTTCCCTTTAACGCTTCCCACACCTACGGCGCCAACGATATCACCAGCTTCTGTACCACTACAACTACCACAGAGCTGGGTACCGCAACTACACGCCCCAACCTTACTTTTACCTGGCAGGTAGCGCCTCCTGATTGTAGCGGAGCCCCGTCGGCAGGTACGGCCAATTCCACTAAAACCATCGCCTGCCCCGAAGAACCGTTCTTCCTGTCACGCACAGGTACAGAAGCTATGGGACTGGCTTATCAATGGCAGTCGTCCGCCGACGGTAATACCTGGCAGAACATCGCCGGCGCTGCCAAAGACACGCTCACTACTTCGCTTATAAGCAATACGTACTATCGCCTGATGGTAACCTGTGTTGCCAGCAACCAGTCTGCACCCTCATCCAGCGTACTGGTGTCTAAAACGCCCGGCGTATCAGGAACCTTTACCATCGATAATAGTCTCACTACACCCGGAGCCGGGCAGTTTAAAACGTTTACAGACGCTTATAACTATATCAAATGCGGCATCGGCGGCCCCGTTGTGTTTAACGTGGTGAATACAGGCACGCCATACAACGAACAACTGGTGATGAATAAGGTTTATGGTACATCCACCACCAATACCATCACCTTTAACGGTAACGGCGCAACCATCAACTATCTCAGCTCCAATACCAATGAAAGAGCGGTGATCAAAATGAACGGTACCTCGCACGTCATCTTCAATAATCTTCGCATAACCGCACTCGGCACCACTTCTTCCCAATATGGCTACGGCGTCCATCTAATGAACAATGCCGACTCCAATACCGTGAAGAATTGTATCATCGACGTCAACAGCGCCACTACCAGTTCCTTCTATAACGGTATCGTCATCAGCGGCGGCTCAGGCCCAACTGCCTATGGCTCCTATTGCGATGGCAACGTGCTGGAATCGAACAGCATCAATGGCGGCGTATATGGCATCTCTATCGTCGGTGGCACGCCCGGTTACGAAGACTATCCCGTATCAAACAATAAGATCATCAATAATACCATTAAGAACTTCTACACCTATGGTATCTACCTGACCAATACCGCGCTTACCACTATCGACGGTAACGACCTCAGCCGCCCCGATCGTACCGCTACGCCTTCAGCAGTATACGGTATCTACCTCTCCCAGGCCAATATGGCTTCGGCAATTACCAGGAACCGTATCCATGCTTTCTTCGATGGTCACCTCGAAAATGCAGCTATCGTATTTTATGGCATCGGCCACTCCAATGCCGATTCCGAAGCAGGTTTCGAACACCTGGTCGCCAATAACATCATCTACGATATCAAAGGCCTCGGAACCATCTATGCGCTTTATAACATGGGGTCCAATATGGTGAACTACTACCATAATACCATTTCGCTCGACGATCGCGCTTCAACAGCCCTCACACCCGCATATGGCTTCTATACTTCTTCCAACGTAGGTTCGGTGAATGTCATCGATAACATCTTCTTTATTACACGCGGTGGGGCAGGACTCAAGTATGCCGTTTATTTCGCCGATAACGACTATTCATTATTCACCCTGAACTATAACAACTTCTTCTTCGATGCCAACCCTACCGTATTATACGGTTATAGCAAAGGTGTAGAGTACGCTACACTGGCCGATTGGCGTACAGGTACAGGCTTCGATGCTGCTTCTCTTATGGTTGATCCCGCTTTCAAGGATGCTGCCTCCGGTAACTTTACACCAACATCGGCAGCATTCGACGGTAAAGGCAAAGCGCTCGCAGAAGTGACGGTCGACTACTATAAAACAGCCCGTAATACTACTACACCCGATATCGGCGCCGTAGAGTTTTCTTTACCCAGCTGTAACACTTCTTTCCTGCCGGGGCAAAGCTTTGCCAACGTAGGTACTACCGCATGCGTAAGCAAAGAGGTGCTGCTGAATCTTAAAAATAACGACGTTGGCCTGGGTATGACCTACCAATGGCAATCGGCAACTGATCTTTCCGGAACCTGGACGAATATCTCCGATCCGCTGGTAGCGCCGCCGCTTCGTTTTACAACAACAAATAATACTTTGTACTATAGGGCGGCAGTATCATGTAACGGCGGTACACCGGCCTATTCCGATCCCGTAAAAATTACGATAGGAGGGCTCTTCCCCGGCGGTACTTATACCATCGATAAAACGCAGCCCACCGATCCCGCCGGCACCCGCAACTTCAGCTCTTTCGCCGATGTGGAGAAAGCTATCTCCTGTGGTATTACAAGCGCGGTGGTGTTTAACGTTAAAGCCGGTACCTATAGCGAACAGGTGCGTTTTGCAGCTATCCCCAATAGCTCCGAAACAAACTCCATCACCTTCCGCAGCGAAACAGGTAATGCAGCCGATGCCATCGTAACTTTCAATGCGCAGTCTGTTCCCCTGAACTATACATTGCGCCTCGATAGCGCAAGCCACTTCCGTTTCCTGAATATGACCATCGCCTCCGAAAATGCGACCTACGGAAGAACCTTCGATATCCTGAACCTGGCTTCAGATATCAGGATCGAAGGTTGTATCATTAAAGCAGCATTGCCTTCAGCTACAGCGTATGCTACTTACGGCGCCGATCAAACAACTGTTGCAGGTATCCATGCCGCTACAGGTTTTAAAGGCAATGCGCTTGTTATCAAAAACAATAAATTCCAGCGTGGCGCCAAAGGCATCTACATAGTAGGAACCGCCAGCCGCCCATCCGAAAAAGATTCTATCGTTAACAACAGCTTCGATAGTTGTTATCACCACACTATCTACGTTCAGCATACCAAAGGCATTAAAATTCAGAACAATACCGTACCCGTGAAAACTGCTTACAAGGCGGCGAGCTTTAACCAGGGCGTATATGCTATCTACACGAACAACTGCGACGGCGATTTTGAGCTCTCCGGCAATAACATCAGCCTGCAGGATAATACCGGCTATATCTACGGTATCTATATGACGGGTAACGATGGTACTGCCACTGCAAGAGGTAAGATCCGGAATAACACCGTGATGGCGCGCAACGGGTTAACTTCACTGGTGACGGGTCTCTATAACGAATCTGCAACCTATCTCGATATCATCAACAACGAGATCAGCGTTCACTCAACGATAGCAGGAACAAGTAACAGCGTTTATGCAACAGGTATCTATACCGGCAACGCAGCCTTTACCAATTACTATAACAACTCTATCTTAAATACTTCTCCTGCTGCAGGTATTTATAACACGGCATTCTGGGTAAATCACCAGTATGCCAACTCCGGTTCCTTCACCAATGTGTTCAATAACATCTTTGCCAACACCGGCGGTGGGCCGGCTGTGTTCTATAACTATACGGCAGAACATATCAACTCCGATTACAACCTGCTTTATACGTCCGGTGCGTTGCTCGTGAAACAAGGTCCTACCAATGGTGCGTTCGAAAAGAACTTCGCCAACCTGCCCGCATGGCAGGCGCAATATGGTACCGAAATGAATTCTATCGTGTACCAGCCGGCTTACACCAGCAATACCGATCTGCGTCCCGCAGCAGCGAACGATGGCTCATGGGCTTTACAGGGCCGTGGTATGCAGCTGGAAGGTAACGCCTCCGATAAACTTGGTAACACACGTTCCGTAACATTAACAGGTGGTGTGCCAGATCTTGGTGCTTACGAATTCTTCCCTTCAGTAGCGCCGCCTGCGCTTACAGCCATACCGGCAGCGCCGGCAGCAGGTACACGCCAGGTGTTTATGATGGGTACCGATACCGTTACCGCTATTACATGGGGCGCCAGCGTGCCTGCTGCTATTACCCTGAAACGATATTCAGGCGTGCTGCCCGCAGGATTGGCCGCCTCAGAAAAATCACTCTACTATTACGTAGACGCAGCAACAACAGGCGCCGGTTCTTATAACTATTCCGTTGAACAGTTCTTTATCGATCCCTGGCTTTATACTTTACCCATCAAGTCTCAGATTAAACTGGGACGCACCAATGCTGCCGCTGTATGGACAGCCGGCGTTAACAGCATCATCGATTCACTGGGTAATAAGATCTCGGAAGCAGACCTCGCTTTTGCAGGTAAGTTTACCGGTATGACCGATGGAAAAGAACCCGTTCGCCCTGTAGTAACAACTCCGTCCGACAGCAGCACCAGGGGTACCAGGTTCTGGGCGCCATATGGCCTCACCAGAGACCAGTACCAGGGTAACGGGCAGAACTTCAGGTTTATACTGGCAGCAGATGAAACAACACAGGTAACTGTTTCCGTAAACGGAACCAATTATAAAAAATCATATACAGTTCCCGCAGGTAAGATCCTGACCACCGACGCCATTCCTAAATCAGGCGCTTACGATGCACGTCTGCGCGGCGAAGGATTGTTCAGCAGGGGGGTGCTCATAGAAAGCGATAAGCCCATTGCAGCTACGGCGTTCATGGAATTGGAAGCAAATTATTCCCTGCTCATGCCGGCAGGTACTTATGGAAAAGCTTATACCACACTCGGTGCACGCCAGTTCAGCGGTTATGGCAATATGACGATGGGCAAAGCCTGGGTGAATGTAGTGGCCGACCGCGACAGCACTATCGTGGAAATAACCCCTTCGAATAATACCGAAGGCGGACGCCAGGCAGGGGTACCGTTCCGTGTAACATTACAACGTGGCCAGGTTTACCAGCTAATTGGCGCTTATATCCGCAGCTATACACAAGCCGAAACAGGAGGCACTTATAACGAACTCACCTATGCATCCTACGAACTCACAGGAACGAAAATAGTTTCTGTGCCAAACGAAAGCGGTAACTGCCAGCCAATAGCAGTGTTCTCAGGCAGCTCCGGTACAGGCATCCGTTGCGAACCAATTTTACATGGTGCCGATCAGTCGCTCTATCAGCAGGCTTATCCTTCACAGGCATGGGGCACCCGCTACCTTACCACGCCGTTGGCATCGAAGAACAGCCAGAACGAGTTTCTCTTCAATATCTTCCGTGTAATGGTAAAAGATCCGGCTACCGTCGTAAAACGTAATGGCGTTGTCATGACAGGCATCAAAGGCAATTATTACGAATTCTCCACCCGCGAGCCCCAGTACATCGAAGCCGATAAACCAGTAATGGTAGGGCAGTTTACGACCTATTTTACTGCCTGTGGCAACGATGAATATAGCAACCCGGGTTCTAATGAAGGCATGCACTACCTTACCCCGTTAGGATATGGTGTGAAAGACATTCTCTCCTACGTGCGAAAATCATCCAGTACCTACGAAACCATTATAAACTATGTTACTGCCGTAGTACCCGAAGCTGCATTTGCTTCGCTTAAAATAGAAGGAGTACATAGTTTTGATACCAGCTATACGCACCCGCAGCTTGCCGGTTATAAAGTGGCTATGAAGCGGTACAACAATGTAGATTCTGTTATTCGTATTACCTGCGATCAACCCTTTACGGCATTGGTTCATGCGCCACACAACGTTCAGGGCTTTGTTTACAATGCTGGCTTCCAGGTGCCGCCGGTAGACTTCACCAATGAATCTTATCGCAACACTTACAGCCAGTTGCCCGAAGCCAATACCTATACCTGTGTCAATGCACCGTTTAAACCCAAAGTCTACCTGCCTGTAATGGCAAGTTCACTTACCTGGAAACTCAGTGCAGCAACAGGTATAACACCGTCGGGTGATGTTGTCGTCAATACCCCGGTACCGGTAGATACAATTGTATCAGACAATCGTATCTTCTATGGCTACCTGCTGGCAAACGAGATCCGCTTTACACAAGCAGGAAACTTTATCATCCCTGTACAGGCTGTATATAGCGAAGATGCTGCTACCTGCAGCAAATTGGTGGAAGGCAGCATTACAATCAATGTAATAGCAGCGCCTGTTGTTGATTATACTACCAACTACACGGGTTGTATCAACTTCACAGGCAACTTTGAAGGAAACGGTACAGCAGGTAACGGAGCCGTATTGAACAGGTGGAGCTGGAACTTCGGCGACAATACCACCGCTTCCGATAAAACCACTTCTAAGAAATGGAATACAGCAGGCAACTATACGGTAACGCTTACAGCTATAGCCAACGACGGTTGTATAGGCAATGTAGGTAAACAGTTTACTGTAAAAGAACTGCCCGTGCTCGAAGTGGTGAACAACAACATCGGCACATGCCCCGGCAGCGCCGTTACATTCCAGATCAAAAACCCTGCTTCCGATGTGGTTTATACCTGGTACGACAGGGTAACAGGCGGCACGCTGCTGGCTACCGGTACTTCGTACACAGTCACCAACCCAACAGCCGCAACGCAATACTATGCAAGTGCCAACCGTGGTGGGTGCGATATCGCAGCAAGGGTGCCCGCAGGTTTATATATCATACCTAACGTAGCAGCGCCCGCAGTAACTGTTGATACCGCAGGTGTACGCATGGTAAGGTTTAAATGGAATGCAGTGGCCAACGCAACAGGTTACCAGGTATCTGCCGATAACGGCGCCACCTGGACTACCCCAAGCTCCGGAGCCAATGGCACAACTCATACCATCAGCGGGTTGCAACCTTCGCAAACAGTGACATTGCTGGTAAGAGGCCTTGGAGGATGTGAGTTGCTTACTTCTCCGGTTGCCACAGCCACAACCTATACCGATAACATCTTCATCCCAAACAGCTTCACGCCAAACGGCGATGCAGTGAACGATGTCTTCCGCATCTATGGTAACGAGATAAGGTCATTACGACTGATGATCTTTAACCAGTGGGGACAAAAGGTGTTTGAAACAAGCAACAAAGAAGAAGGATGGGATGGAAGAAAGAATGGCGCTCTCCAGCCGTCGGGTGTCTACATCTATGTATGCCAGATGACCATGCTCAGCGGCGAAGAGATGACGAAGAAAGGAAGTATAAACCTGGTGCGATAAAAAATACAATAGCATACTGCCGGCAAATCACTTGCCGGCAGTATGCACAATAACCTGTGAAGCGCCTTATAAATAGTAAGATTTTTATTTAAAACGTGAATGCGTGAAGTGATGACCATGAGGAAACTTTATATCATATTGTTTTTGCTGGGATTGAAAACGCTGGCAGTTGCACAGAATATTACCAATAAGGGAACTGAATTCTGGGCGGGCTTCGGCCATGCCGCAGAAATGGAAAACAATGCATGGCTCGATACGCCGCGCGTTGCCATCGCCTTTAGCGCAGAACAGGATGCTAAAGTAACGGTGTCGCTTCACGGCACTACCTATAAAAGAGAATACCGCGTACCCGCCAATACCGTTGTCCGCAGCGAAAATATCCCGCAGGGATTACGCGATATCCCGGCCTCGCCCTGGGATGCCATGCTGTACAGCAGGTCTTCTATCTGGCCCGGCGGCACCAACTCCGAAGGCACTTTCAGAAACAAAGGCATCCATATCGAAAGCGATGTGCCCATCGTTGCTTATGAAATTGAATACGCACCCTTTTCCGCCGCAGCTACCATGCTCATCCCCGTTAAATCATGGGGCTATTCTTACCGCGTATTGAGCCACGATCAAACAGTAACCGAATTCGAAAAACTGGGCCGTTTTGCATGGATCTTTGTAGTGGCGCATTACGACAATACCCGCATCGAAATAAATCCAACCAATGCCACCCGCAGTGGCCTGCCGGCAGGTACGCCTTTCTACGCTACGCTCAATAAAGGGGAGATCTACCAGGTAATGGCAAACGTACCCACCAGTAATATCAGGGGTTCCAACGACTTTATAGGCACAACTGTAAAGTCGGTTGTCAACAGCGATGGTACCTGTTTCCCGATAGCCGCATTTGTGGGAAGCAGCGGTGCCTACGTATCCTGCGGATCGTTTAGCGGCAGCCATCCGCCCGAAGACATGGCCATCCAGCAAATGTTTCCAGTAGAAACCTGGGGACGACGTTACATTACAACTCCTTCCAGTGTAAGCTCCGATCCCACCATGCATAACGCCAACCTTTTCCGTGTAATGCCTAAACTGCCCGGCACCATCGTAAAACGTAACGGCGCTGTTATGACGGGCATGACCTCTAAAGGATATTACGAATACTGGTCCTCAGCCTCCGATTATATCGAAGCCAATGAACCGGTTCAGGTAATGCAGATCCTTCCTTCTACAGGCACCTGCGGCTACCAGGGCCTCGGCGATCCGGAAATGATCTTCCTGAGCCCTATAGAACAAGGCATCAAAAAAACGGCATTCCAGCGCCTTGCCTTTCCCGGTATGGAAGCACGGCCATTAACAATCGACTGGAATTTCCTCACCCTGAATATCCCTACTGCAGGCCTTGCCTCCTTGACCATCGATGGCCTGAAAAATAATTATAGCCACACCTATCCAAACCCCAACCTGCCCGGATACTCCGTAGTGGTCCGCCGCTGGAATACCAGGTCCAACACCGATCCCAGGGCGCCCGCCACCTGTATCGTTGAAAGCGATTCCACCTTTAACGCCATCACTTATGGCTTCTCCAGCGCATTAAGTTATTCTTATAACGCAGGTACCTATATCAATAACCTCAGTGGCGTGCCTTTCCTTCATAACAAATACAACAGCAGCGATACCGCCAACCACTATACCTGCGCCAGAACGCCTGTTGAACTGTCGGTGCTCATCCGTTACCAGCCCTCACGTCTTCTATGGCAGCTGAGCGACCTGAACGGAACGATTACGCCTGCCGCAGATATAGTCGATAATAGCCCGGTAGCAGCAGGACAGGAAATGGTAAGCGGGGTATTGTACTACAGGTATCGTTTGCCAGGCGTGTACACCTTCCTCAAACCCGGAGAATTCTCAGTGCCTGTATTCGCTACCGCATCCAGCGTAGAGCAATGCGCTAACACGGAACGTATTCCTTACGACATCATTGTAAAAGACAGCCTGCGAACGGGCTTCAGCATTCTTTATGAAAATTGTAGATCATCCGAGCTCATCCGCTTTGCGGCGCGTGGCAAGTTCAACGACTCCTCAGAGATCAAAAGATGGGAATGGGAATTTATGGATGGCGCCACGCCAGGAACGGCAAGCGGACGTGATGCTGCTTATACCTTCCATTCCGGTAACAACAGCGCCCGCCTCATAGCCATCGATGGCAACGCCTGCGTAGCCGATACCACCGCACTGTTTGCACTGGTTGATAAGCCGGCTACACCCGTATTCAATGTAGCCGCCGGAACCTTTAGCTGTGAACAGGCTGCTACTGCTTTGCAGGAAACCAACCCCATGCTGCCGGCGCATTCCTGGTACTGGAACTTTGGCGACGGTGAAGTAATTACAGCTACAGCAAATGGACAGCATCAGTCGCATACCTATAAGTCGTCCGGGCAGGTTACTATAAAACACGTGCTTAAAATAAGTGAAAACTGTATCAGCGATACAGCCCTGCTGAATCTGCAGGTGTATGCAAAACCAGTGTTGAATGTAACGCACGACAAAGGCTGCCTGCCTTCCAATGGCATTGTACAGTTTAAAAGTAATGTTACTGCCACAGACGGACAGTTGGCCAGCGCATTGTTATGGAACTTTGGCGATGCCGCTGCAACACCTGCCAATCCCAATACGGCTGCAACGGCCAGTCCTTCACACAAATACAGTGCAGGCACCTACCAGCTGCAACTGAAAGCAACAACTGAAAAAGGGTGTGTGAACGATTCTTCCTGGCAGCTGGTGCTGCAACCCGCTCCTGCCATAAGCTTTAGCGCACTGGATGATGTTTGCCTTAACACGGCATCCGTATCCGTAGCCCGCGCCACCGTCACAAACGGTTTAACGGGGAGTGGTTACTACAGGGGAGAGGCTACCGCAAATGATGGTACATTCCAGCCCGAAAAAGCAGGCATGGGAAGCCACGCTGTATGGTATATCTACACAACAACACAAGGCTGTAAAGACTCCGCTTCGGCGAATATCTTCGTGAAACCTGTTCCGGCAGTAGCTTTCACTGCGCCGGAAGATCTTTGCCTGAACGCTGCCGCAACGCTTACCGATCTGTCTGTCATAGATAACAGCAAAGACCCCGGTGCCGCTATTCAATCACGGACCTGGAGCTTCGGCGATGGTACACCGGATGTTACACGTAACACCGCTGCTCCCTTTGATAAGAATTTTGCTGCCGCAGCAACCTACACGGTTACGCTCAAAGCCACTGGTAACAACGGTTGTATAGGCAATACCGCTACCCGTACTATTAAAGTACATGCCTTGCCCGATGTACAGTTTACCTTGCCGGATGCTGTTTGTATGCCGGGAGGAGAAGCCGTCTTTACCAATAACACTACAATAAGTGAACAGGGTGCGCTTTCTTATTACTGGACTTTCGGCGATGGCAACACCGCCACAGCCGGTAATCCGATTCATACCTATGCAACCGCAAAAGCGTATAAGGTTAGCCTTAAGGCTACATCTGCCTTTGGCTGCAGCGCTTCCCTGGAAAAGAATATGAGCAGCGCCATCTTTAAAAATGGCCCCGTTGCAGGCTTCGATCTTTCTGATAAGGCTCCCTGCGAAGGAACAACAGTAGTCTTTACCGATAAAAGTACCGCAGCTGCTGCCCCCATTGTTTCCTGGTCATGGAGCTTTGGCGACGGCACCACCGATAACAAACAAAATACAAATAAAAAGTTTGAAAAGGCAGGCGCTTATCTTGTGCATCTCTCCGTAACGGATAACGATGGCTGTACTTCCCGCTCCACCGATGCGCAGGGTCAACTGCAGGTAAAGCTTAGCCCCCGTATCAGCGCCGGCCCCGATTTGTTTGGCGAAGAGGGTGATGCCATCATACTGAAAGCCACAGCAGAACAGGCTGGCCAGTTACGTTTTACCTGGTCGCCCTCAGCCCTGCTCGATCATGCGGGCGCCTTGAACCCTGCTTATAAAGTGATTCAGGACCAGGTGTTCACATTAACCGCTACCGATAAAGATGGCGTTTGCTCGGCTACCGACGATGTTAAAGTAACCATGCTTCGCTCCGTTGTTATCCCCGATGCCTTTACGCCTAACGACGATGGTATCCACGATCTCTGGGAAATAAAGAACTTGTTTGCATATACCGATTGTACTGTTGCTGTGTTTAACCGCTACGGTCAGCAGGTTTATCATTCCAAAGGGTACGCCGCTCCATGGAATGGAACGCAGAACGGCAGCCGTTTACCCTCAGGGACATACTACTATATCATACAATTGAAAAAAACTGAAAAACCACTTACAGGCTCCGTAACTATTTTAAGATAAAGCTTACATTATGTGGCATCTTGTAATCACCCATATTAAAACGATCGTGCCGGTAACCATCCTGCTGTTTTTGCAGCAGGAGTGGTGCTTTGCGCAATCTCTTTCCAACGAAGGAAAGGAGTTTTGGGTGGCATATGCCCCGCACAGGCTTATGGGAAGCGGCGCCGGTAATGCACAGGAAATGTACCTGTGCTTCAGCGCAGCAACAAATGCGCATATTCGTGTAACTATCAGTGGAACCGCCTATCTCGAAGAATATGATGTGGCAGCTAATACAATAGCTACCAGTAAACCCATTCCCAAAGGTATTCCTGCGGCGGCTTACGATGCACGTTTGTTTAAAACAGGTAACGTAGAAGATGTCTATCGTCAGCACGCCATTCATATCGAAACTAATGTGCCTGTTGTTGCCTATGCACGCATAGCAGCCCCCGATGGCGCTGCTACGGCTTTACTGCTGCCGGCAGATACATGGGGTTATGCTTATGTATCCCTGAATTCAAAACAATCCTGCGCCAGAACCA
The DNA here is from genome assembly GCF_004118675.1 of Filimonas effusa. Taxonomy (NCBI): domain Bacteria; kingdom Pseudomonadati; phylum Bacteroidota; class Chitinophagia; order Chitinophagales; family Chitinophagaceae; genus Filimonas; species Filimonas effusa. The sequence goes on along the minus strand of NZ_SDHZ01000002.1, from coordinate 97,627 downwards.
GGGGAGGAAATAAAGATTGTTTCTCTTTTATGTACATCATCGCCGCAAACAACAATACGCGCCTGAACATAACGCCATCTGCCAATACGCGCGGCGGCCGCAAAGCAGGAACGGCCTTTACGCTTACATTGCAGAAAGGAGAAGTTTTCCTGATGGCCGGCGAAGCAGTAGACGATGAAAACGGCGCTGATCTCTCTGGCACCAGGGTAACATCCGTTGCCAACGACCAGGGGAATTGCTACCCGGTAGCCGTTTTCTCCGGCAGCAGTTATACGCAGGTGGCCTGTACCGGCACCGATGGCAGCGCTCAAAACCTGCTGCAGCAGGCCGTCCCGCTTCCTGCCTGGGGAACGGAGTTTATGACCAGCCCCACCAGTGTCGATGATAATCCCGCGCAGCATAACATCAATATCTATCGTATCCTGGTATCCGATCCCGCAACTATCGTGAAAAAGAATGGCCAGCGGTTATGGGGACTAAACGGCTCTTACTACGAGTACCAGAGTAACACTGCCGACTTCATTGAAGCTGATAAGCCCATCTTTGTAGCACAGTATATGCCGTCGGCAAATGCATGCAGTTACACCGGAACAGGTAATCCATCCATGATCTATCTTAGTGCAACCAGTCAGGCGGTACGCCGCACGCAGTGCTTCAGGGATAACAGCAACAGCGTTAAAGCCACCTACCTGTTGCTCATTATACCGTCTAAAGGCTTAGCTCAGCTGAAGATCGATGGAAAGCCGGATAACTACGACAACGCATATGCCCATCCCAACAAAGCCGGTTATACAGTAGTGGTAAAACGCTGGTCTGCCGGGGGAGCACAGCAATGTGTCATCGACAGCGATGATGCTTTTACTGCTATCACCTGCGGAATGGGAGCAGGCTTAAGCTATGGCTTTAACGCAGGCGTATTATTGTCGGCTAAGAGCGGCCTCGCCTCTATTCAAAACAAGTATGCAGCCACAACAGGCAGCCAGGAGTTTACCTGCGTTAACACGCCCGTAGCGCTGTCGGTCTTGTTGCGATACCAGCCCGAACGCCTCGAATGGCGTTTCTCCGAATTGCCGGCTGTTGTTACGCCGGCCGCAAATGTTACAACATTGCAACCCGTTTCCACCGGAACCGAAATAATTGATGGCATCACCTACTATCGCTACAGCTTACCCGGGTATTACGCATTCAAAACGGAAGGCATGTACGATCTTCCGCTGTATGCTACCGGCTTATCAGTCACCAACTGCAGCCATACGGAACGTATACCCTATAACATACAGGTAAAAGCAACCCATGTCATAGCTTACGATGTCAGCTACAAAGGCTGTCGGAAAACAGAAGACGTTGTATTCAATGCTGCTGCTTCCTTTGAAGGTGGTGAAGATATCAGCACATGGCAATGGTATTTCCCCGATGATAGTATTGCTAAAACCAAAACAACCAGCTATAGCCTGCAGCCAGGTCCGCATACCATGCGCCTGCTGGCCGCCGATGCACAGGGTTGTGTTGCCGACACTACGTTTGGTTTTAATATCCCCGCAGCTCCCATAGCCTTATTTTCAGCGGATGCCGCTTCCGTTTGCCAGGATGCGCCTTTGCAGTTCACCGGTGAAACCCCGGCCGGTACCAGCGAAGTAATAAAGGAATGGCGTTGGGATTTTGGTGATGGCTCCGGCGCAACTACCCGAAATCCGGTAAAACAATTTGCCCGTCCCGGTAACTATACGGTAAACCTCACAGTCACCAGCGGACAGGGATGTGCTTCTTTACCGGCAACCGCCAGCTATACTGTTCATGCCTTGCCGCTTATAGATGCAGGTGCCGACCTCAATGCTTTAAAAGACAGCCAGGTTACATTAAAGGCCTCCGCCATGAATGCAGCGCAGCTTACATTCAGCTGGCAGCCCGCAGCTTTGCTCAACAGTCCCGATGTGCTGAACCCTTCTTATCGTGTAACACATGATCAGCGCTTCCTGCTAAAAGCTTCGGGCGGCCCGGGCAATTGCACGGCTACCGACTCCGTTAAAGTAACGATGCTTCTGCCGGTTGAAGTGCCCAATAGTTTCAGCCCCAATGGCGACGGCATCCACGACCGCTGGTTCATTCCACAGCTTGCAGCTTATGAAGGTGCTTCTGTGATAGTCGTCAACAGGTACGGCCAGCAGGTCTTTCACGCAGCTGGTTACACCACCCCATGGGATGGAACCTCCGAAGGAAAACCCCTTGCCGCCGGAACGTATTACTATATCATACGCCTCCCGGTTAAGAAGGAAACGATTACCGGAACGTTAACCATTCTAAGATAAATCTCTAAAACAAACATTCCGACTAAAGCTTATAAGAAATGAAACAACTGAAACAAACCATCCTCTTACTGCTGCTTACTGGCGCAGTTTTACAGCATGCGAAGGCACAGGATCCGCATTACACTCAGTACTACATTTATCCCGCCTGGTTAAACCCAGCCCTTACAGGTGTGTTCGATGGCGATGTCCGCGTATCGGGCATCTATCGCAGCCAGTGGGGGAGTATTGCACCCGCGTTTAATACACCCGGTGTTGCTGCCGATTTCAATGCCACATCCAGTACCGCTTTCGGCATAAGCGCACTCCGCCAGTCTGCCGGCGATGGCGGCTTTAGTCATACCACCGCTTATGGCAGCATGTCGTTCTCAGGCGTGCGTTTTGGTAAGAATGGCTATCACCGGCTCAACCTGGGTTTACAGGCCGGCCTGATCCAAAAGAAATTCGATTTCTCTAAAGCAACATTCGGTAACCAGTATAATGCCATTACAGGTTATAACCCCGGTACAGGTGGCGAAACGTTTGTAAGAGGCGCACAAACAAACTTCGATGCAGGGGCAGGCGCTCTTTATTTCGACGCCACACCCGGTAAGAAAATGAACCTCTTCGCTGGTTTCTCGGTAGCGCACCTTACACGCCCTAACGACCGCTTCATCGATGGCTCCGAGGAAGCGAAACTGGCCATGCGCTACAACTTCCACGCAGGGGTGAGGATCATGCTGTCCGATAGAGCAAGCATCACACCCAATGCCCTTTATATGAAACAGGGCGAAGCAACCGAAAAAATGCTCGGCGCTTACGTGCAATGCCAGGCCGCCCCCGGTACCGATGTAATGATAGGCGCCAACTGCCGCTTCGGCGATGCTTTGTCGCCCTTCGTAGGCGTCAACTATAACAACTGGGTACTGGGTGCCAGCTACGACATCAATACTTCCGATCTTGGTAAAATAGCCAAAGGCGCTAACAGCTTCGAGATCTCTCTCAGCACAGTTATCCGCCGCAAAGTAAAGACCGAAGAAGTGGAATTCGTTTGCCCGCGGTTGTAATCATTTCATCAACTATCAAACCTGGAGAACTTATATATGAAAAGGCTTTTACTAAGCATGACCTTATTATCCGGCGTAATAACCCTGCACGCGCAGTTTAGCTATCAATACCTCGACGCCGCCAATAACTTCTATACAAAAGGCGACTACGCCTCTGCCAGCAGCTATTACGAGAAATACCTCGCTGCCGGAAAAAAAGATAAAGATGCCGATAGCTTCGACCCCTATAGTGCAGCCTCCCTCGCCATTAAAAAACGCGATGGCAGCGATAAATACCTCGATGCTGTTTACCACCTCGCCGAAAGTTATCGCCTGCTAACGCACTACGCAAAAGCAGCGCCCTACTACAAAGAGGTAGCCGACGCCGGTAAAAATGCACACCCGCTGGCCCTCTTTCACTATGGGGAAACTTTAAAGAAACAAGGCCAATACGCCGAAGCAGCAGATTATCTTAGTTTGTTTATAAATAATTATAAAGATAGTGCCGCCTCTTCTTACGTGACCAAAGCCAAACAGGAACTGGCATCCCTCGACTTTATCCGGCAGCAGTTGCAGCGCAGCGATCTTGCTTTATTCCACGTGGCAGCCGCACCCGCTATCATGAATACCGAAGGCGCCAGCTATGCTCCCGTATGGAAAGACGCTGCCACCCTGGTGTTTACCTCTACCCGTGCCGATGCCACAGCTGCAAAAAACAAACTCCACCATAACAGGTTATACGAAGCAGTCTACCGCGATACTGTTCCCGTGTCTGTAAACAAACTGGAATTAACGCAATCCAACGATCAGCACCAGGGCGTTGCTGCTATTAGCAAAGACGGGCAAACCATGCTTATCACGCGCTGGACTACCATCGGAAAACAAAAGTCCGCCGCCATTTACCGCTGTAAACGCAATGGCAATGGCTGGTCCGATCCCATTGCCTTAAACGCGATGGTAAACAGCAAGGGAACAAACAACCAGCAGCCCTATCTTACGCCCGATGCACAGTGGTTGATCTTCGCCAGCGACCGGCCCGGCGGTTATGGGGGTTACGACCTCTGGCGCGCACAGCTCGATGCCTCCGGCGAACCCGTTAAAGTAGAAAACATGGGCGCAGCCATCAATACCGCTACCGATGAACAAGCCCCGTATTTTCATGAAGCCAGTGCAACGCTTTTCTTTGCTTCCAACGGCCGTATCGGCATGGGAGGTTTCGATGTCTACAGCACTAAAAAGCAGGGCGAAACATGGGCGGAGCCTGTAAACATCGGCTATCCCTATAACTCCGCGAAAGACGATCTCTATTTTGCTGTAGCTCCCGGTACAAAGTCATGGCAGTCTGCCGTTGTCTTAAGCTCCGATCGTACCAGCGCCTGCTGCCTCGAATTATTTACCATCCGCAAAGCGCCGCAAATGCAGCAGGTAACCGGCCTCGTGAAAGATTGTAAAACAGGAGCGCCATTGTCCGGTGTGCGTGTTAGCATATGGGATGCCGCACATCAGTCCAAACTGTCTACGGTTACCACCGGCGACGATGGCAGCTATCAGTTTACACCGGCAAAAGCAGCAACGCTGCAGGCTACAGCCGAAGCGCCTTCGTACCAGCAGGGAAGTCTTTTATTTCAAAGCCAGGCCTCATGGGATTCAGCATTGCTGCGCAACCCCGACCTGTGCCTGACCGCAATAGCGCCCGTTCCCGAAGCAGGCGAGGTGAAGGTGCTCGAACATGTATTCTATGCCCTGAATAAAGCCGTCATCCTCGACGAATCAAAACCCGCGCTGGATGAACTGGTGCAAATGCTGAAAGATAATCCTTCCATGGAGATCGAGATCAGCGGCCACACCGATAACACCGGCGGCAAAGCATACAACCAGAAACTCTCCCAGCAACGTGCAAATAATGTAGTGGCCTACCTGGTAACACAAGGCATCAGCGCCGGCCGCCTCAAAGCAGCAGGTTACGGCGATAGCCAGCCCGTAGCGCCAAACACCAACGACGATGGCTCCGATAATCCTGAAGGACGGCAAAAGAACCGCCGCACAGAATTTAAAGTGTTGCGCAAATAAAGTGCTGTGTAAATAAAGTGTTGTGCAAATAAGGAGAAACAGGCGCCATTTACATAACAACAACCGATGCCGATATGCCGGTGCCGGTAAAGGCCATAAAGCGATACAAAACAGATATAGCTATAAAAAGGAACTCCGCCCTTGAGCGGAGTTCTTATTTTATGTCATAGCAATCGAAGAGGCCGTTTTATATGTTTTTCAGCAAAAACTGAAAAATCAAGTTGTTAAATGTAGGCAAATTATTTAAACTGCCAAAGGTGCCTCGATTAAAATTTCAGCGGGTACTCTGTCGGCATATTTCGAGAAATTCTCGTTGAACAACTTTGCCAACTGCGCAGCAGCTTCGTCGTAGGCAACTTTATCGGCCCATGCGCTGCGTGGGTTTAAAATTTCCTGCGGCACGCCGGCGCAAGACTGTGGTATGTCCATGTTAAACACAGGATCCTTCTCCCAGTTGCCCTTTTGCAGCGTGCCATTCAAAGCAGCGGTGATCAAAGCCCTGGTATGCGTTAACGACATCCGGTTACCGGTGCCATATGGGCCACCTGTCCAGCCGGTATTCACCAGCCATACATTCACATTATGTGCCTTCATTTTTCTGCCCAGCATCTCGGCATAGGCAGCAGGGTGTAATGGCAGGAAAGGAGCGCCAAAGCACGCGCTAAACGTTGCTTTGGGGGCGGTTACTCCAGTTTCAGTACCTGCCACACGTGCGGTATAACCGCTGATAAATTGATACATGGCCTGCGCCTCATTCAGCCTGCTGATAGGAGGCAATACCCCATATGCGTCGCAGGTAAGAAAGAATACATTGGCAGGAACGCCGCCAATACTGGGCTCAACAGAACCAGGAATATAATGAATAGGGTAACTTACCCTCGTATTCTCTGTAATGGCACGGTTCGAGAAATCGATCTCCTGCGTGCCCTCATAAAAACCAACATTCTCTACCAGCGCTCCCGAACGGATAGCCCGGAATATAGCCGGCTCTTTCTCTGCGCTCAGATCAATACATTTCGCATAACAACCACCCTCGAAATTGAAAATATGGTTCTTGTTCCAGCCATGTTCATCATCACCGATCAGCCTGCGGCTCGGATCGGCGCTTAAAGTGGTTTTACCTGTACCGCTCAATCCAAAGAACAAAGCAACATCACCCGATTTGCCCATATTGGCGCTGCAATGCATACTCAGGATATCCTTGAACTGGGGCAACAGGTAGTTGAGAATAGTAAAAACCCCCTTTTTGATCTCACCGGTATACCCTGTACCGCCTATCAATATGGTCTTGTGTACAAACGAAATGATAGCAAAATTGTGCTGGCGCGTGCCGTCAACAGCAGGATCTGCCTTGAAGCCGGGCGCTTGTATCACCTGCCATTCTGCCTTGAAATACTCCAGTTCTTCCTCCGCAGGACGCAGGAACATATTATGGGCAAACAAACTGGCCGCGGGCGACTCCGTGATCACCCTGATCCCTAACCGGAAAGCAGGTGTGGCACATGCATAACAATCTCTTACCCATATTTCATCGTTCGCATTCAGGTAGTCCAGCATTTTGGCCTTCAACTGGTGGAAATATTTCTCGCCGATAGGAATGTTGAACTGGTTCCAGTTCACAGTGTCCTCTGTGATAATGTCTTTTACAATGAATTTGTCCTGTGGACTGCGACCGGTAAACTCACCGGTATTGATACACAACGCTCCGGAATCATTAAGCTCGCCCTCCTGGCGTTGCACCGCCTGCGCGGTTAATTCCTCTGGTGTTAACTGGTAATGCACCTGGTGGCAGGTGATACCGCTTTCGGTCAGCCCCGTAACAGGGAGCGCAATAGTGGATGTAAGTGACATACGCGATACAAACTTTGAAATTCAAAATTACGCATAAAACTTACACTTGTTCGTATGTTAGCGTTTTCTCTAATTGGATGAAATTCAATAATCTTCCGTTATTTTTCAACGAAATCTATTTTTTTTGCCCATCAACCCCCGGCTTTTTGGGAACGTTTGCGTAACAATTTCGAAATACTGAAAAAATGCCCGTACGCCGATTTTGTATTGTCTCGAAAAGAAGCATTTCTGCCTTTATTTCATAGAATCATAAATGAGATAGGTGCAAAGCTGCCGGTGGCACCATTACTGGCGGGAGGCCATAATGTACAGGCAATACAAATCGAATTGCTATAGCCACTACAATGTTTTTACAAATGGCTGTCTGCGGGCAGTCGGTCAAAATCTGTAACTATCGATGTACAAAGCTGTCTGCCAAATGAGAATTGGTATGATTTAGCGCTTGTTAAGACAATGCTACGAGGTGATAAATAACTTAATAAGGCTTCTACCATTGAAGAACATCGGGGCTTCCTACTGAAAGAGCTTGCTAATATTGTTGAACTAATTTGAAGAGAAGAAACGAAATTACTTTACTGAATCTATTTTATAACTATCTCCTTCTTTAACTACTGTGACATGAACAATAATTTTATCTTCTTTTGGAATATAAGAGACAATATATTCATCCTTTGCTGCTCCTTTTTCAATAGTTAATGTTTCCAGGTAAGCAATATTACTGTCCTGGGCATCTAAAAATGGATCAGCTTCTGATTCCTCTATGATGCCTGGAATTTTCTTAAAAAATGCTGCTGTGCAGTATTCTTTCTGTAACTCTTTTATTTTCTTTTCATTCTCAGGACCGGCAGGCTCCGTAGCAAAGGCTGTAATATACTTCGTATAAAACTCCTTTAACAACTGGTTTGCTTTTTCTTCAGTATTGTTTTGAGCCTGCGCTGCAGAGTCGTTGGCTGGCTGCTTAGCACTGTCTTGTGCGGGTTTGTTGGAATTGATCTGTGCCTGTTCTGTTGAATTGTTTTGCGTCTGCTCACAACTGGTGAGCAAAGCAAATGTTATACAGATGGCTAATAATGCTAATGTTCTCATGTTTTTTAATATAAAATAATCCTGTGTGAAATTGAAACTTGTTGAGAGGCTCTCAAGGTTTGCCCTCTGATATCTATTTCCCCCCATCCACTTTCGCTGGCTCAGCCGGCTCAGGCACCTTTACCCGCCTGGGTTTCGTTCCAAATACACGATCGAAATCACGTGTATAAGAAATACTCACCCCTTGCCGGTTCCTCCTTCCAAGACCGGAAGAGTTGACACCGGAGTTCACATCAAGACTGCTTTTATTAAACACAACCGCACGAAGCTTGCGGTCTTTCGATAATACAATTTCAACCCTCAGATCCGGTAACCATTGGAAATTACCCGCCTGGGCAGCCTGCGCATTACTAAGATTGAAATCGAAGTCACCACCGAAACTGATGATCAGCTTGCCGTCGAGCAGGCTCTTGTTGATCTTAAGATTCACATTCTGCCGGTCTACCTTGTTGGCCCCCACATCCTGCCCGCCAAATAAACTTGCGCTGCTATATACCGAAGTGCCTACGTCGAACTGGAGACTTTTATCTCCCGTAAGTTTTACCAGGAAGTTGGAGACCAGCTTGTTTAACTCCGACGTGATCTTCTGTGATATCGTATTAAGGCCTAAAGATGTTACATTCGTATTCGTCCTCGCTTCACCATAAGAAGCAAAGGAACCGAATACGATAAGATAAGTCACTTGCTTCAGCATCTCATTGTCATCGCTCTGCAGGCGGTTCATCAGCAATATGAGGTCATTGTCATTCTTGATGACACTGGTAGGAGGGAAGTCTATTTTAAACCCGATATCAGGCCGGCTTAACTTACCGCGTAACGCTGCAATGACATATACCTCGCCACGGTAGCCACGCAACGATCCGCTCGCACTGCTAAGGTTCAATGCCTGGTTGCTCAGCAACTCGTTTAACGACACCCGCTCTGCAATGTACTGTGCATCGATATGAAGATTGGCATCATAAGGATCACCATTCCATTCTATATAGTTACCCGCATCTTCCAGCAGCAGGAAGGGTTTGTTGATGATAGACTGGAAATTGAAATCATAACTACCTCTTTCAATGTTATAACGCCCCTTCATCGTCAAAGGCCCGGTAGCCGGAACACTTATCTGTAAACGGCCGCTGCCCGTGGCTTTAATAACGTCACCCGCAAGTTCATCGAGTATCACATCAATGGTAGCCTGGTTGTTTGCCGTTAAGTCCAGGTCTATGCTAAGCTTGGTATTGCCGGCTTTCTTCTCCAGCTGCTGCATCTCCGTACCGTACTTGCGGAAGACGATGAAATCGGCTTCCGCTGTTTCCTTGTTGATAGAACTGGGAATATAGATATGGGTAGTATCGTTCACCTCTCCGGTGATCGTCATCCGCATATTCTCCAGGGGGCCCTTCAGCGAAAGGGTAGCCCTGCCTATCGCCTGGCCATAAAACTGCTGGTTATCGCGCGGTTTGGTATCCAGTACCAATAGCTTATTGGTGCTCATGTCGAAATCAAACCGCATATTCTCAAACCCTCTTTCGTATAGTTTACCTTTTACGGTGCCTTTGTTGTTGCGGTTATCCCTTACCGTGAATTCGCCGAAATCAATACCACTGTTATCAAAATTTACGATCGCAGAGTCTATATAATAATATACCTGGGTGTAGTCGACCTTCAGCCCGGCTTTCCTTAGCGTTAGCCTGCCGTTTAAATCCGGGGTAGCAGGATTGCCGCTTATCCTTAGCTTACCCGATGCCTGCCCGGTGATCTCCGAGAACAGCCCGTTCAGGAAACGGTTTAAGATGGTTACCCTGGTATCTTTCAAGTCGGTTTCTATAGCAAGAGGCGAACCAGCAGAGTCCTTGGTATTATAGGTGCCCTGGGCTGCAACCTTGTATTTCTCATTGTCCGAAAGTACATTGAACCTGGCCATTCCCGTGCTGCCATTGTAATCTCCCCGCAACATCACTACTCCCACCGAATCATCATCCAGCCTGAACTGCTCCGTTTGCAGGTCGGCATTGATATTTATCTTCTCAAAGAAATTGCTTACATGCACACTGCCATTGGCAACACCCTCGAGGCGCGGCGTTTTTGTGATAAGTGGCGTGAAGTCGCCTATGTTCACATTCTTCAGCCTTAACACCAGGTTCGAGTGATTGCCGCCTTCAACTTCCTCCGTTTCAATGTTCATTTCCTGGAAACCCTGCGTAAAACGAACATTCCTGGCCGATGCAAAATTGCGCCGGATCACCAGCTCTCCTTCTTTTTCAAGCGTCCACGATTTGTTGTTCACCACGAACGACGATGGCTGGAAATTAATACGTACACCATCTTCGAGCGTGAACACATCGGCATTAAGCTCTACGGCATTTAATGTGGTATTCGCACTGGTGGTTAACTTAATAACAGAATGATCCTTTTCCGAATTAATGGCAATGGAAGTATTGGGGAAGAAAAGACTGTCGCCAATATAAGCCTTGTCCAGTGTACCCGTTAAACGCAGCTTTATAGAATCACCACGTCCCTGAAAATTCGCATTTTCAAAACGATACTTGTCATACTTTACAAAAGGAACCTCCGTACGCACATAAAAGATGCCTGAATCCCTGGTATTGATCCCACCTATCAGAAGGGCATTGTTAAGGCCCGATAACCTGGAATCGATGATCCGCGCATAGTCATCGAACGCACGTGTTTTTAATGAAACCATGAAACGCTGGTTCTTGGGCGTTACGGCAGGCGCTTTAAAATAAGCTGGATAATACTTGTTCAGGAACAGCTGGAAGCTGTTCGGCAGGTCCATGATATTATATTGCCCGCGCAGGCTTACATCAAATTCATTGCTCTGCGCAGTAAGCACACGGCGGTTGGCGGTATCGGTATAGGCGGTGACTGTTAATGAATCGAAACTTAAATGACTGGTATCGTGCGATAAGGTGGCATTCAGTATTTTGGCCGATCCCAGGAAATCATCGATGTTCTTGCCCGCAAAGTCAAGGTCAAATAACCCGGTAAGACGAAAATCAGCCTTGGTGAAATTCAATGCCTTCAGATTCGAATTAACAAGGTCGCCCAGCAGGTTGATCCTCGGAACAGAATCGTTCAGGTCTATTTGTATATTACTGGTGAAACCGAAATTGGTATCATTCGATTTAAACGCTCCCTTAAAAAAACGCTTCTCGATCGTGCCGTCGAATACCAGGTCGCTGTAAGCATAATCATTGAATTCAAGCTCGCTGAAATGCCCTTTCAGCTCCGTCTTTAACCGGCTCATCGAAAAGCTCGAACCGGTAAGTTGCCCGTCGAAGCTTACCCTGCCCAGCATAGGCTGCTCGATGAATTTTCCAAGATTAAATTGTTTGGTGATCACCGAACCCGCATATGACGGTTCGCCGCGCGCAGGGAATTTCATGCTCAGGTTTGTGTACACACCACCCAAACTGGTAGTAACATTGCCTATCGTCTTGAAATCATAGATGGTACCATTGAAATCACCCTTGTATTGAACGGTCCCCAGCGCAGCCAGGTTGGGTTCCTTTATTTCTTTTAACGCAGGTAATAAGGCTACGCCATTCTGATAATTGGTTTGTAACAGACCATTGGTAAACGATATCTGGGTCTTCCCGATATAGGGAAGTCCCTTCATAGACAGGTTGCCTTTTATAAACGAAACATTACCCGTCCGGGCAAAAAGATCTTTAACCGAAAAATCGGCGACAGTGCCGTTGAACTTACCGCTCATCAGCGCCAGCTGCTTCCAGTTACGCAGTTCCGGCGCGAAATAAGCAATATCATCCGAGCTCACCTCCGACTCATTGAAATGAGCATCCATGATCACCTTGTCTATATAATCACCCATGTCTTTGTTGAAGTCTTTATACTTCATCGCATAGTAATTATGAAGACGTGATTTGCCGGTGCGCAGATCCAGGCGCGCAAATTCCATGATCTGGGGAGTAAAGCGGAACTTAGCCTTTAGCTGTTTTACATCCAGCCCCGACCGCTCTTTGGCTGCCAGCACAAGATTGGCCCGCATCGTATCCTCTATGAAACTGAAGCCGGTGATATCGCTGTTGATCTTCGAAAAAACAATATTGGCGCCATCAAAAAGACCCGGGTCCGAATCCGGGTGTTCTGCACCAATCGCAAAATGACCATTGGTGATCTTTATCTTCCCAACCTGTACAAACAGGTGCCCGCTGTTAAAATACATGCCCGTATCCAAACCTTTCTTACGCGGAGGCCTGGGCGGACGCAGCCCGTCAAAATCCTCGATGGTAAAGAATGGTTTATCGAGCATCACTTCATTCACCTGCAGAATACCTTTATTGAAATCAATATTATCTGCATCCAGTAAAAGACTGCCCACCCTCAAACGCATCCGTTCCCCTACCCAAAGGTCATTCTTCAGGTACGATACGTTTTTGAGATCCAGCTTTTTGATATTGAACGACAACTGCGACTTCCGCTTTGGCCTGGGAACCGTGTCGTTACTGGAAAAATGATCGATAAGGAACTGGAAATTCCAGATGGAATCTTTCCGGTACTGTTTTACTACCGCATCTTCCAGCCCTATATATTTCAGGTCGGCCTTGCTTTTCAGGAAAAACCAGTCCGTGATCCGCAACTTCACCTTGCCGGCATACAACAGGGTGTCTTTCTGAAGATCCCTCACCAGTGTGCCTTCCAGGTTCATCTTGTTGAAAAAAGTAAGACTTACATGCTTGATCCGCACCTCCGTGTTCAGCTCTTTAGACAAACGGACAGTTACCTTACGTACGATGAAATTCTGAACCGTTTCTGTTTGCAACAGCAACCAGCATAATAACAGAATCGCCAATAGGGTAAGGAGAATACGACCAAGTATTTTCAGAAATTTCTTCAGAAGACGCGTGATTTAACCCTAAAAAATAAAGATAAGCTACCATTGACAAATCAGATACCAAAAAACGGACAAGCGGCGGAATTCCCGCTAACGCATGCCCATAGACTGGTTATATTCCGAGCTATGGCCTTTAACAATACTAAGCGACTGCCAGTCTTTATCCCTGATCATTTTTCCCAGAAGGATGATCTGCCCTACATGTGAAGAATAATGCGCCAGCTGCCTTAATATGGCGTCATAGGCCATCAAAGGTTCCGTACGGATATAAATGGTTTTGGTGAGATCTTCAGGTTTCAGGGAAGAAAGCGTGTCGAGCAGGCATTTCCAGCCCTCCGCCCAAAACGACAACAGGTCTGCCTTTGAAGCTTCCGTAGCTTCAAACTCGGCATCTCTTTTCCGCCAGGGTTTCTCCCCGTCTTCCGTAAGGAAATTGGTCCAGCGGCTTAACATACTGCCATACATATGCTGTATGATAATGGCAATATTGTTGCTTTCCGGCGAGGGACGGAAAAACAGCTCCTTTTCGCTGAGCTGTGCAAGGGTTTTATCACCCATCTCTTTATAGATACGGAATCGCTTTGTAATATCTGCGAGAAATCCTTGTTCGAAACTCATAATATCAATGTTTTTACTGGTCTCTCTGTCACCCGTTATTGCATACATGCAAAAGGCTCCTCAAACCTACATAAAATCTAAGAATGAAACTCCTAAATCAGCTATATTACACCTTTATTTCATATCGCGTTTATGAGGCAAATATTTCTATTCTCCGTTTTATTGTGTTGCTTTTTTACCGTCCACGCGCAATCGGTTCAAAGCCCGGAACAGTTCCTCGGTTATAAATTAGGAAGCAGGTACACCGCACATCACCAGGTGGTAGCCTATTGCCGGGCAGTAGCAGCAGCCCGGCCCGATATGGTGAAAGTGGAATCTTATGGCAAAACCACGGAGAACAGGGAATTGATCGTCGTATATATAAGCGACCCCTCTCATATCGCAAAACTGGGCGAAATACAACGTAATAACTTAAGACTGGCAGGGAGCAGCAAAGACGCTGCTGCTACCACGCAGGCCCCCGCAGTCGTTTGGCTTAGTTACAACGTACACGGCAACGAACCCTCTTCCTCAGAGGCTGCCATGCAAACTTTGTTTGCCCTCGCCGATCCCGCAAATAAACAAACCAAAGAATGGCTGAAACAAACTGTAGTGATCATAGATCCCTGCATCAACCCCGATGGCAGAGACCGCTATGTGAATTGGTTTAACAGCGTGGTAGGCAGAAAATACAATGTCGATCCACAGTCACGCGAACACGATGAACCATGGCCCGGCGGCAGAAGTAACCACTACAACTTCGATCTCAACAGGGATTGGGCATGGCAAACCCAGGTAGAATCGCAGCAGCGGATGAAAAAATACAACGAGTGGATGCCGCAGGTGCATGTCGATTTCCACGAACAGCTTTATAATTCTCCCTATTATTTTGCCCCCGCAGCCGAACCGCTCCACGAAGTTATCACACCCTGGCAGCGTGAGTTCCAGGTTCTGTCCGGGAAAAACAATGCCCGCTATTTCGACGCCAACGGGTGGCTCTACTTTACACGCGAAGAATTCGACCTCTTTTACCCCTCTTACGGCGATACCTATCCCATGTACAACGGCGCCATAGGCATGACCTTTGAACAAGGCGGCCATAGCAGGGGAGGACTTGGCATCGTTAAAAGCGACGGCGATACATTAACGCTCTCCGATAGAATTGCACACCACTACACCGCAGGACTTTCCACCATCGAGATCAGCGCCAAAAACGCTGCCCGCCTGGTTACCGAATACAAAAAGTTTTTCGACGATAACACCGCCGCCAAAGACGCCGTGTATAAAACATATGTGGTGACCACTAAAAACAAAGCGCAGCTGGAAGGATTGAAACGGCTCCTCCATGCAAATGATATCCGCTATGGTCAGTTGGCTTCCAAATCGTTCCGCGGCCTGAACTACTTTTCCGATAAAGAAGAAAGCTTCCGCGACGAAGGTGAACACCTTGCTATAACTGCCTTCCAGCCACGTAGTAACCTGCTCAGGGTATTGTTCGAACCCAGAAGCCGGCTTAACGATTCGGTGACTTACGATATTACCGCCTGGGCAATACCTTATGTTTATAACCTGAAAGCCTATGCCGTTAAAGAACGCCTTGAAATTCAGGAGAATAGAACCGGCGAACCGGCGCCTGCTGCCGACATTACCAGCAATTATGGCCTGCTCATTCCTTATAATTCCCTGCAAAGTGCCCAGGCGATGGCTGCCTTGCTGCAGCAGAAAGTAAGACTGCGGTTTGCTCAAAAACCGTTTACGTATAAAAATAAGGTCTATGAAAGGGGTACCCTCCTGGTATTGAAAGGAGGAAATATCCCTGAATGGAGCGCTGTCACCAACAAAGTTTGCCGCAACTTCCAGCTGCAACCCGAATCTGTGGAAAGTGGTTTTGTTGACCAGGGCGCCGATTTCGGCTCTTCAGGCATTCACTACCTGCACGCACCCCGCGTAGCACTGTTGACAGGCGAACAAACTTCTTCGCTCGGCGCAGGCGAAGTTTGGGCCTTCTTCGACCAGGTGCTTGATTATCCCGTCACTTTACTCAATACCCGCGATCTCGCCGATTTCAGCCTCAGGAATTATGATGTGCTCATCATGCCCGACGGCTATTACGACGTCCTCAACGATAAAAATGTAAATGATAAGCTCAGGACGTTCGTAAAAGAAGGAGGGAAGCTGGTGGCAATAGAACAGGCAGTGGCGCGACTGTCGGACGAAGGATGGGGCATCCAGCCAAAAGAAGAAGAAAAAGACAATGACTCTGTTGGCAGCTACAGCATGCTCCACCGTTTCAGCGAGCAGGAACGTGACGGCGCTGCAGAAGCAATACCCGGCGCTATTTTCAGGGTCGACCTCGACGATTCCCATCCATTGGCTTATGGCTACAGCGGCAGCTACTATACGCTTAAACAGCAGTCAACAGTATATAATTTCCTGAAGAACGGCTGGAATGTAGGCGTCCTTAAAAAAGAGAACTACGTTTCAGGCTTTGTAGGAAGCCGCCTGAAACCACGTATTAAAGATGGTTTGGTCTTTGGCGCGCAGGGACTCGGAAAAGGTACCGTCGTTTACCTGGCCGATAACCCCCTTTTCCGCCATTTCTGGGAAGGAGGAAAGCTACTCTTCGCAAATGCTGTTTTCCTGGCCGGACAATAACAGGTTGTCTGCATCTTACTGCTCGTTAGGCGCAGGAAGGCATAAATTGTAGAAGTATTCCGCCGATTTAATATACTCGCTGAAAGTGAGTGGCTTGATGATATAAGAATGCGCTCCAAGCCTGATGCACTCGTCACGCTCGATGTTGTTCAGCGAAGTGGAATAAATGATGATAGGAATATGTTTGAACCGCGCATCCTGCTTCAAAATACGCAGGGTTTGTGTACCGTTCATACGCGGCATGTTCAGGTCCAGTATGATAAGCTGGGGTAACACGTTCTCCTCGAAACTACGTTCCAGGTGCTGCAACGCGCCTTCTCCATTGTCTTCAAAATGAACAGCATTCGTGATGCCTATCTGGTGAAAAGCATCCGAAAGTATCAGCTGGTCCTCTTTATCGTCGTCTGCCAGCAGTATCTTAATATTCAAAGACATCGCCATTTATTTTTTTAGATTGCAGCAAAGGAAGCGTGACCGTAAATACAGCGCCCGCTCCCGGTGTACTGCTCGCATCAATAGTTCCATTATGCAAATCAACAATTTTTTTACAAATGGCCAGCCCAAAGCCCGTGCCCTCGTATTCCCCGATACCATGTAACCGCTGGAACAAGGTGAACATTTTGGGGAGATATTTGGTCTCAAAACCGATGCCATTATCCGCAAAACTGATACGTACCTGCTGATCATCTGTGAACCTGGCCTGTATCTGTATTTCAGGAGCAACATCCGTTTTCCCATACTTCAGCGCATTGGCGATAATGTTCTCGAATAGTTGTACCAGCTGTATCGCATTGCCTTCGATGGCAGGCAGTGGCGCTATATGAATGCTGGCCTTCTTATCATTAATGGTTATCTCAAGATCGCGAAGCGCCTCCGATGCAATTTCATTAAGCTCTACAGGTTCAAAACTGGTGTCTTCCTTCCGTATTTTGGCGAACGATAAAAGATCATTGATCAGGTTACGCATCCGGTACGAGGCATGCAGCATGTTGTTTAAGAACAAACTGCCCTTTTCATCTATCAGTTGCGAATAGTTCTTATGAAAATAGTCACTGTAGAAGATCATTTTTCGAACAGGCTCCTGCAGGTCGTGACTGGCTACATAGGCAAACTGCTGCAACTCGGTATTGCTCCGGTTGAGCTGGTTGATATTATGCCGCAACTCCATTTCATTGCGCGTAAGCTTATGCTGTATTTCCTTCAGATGCTGGTTGTCGCGCATTGCCTGCTCAAACTCTTTCTGGGCATGAATATCTACGATATAACCTATGAACAGGTCACTGTTGCTCTCCTCCTGTAAAGGCGATACCGATATCACATGCCAGTTGAACCTGCCCGTCAGCGCATCTTTGATCCGGCATTGGGTTTTAATGATCGCGCCCTCTGCCGCCGCTACATTCTGCAGCATCATCAGGAACGAAGGATGATCCTCGGGATGAACTACCTGCTGCCACTTTTCTTCGTTCAGCTGATCGGCCGTATAACCCGTATAGGTATGCATCCAGTTATTCGTGTACACCACCTGGCCTTTGCTGTTGAGCGTGAAAATGATCAGGGGCAAAGCATTGGTAAGCGTCCGGTATTGGTTTTCACTGGCTTTTAATTTCTCCGCCAGTAGTAACAATTGCTCATTTTTCCGCTTGATCTCTTCATAGGGCGATACCGGAAGGTCCTGGCTGAACATCGTCTGCCAGTCTTTGATTTTCTGTTCTATATTACGGATCAGCAGCGGAATGTTATAATAAAGCTCGATACATACCTCTTCAGGCGTCGTTGTGATCTGGAATTTATTGACCAGTTTGCGGGCGTTCTGTAACTCGGGATTTTTAAGGGAAATATCGGCTCTTCTGTCGCAGATATAGGCCACCACGGCCTGCTCCCTGCCAAGGGAATAAATGCCTACTTTTAAAACGCCTTCACGGCTCCGGTCCAGGATTAACCTCGCCACCTCCGATACGGCAGTCGCAAATGTAGTCTGTGCCGATAAAGATAACCCTGCTATCTCGGCAAGCTTCATCGACCGGCGGTGAGCCAGTATCAGGTCCATTTCATTTGACAGAGATACCCTGGCGATTTCCTTCATTACGATACGTTTATTTTGCCAACGATAACCGACATATCATCTGTATTCCTGGCATAATCCTTATACAAAGCTGCTGCCAGTATTATTGGATCATATTTATAAATGCCCGCCAGTTTGGGCAACTCCCATCTCGATTTAAGACCGTCAGAACAAAATACAAGCCGCTGATGCGGCTCACAAATGATTTCCTGGTCTTTCATACTGCCAGGTATATTTAAACCTACAATGCCGTTATATGAAAAATAACCTTTCGAAAATTCAAAGTTGCCGGAACGTATACTAATGTTGCCTACCCCGGCAATGGTCCATTTTTTTTCTCTGAATGAGAAAGAAGCTACGCATGCTACCAGCCCGCGTGTTTTCCGCACCTCGGTATGCATGAAACGCAAAGTTGCTGCCGGGCTTGTCTCAGGGCTGTCATGAAATGCTTTTACAGCCTTTTCCATCACCTCCCCGGCATCCTCGCCATGACCTAAAGCATCTCCGGAAAATATAAGCAGGTGATTGCCCGTCTTTTTATACGCCATGCCATCGCCACACCCGGTTTCTCCCGGTTTGGGTACAACTACCGATTGTACTTCAAATAATTTCCTGGGTTTAATAAACGACGGCGCTTTTGTCCATACCCGTGTAAGTACAATAGTGCCCCAGCCCTTTACGGAATACACCTGGAATTCATGCGACAGCCGTTTAATAGCGCCCAAACCCTGGCCCAGGGACGTGCCGGTAGACACGCCATCCTCCTGCATACGGCTTACATCCGACATGCCGGGCCCCTGGTCTATACTTAAGATCTCTATTCCCTGCCTGTCGTCTTCATCAATTAATTTTACCAGCAACTGTCCTTCTTTTGCATATTTGATCAGGTTACTGGTTAATTCCGCAACAATGATATCTATCTCTGCCAGTTGGTTCGATGAAAACGGCAACTGTACTGCAAGGGAATGAATATCTTTTTTTATGATGGCCAGGTAGCTTCGGTCAGCGACATTAAAAAATTGATGGTGCATTCTAGCCATTCTTCCATTTTATTACTGTTACAACAGTGCCCTCTCCCGGTTTGCTTTTGATATCAAACTCACTTACAAGTCGCCGGGTTCCGGGTAAGCCTACTCCCAGGCTCTTGCCTGTAGAATAGCCGTCCTTCATCGCCAGTGCAATATCCGGGATGCCAGGCCCTTTGTCTGTAAATACAAGCCGGATGCCGGTTTCCCTGCCTTTACTAACAGCTTCTACTTTTACGGAGCCGCCGGCAGCATACTTCAGCATATTACGCATCAGCTCGCTGGCAGCAGTGATAAGTTTTGTTTGATTTACCAGGCCCATGCCTATTTTAACCGCATACTCTTTGATCCGGTTACGAAGCAGTATCACCTCCTGCTCCTTATATAAAGGGAGGGTCTCCTGGTTGAGTGTGAGGATCATGTATCAGAAGATTCAAAGCGTTCAGTATCCGGATAATCATCGTCGTCTTCGTCGTCTGTCTCTTCGCTGATATCGGACTGCTCCCTGATCTTCGCCTGCAGTATCGCCATACCCCTTTCTACATTCAGAGCCGTATGAACGCCTTTTAAATCAAGCCCCAGTTCTATTAAAGTGATGGCTACCGCAGGTTGCATGCCGGTTACGATCGTTTCGGCATCAAGTATCTTACACATGCTGGCAATATTGCCAATGATCCTTCCCATAAAGGAATCCACTATGCTCAGGGCTGAAATATCTATCAGTACCCCTTTGGCATTGGTTTTATTCACCATTTGCACCAGGTCCGCTTCCAGCTCCAGTGCCAGCCTGTCGTATAGGTCCGTTTGTATGGTCACCAACAGAAAGTGACCCATTCTTAGAATAGGAATTCTGTCCATGTCCTACACCCGGTTTGCTTTTATAGATTTCTTTTTTACTTCCAGTTGTAACATGCTGAACGCATAATGTAATGCACTGGCAAGAGAAGCTTTTGTAATAATATTGGAGAGGTCTATCCCCAGGTGAACTACCGTTTGGGCAATCTCCGGCCTGATGCCACTGATGATGCATTCCGCTCCCATCAGTCGCGTAGCGCTTACTGTTTTTATCAGGTGCTGCGCAACCAGCGAATCTACCGTAGGTACACCTGAAATATCCAGGATCGCTATACTGCTGCCGGTTACTACAATCTCCTGGAGCAGGTTCTCCATTACGATCTGTGTACGCGAACTGTCAAGCGTTCCTATAATAGGCAATGCCAGTATGCCGTCCCATACCCGTATAACGGGAGTGGAGATTTCCGTGATCTCATCTGTCTGGCGCAGTATCACCTCTTCACGACCTTTGATGTATGTTTCAAAAGTAACAATGCCAAAACTGTCGACCAGCTTATTGATCGTAATGAAGCTCTCGTATAAAAGCGTGGTATTATTACTGTATTCCTTTTGAATAACTTCCTGCAGCGCCTCCTTGAGGCTGAAGATATAAATGCCGGTTTCGCGGGGCGAAAAACCTTGCTTGGCCCGGCTTAACGATATCCCGGACAAGATCTCGAATACAGGGTCGAATTCATCCGCGTTACCATCAGTATTGTTCTTTCCGATATATTTTACAACGGCATCCAGCAATTCTGTGGATTGCTCCCGCAGATCTTCGTTGGACAAAAGGTCTTCACGCAAACTTATATCCGCAAGCTGCTTGTTCATCCATATCTCTAATATCTGGTTCTTTTGTTTCTGCAGTAGTTTAGACAGGTCTGAAGCCATTGGGTATATATTTATTTTTGGTTTAGAGTATGCACTAAAAGCTATTTGTTGGAAAGTATTTCATGTCCAAGTTTATCTCTTTTGGTCCTGAGATATTTTTCATTATGCTCATTAGGGCAAATTTCAATGGGTACGATATCTACAATTTCGATGCCGTAACCTTTTAGTCCCGCCCGCTTGCGGGGATTATTACTCATCAGCTTCAGGCGGGTGGCGCCAAGATAACGCAGGATCTGCGCCCCTACACCATAATCGCGCTGATCCATGGGAAAGCCCAGATGCAGGTTTGCTTCCACCGTATCCATTCCTTCCTCCTGTAGCTTATAGGCCTTCAGCTTATTTACAAGTCCTATTCCCCTGCCTTCCTGGTTCATATATAATATAATACCTTTCCCTTCTGCCTCAATCCGTTGCATAGCCTTGTGCAGCTGCTCACCACAATCGCAACGCATACTGCCCAATATATCACCCGTAAAACAGCTGGAATGCACCCTGGCCAGTACCGGCTCTTCCTTGGTCCATTCCCCTTTAATAAGCGCCAGATGCTCTGCCCCATTCGTTTTCTCCCGGAAAGCCACCAGTTTAAAATGACCATATTGCGTAGGCATATCTACCCGAACGATCTCCTCTATAAGAGAATCGGTCTGTAAACGGTACTCGATCAGGTCTTTGATGGAAATGATTTTGAGATCAAACTTGTTGGCGATCTCTCTTAACTGGGGAAGACGCGCCATGGTGCCATCTTCATTCATTATTTCTACCAATACCCCGGCAGGCGCAAATCCCGCCAGCCTGGCAAGGTCAACAGTGGCCTCTGTGTGGCCGGAACGCCTCAAAACGCCCCCGTTCTTGGCCCTTAAGGGGAAAATATGCCCCGGACGGCCCAGGTCGGCAGGAGTGGTGGCCGGGTCTATCAGCGCCTGAACGGTCTTGGCGCGGTCATGAGAACTGATCCCAGTGGTACATCCATGCCCTAAAAGATCTATACTTACCGTAAAAGGCGTGGCGTGTAACGCCGTATTATTATTGACCATCAGGTTTAACTGCAGTTCGTCGGCCCTTTCCTCGGTCAAAGGAGCGCAGATCAGGCCCCTGCCTTCCTTGCTCATGAAATTGATGATCTCGGGGGTTACATTGGCAGCTGCCGTAACAAAATCGCCTTCATTCTCACGGTCTTCGTCGTCTACTACTATCACAAGCTTTCCTTTCTTCAGGTCGTCAAGTGCACTTTCTATACTATCCAGCATATTTCGGAATTGAAATGCAAAAATACGGGGAAGCATCGGCTTTACCGTAATTGCCTTTTAACTAACAGGTTAACAGGAGAATATAACCCTCCCAGACCAAAATGTCAATAGGTTACGTAACCGTTTGTTAACATTATGTTGAAATTGGAAACTTTTTATTTCTTTTCTTTGCAGCTGAAAAAAAGTAACATTCTTATGCTTTTAAAGAGAAAACTGCTGCTAATTGCATTCGTGCTATTAGCTCCCCTTGCAATGTTAGCCCAATCCCACGTAAAAGGCCGCCTCATTGATGCCGTTACCAAAGAAGGTATCCCTGGCGCTACCCTAACAGTAAAAAAGTCAGGTAGAGAAGTTCGTTACATTTCAGGTGCGGACGGAAGCTTTTCCTTCCCACTGGCTGAAGCCACTACCGTTGAAATCTCCTCTATTGGATCTCTTCCTAAAACTATCAGTGTTCAGGCAGGTCAGGATCTTGGCGATGTAAGCCTCGAATCTAGCCAGCTGGCAATGAAAGAAGTGGTTGTAAGCAGTAACATCGCTATCGACCGTAAAACGCCGGTTGCCGTTTCTACTTTACGCTCTGTAGTAATTGAAGAAAGGATCGGTAATAAAGAATTCCCCGAATTGTTGAAGGTTACTCCTTCTACTTACGTTACAAAATCCGGTGGTGGCTTCGGCGACTCCCGTATCAACGTTAGGGGTTTCAACCAGGCTAACACCGCCGTAATGGTGAACGGTGTTCCTGTAAACGACATGGAAAACGGCGCGGTTTACTGGAGTAACTGGGCTGGTCTGGCCGAAATCGCCAGCAACGTTCAGGTTCAAAGAGGCCTTGGTGCTTCTAAACTCTCTGTTGCAGCTGTAGGTGGTAACATCAACATCGTTACAAAAGCTACCGAAATGGAAAAAGGTGGTCAGGTTTCTGCTACCACTGGTAACGACAATTACATGAAATATACCTTCGGTTATAACACCGGTAAAAATAAAAATGGCCTGGCTCTCTCTGTATTAGGTTCTTACACACGTGGCGATGGCTATGTAGACGGAACTAAATTCGAAGGCTGGAACTATTTCGCTACCCTGGGCTGGGAGATCAACAGCCACCACACCCTTACTGCTACTGTAACCGGTGCGCCTCAATGGCACAACCAGCGTAGCGCAGCTATCAAATACGAAACCCTGTACGGCAACCCTAACAACACTGCTGTTGTGAACAGAGGCGACAAGTATAACGACTCTTACGGTTACCTCAATGGCAAAGAATATAGCTGGAGCAAAAACTTCTACCACAAACCAGTGGCTAACATCAACTACTACTGGAATATCAGCGAAAAAACTGATCTGAGCGCTGTAGTTTATGCATCTCTCGGTCGTGGTGGTGGAACCGGCCCTATCGGCACTATCAACGGCTCTACTGGCTTCACTGTTGCTAAAGACGCCAATGGCCTGATCCGCTTCGACGATATCAAACGTTGGAACAGCGGTTTCGCTACTGCTGGTTTCGGTACTACTACTGCTAACCCCGCATGGCCTACTGCTGGTGCTTACCAGGGACAATACGTAGCCGACGCTTCTAACAATGGTATCATCCGTCGTGCTTCTATGAACTCTCACAACTGGTATGGCGCTATCGTGAACCTGAAACATGACTTCACTAATGCTATCACTGTTAATGCGGGTCTCGACTTACGTTACTATAAAGGTATTCACTACCGCAGAGTAGATGATGCCCTGGGTACTGCTGCTTACTTCGAAACTAAAGACGTAAACAACCCTAATAAATACGTAGCCGGTTACGATAAAAACGGTACTATCGACTATGCGAACGATGGTCTGGTTAAACAAGTCGGCGGTTACCTGTCTGGTGAGTATAACGTGAAAAGCTTCAGCATCTTCGCTGCCGGCTCTTTAAGCAATACGAACTATCAGCGTATCGATCACTTCCTGTACGACAAGAAAACTGATTCCAGGTGGAAATCTGAGAAGAAAGACTTCCTGGCTTATACAGTTAAAGGTGGTGTAAACTATCGTATCAATGCACAACACAACGTGTTTGGAAACATCGGTTACCTCACAAGGGCGCCTTTCTTCAACACCGTATGGCCTAACAACAACAACGTTGATATCGTAAAAAATATCACTAACGAAAAGATCTTCACAAGCGAACTGGGTTACGGTTTCCGTTCTAAATACCTGGCCGCTAATGTGAACCTTTACCGTACTGAGTGGAAAGATAAAAACATCATCAGGAACTTCCCCGACCCTGCAACTGGCTTAACTTACAGGGCTAATATCAATGGTCTGGTTGCTATTCACCAGGGTGTTGAATTTGAACTGAACAGCCATCCCATTCAACAGCTCGAAATCCAGGCTATGGCTTCATTCGGTAACTGGAAATACGACAACAACGTTGTTACCGACGTGTTCAACGACAGCAACGAAAAACTCGGTACTGTTAACCTCTATACCAAAGGACTGAAAGTAGGTGACGCTGCTCAAACGACAGCTAACTTCGCCGCTACTTACGAAATCGTAAAAGGTTTAAGGCTGAGAGGTTCTTACTACTATGCTACTAAACTTTACGCCAATTTCACTCCGGAAAACCGTACAGATGCTACTAAAGAAGGTCAGCAAGCTTGGCAACTGCCTTCTTACGGCCTGTTCGATGGTATGCTCTCTTACAACTTCAAATGGGGTAAAGACAGGTTCACTATCCGTTTGAACGTAGACAACCTGACCGATAAAAAATATATCGCAGAATCTACTGATGACATTAAGTATGATCCTACTGTTGCTACCGACTTCAAAATCGGTGACAATGGCTCTGGTAAAAACAACCGCGTTTATCCTGGTTTCGGAAGAACATGGACTGTTGGTATCAAGTACAACTTCAGATAGGATAAAGCTTAACCGCTTTAATGATAAAAAGGCCGGATCTTTTAACGATCCGGCCTTTGGCTTTATAGCTTCTGCTGCTCCGCCATTCTTAAAATAAAACGGGCACCCGAAAGTGCCCGCTAAACTGGATTTGGTTATAAGCACGCCCATACTTATACCGCATACCAATATTTTACTATAAAAAATGTACCACAAACCTATAACTCAAACAGGATACCAACAATACCTGTATACAGGTAATCTTGTTTTTTTCATTAGATTGCAGGAATGGCCTGCTTCTTGAAATATTGACCGGCTATAAAACAACTGACACACCATGGAAAATTCTACCCTGCCCCTCACCGTGCGGCGATCGATTGAAATGCTGGGGCTTTTTTTGGTTGGCGCCCTCATAATGCTGGCGAGCGACGTTATCATGCCGCTTATCCTTTCCTTCTTTCTTTCCCTGGTGTTATTGCCCGTCTGTCGTTTCCTGGTGAAAAAAAAGGTGCCCCAAACGATAG
The DNA here is from genome assembly GCF_004118675.1 of Filimonas effusa. Lineage (NCBI taxonomy): Bacteria > Pseudomonadati > Bacteroidota > Chitinophagia > Chitinophagales > Chitinophagaceae > Filimonas > Filimonas effusa. Next base: position 71,716 of record NZ_SDHZ01000002.1, on the reverse strand, counting down.
CTATACTGCTTGCTATCCTGCTGCTGGTGATTGTTGTGGCGCTCTTCGTATGGCTCTTCTTCCGCCAGATAAACAGCCTCGTAAGCGATTTTCCCAAAATAAGAGATAATATGACCATGCACATCAATAATCTGAGCGCATGGATCGAAAAGAAAGGCCATTTTTCTGCCCAGCAGCAAACCCAGGTAATAAACGAACAGGGGAATAAACTGCTCAACTATGCGGGCAACCTGCTTGGCTCCGTTGCGGCTTCAGCCACCAACCTGCTCCTTTTCTTCGGACTCATCCCCATCTATATCTTTTTCCTTTTATATTATAAAAATTTATTACTCAATTTCGTCTTCCTTTGGTTTCGTGGCTCGGCCCATGATAAGGTACAGGAGGTGATGCACGAAACAGAAGCTATTATCAAAAGTTATATTGGGGGCTTGCTCATTCAGATAACTTATATGACAATATTGTTAGGCATCCTGCTTTCTGTTTTTGGGATCAAGCATGCGATCTTAATAGCTATTATGTTTGCCTTCCTTAACCTTATTCCCTATATAGGAGCGCTGATAGGTAACCTCATTGCCGTTTTATTAACGGTCTCATCTTCGCAGGAACTGGGGCCGGTATGGACGGTTCTTATCGTTATAGCTGTTGTTCAGTTCTTCGATAACAATATTCTCATGCCCAGGATCGTTGGCTCCAAAGTAAAGATCAACGCATTGGCTAGTATCGTTGGTGTGTTCGTAGGCGGCAAGCTGGCGGGTATCTCGGGTATGTTCCTCTCTTTACCCATAATAGCCATTCTTAAGATCATCTTCGACCGCACAGAAATGTTCCGCCAGTGGGGAGTGCTCTTCGGCGAAGAACAACCTTCCAAAAGCCCGGTCAAAACCGGGGAAATAAAGATTGACGACAAAGGCACAGGACCTGAACCGGTGTAATGGATAACCGCCTATTGGTTTATACCAGCTTTCCCCGGAGCGCTTTACTTACTGCTTCCGTCATGCTGGCTACATGCAGCTTGTGGTATATGTTCTTGATATGAGACTTCACGGTCTGGTAACTGATGCCACATTCATCGGCGATCATTTTATAGCTGTGACCTTCACTATGATCTTCGCCTGTGAGTGTGCAACAATGATCTCAAGGATGGCTGTTATGCCGTCCATGGGTGGAATGTTGATATCCATAAGTATATATCAGGCTGTTATTGCTGTATACGGGTCAATAAGTCGCGGGTATCGGTAAAACGGGCTTTCAGTACAATATGTTCCATATTATAGAACAGGATCTCAAACGCATCCAGCAGGAAGGCATTATCGTCGAATAAAACTACTTAGACAGCCATATCCTAAGTTAATCACTTTATAGCCATTTTTGGGTGTCTCCTCCGCATTCGCTAGGAACTTTAGAGGTTGTTACGGTAAGGGATACTCAACGATATTTTGGGGCCTTTCCGTAAGTACTGTCTATATGCAAACTGCCCTTGAGGGCGCCAATCGTTCCCCGCAGGTTACGCAAACTATTGCCCTACTCCGGTTGGCCGTCACTAAACCTTATACCGTTGCCTGAAATGGACAGCAACGGATCTCCAATATAGTAAAAACCGCCAGCACTCTATTTACACTAACGGCGCTATTATAGTATGAGCAGATGGTTTGTTCGGCCAAACACCACGATCTTAGTGTCCGCAGGTTTAATCCTTGCCTGCTCTTTCGTACCCCTTGGTAGTAAAACAAGTTTAAAAAGATACCATGAAGAATTTTCGGCAGGGGCGGAGTTTTATTTGGGGGATAGCGTTACTGCTAACCTGGTCTTTTCCTTCAACTGCACAGTCTATTGAACAGTTGGGAGGCATCTCCTGGAACCTCGATCATAAACATAATTCTGCCAATATAGAACGGCAGGAAGAATTTTATAACGCAGTGGATTCCCTTTTCCGGAACCGGAGGGATCTTGAATATTTGCATAACCAGTTCAGCGATTCGGCAATGGCAAAATGGGGAGACGCAGCATTGATCTATAAGATCTACTATTCTGGTATGTACTACGATAACCCGGAGTACTATAAGCCAACTTTGCTGGGCGTAATGGATATAGTTACCGGTAAACAATACATTGCAAAGATGGCATTTATATCGCGGGACGACACTTCTCACAATTCAATCCAGGCAGTATACAACCTGCTGGCTAATTATGATAACATAAAGAAAAAGTTTGTTTTTGAAAGCTATACCGACTGGTATACAAGAGACTGGTATAAAACTACAATAGGTAACATCAGCTATTTAAAACAGTCAGAGGAAACCTTTAACCGCAACGAAGCAAATGCGTTGAATAAATTCAATGATTCACTGGCACACCTGTTTAAGCTGCCCGTTAAGAAGTTTACCTATTACTCTTGCAGAGATGTACATCAAATGTATAATGTGAAAGGGGCGGATTATGTACGCAATATGTTTTATGCCAGGAACGGTGGTGTGATAGAGAATGGCGTTGTATTCTCGGGAAGTAATACTGAATATTATCCGCATGAATTGGTGCACGAATATATAAATGATCTCGGCATTGCATCGCCATTGAGGTTGGCCAATGAAGGTATTGCTTCCTATCTGGGAGGTAGCGCGGGGCTTCCTTATCAGCAATTGCTGGCGGTATTAAAGAAATATGTCCTCGATAATAATGTCAGCCCCTCCGGTCTCCTCCCGGAAGGATCTATGAAAGATATCAATGCCGATGTGTCGACGCTCTATGCTATAGGTTCCCTGCTGGCAAAGCTGGTATATGAAAAGAAAGGGTTCGATGGCTGGAAGCAGTTCCTTGCTATCCCTGATGCCGATATAGTTTCCGGGATCGGCACCTTATTGGAGTTAAAACAACAGGAACTGGACGCATACTTAAAGACGCAGATAATGAAATACTGATCCAAAACTTCGCATATGAAGACTGTATCATGCGGCGCCGTTTCCAAACGGCGTACTTTTTGTGGTCAACCCTTGTACCACTATAAAACCCGATGCGAATGTTGCTTGCGAAGAAGAGGATTGCCCGGTGCATTCCAATATCCGGATTATGCTGCTGTATCCTTTTGCCTGTATTGTTTTGCAGTGCGTTCTCTCAATTGCATGCCCAGCCTGTTCCGCTTGCACGCTTCCTCATTCAAAAGCTCGATAACAAGAACGGCCTCTCTAACAGCTCTGTGAATTTTCTTTATAACGACGCCGATAACCTCCTATGGGTTGCTACCTGGGATGGCCTTAACCGCTACGATGGCAGTAGTTTCCATGTATTCAATTATGGCAACACCGGTAGCAGCAGTGGCATAGGCAACAATGTCGCCCGGTTTATTACAGAAGACAAAAGGGGAAATCTTTGGGTGAGCACTATCGAAGGTATTTCCCGTTTCAATAAAACTACCGGTGCGATCAGAAACTATTTTTACGGCCAGTATCAGCGCAGCAACATCGGTGAACAGGAGTTTCAGCTGACTGTTGATACTGCCGGAACTGTGTATTGTTTTACCCAGCATGACGGGCTGCTCCGTTACGACGTGGCGGCAGATACTTTTCGCCTTTGTGTTTTACCACGCCACCCATCCGGTGTAACTAAAATGGCTTTCGACAGGTCTAATCGCCTTTGGTTGCTGAATAATGCCGGCATACTGGAAGCATACCAGGCCGATGGATGGAGCTTTAATGCTATCCGTCATGCAGCTGCCACCCGCGGCATCAATAGCTTTTTTCTCCTGAATGATGCCTTGTTTTATGTTGACGCCGGTAACCAGCTTTATCGCCTTTCCGGCAATGCGCGTCAAACAACCAGGCTGCTTACATTGCCTGCAGGGATTACTGCTATGAGCTTCTACAAAGAGCATTATCTGCTGGCGTGGGCAAACAGGGGATTTGCCGTGTATGATGCTGCTTTTCAATCGTCGTCTTTCCTGGCTGCAGAAGTACAGCAGATGCAGCATATCCGTATCACATCCTGGTGCAAGGGACCACAACAGATCTTATGGTATGGCACCGATGGTAATGGTATCATCAAAGTGTCTCCGGCAACCAAACCTTTTGTCTCTGTTGCGATGGCAGATAACAATATGCCTTACAATCGCGCTGTACGTTCATTCTGTAAAGTGAATGGAAGCCTGTGGATAGGTACCAAAGGTGGTGGTATCATAGAAATGCCGGATGTAAGTGCGGCTGCAACGGGCATTGGCAGGCGTTACTATTCTTATCCGGCATCCCTCGATAACAATGCTGTGTATGTAATGAAAGAAGGACACGATGGGCTCGTTTATATAGGCACCGATGGAGCTGGCATTGGTCTTTATGATAAAACAAACAGGCGCTTTATAAAGTGGAGTGAAGTGAGTGGAACAAAACGCTTCCCGGCCTTCGGCTCGGTATATGCCGTCCTGCCCGATAAAGACAGCTCTGTTTGGCTGGGTACCAGTGGATTTGGATTGGTGCACTTGAAATTAACTGAACAACCCGGTAAAGGCTTTGCCGTTAAGTTTATAGCGCAATACACTTCGAACAACAGTAAGAACGGTGTTAATGGTCCCGCCAATGACATTATTTATGCGCTGGCGGAAGACAGGAATAATAATCTTTGGGTAGGATGCCGCTACGGTGGTCTTAGCCTGATGAATAAGAAGTCACGCAGTTTTACATCGTATAAAGCATTTACCTATGAAGGAAGCCTGTCAAACAACGATGTATTATCTCTGTATTACGACAATGGTCATCGTCTCTGGATAGGTACAAGTTATGGCTTGAACGCGCTTAATGAAAATGAGCAGGGAAAGGCGATGCCTGTGTTTAATAAATTAACTACGGATAACGGTCTTCCCAATAATACGATTCACGCTATTCAGGAAGATGCCGCCGGCGCCATATGGGTAAGCACCAACAGGGGATTGGCCCGTGTATCGCCGGCCGTTGCTTCAGGAACGCCGGTTGCCCGTGCCGCTGCAACTGTTGATCCGGCTAATTCGTCTGCTGGTGCGCTTGCTGCCAGTTCGGCTGCTGCTCCCATGGAAGCAGCTATCAGTTATTACCAGCAGGCCGATGGTTTGCATGGCAATGAGTTTGCCGATGGCGCAGTTTACCGCGATGCGGCGGGATACCTGCTGATGGGAGGTGTCGCTGGCTTCAGTTATTTTCATCCGGCTGAAATTAAAAATACCGATGACCTGCCTAACCTGGTGCTGGCTAACCGCCGCATAGGAGAGGTCTTAAAACCCGATGATAGTTATAGCGTCATACATCCATCCGGCTCAACACCAGGCGAATATGTATTGCAGCGCAAAGAAGGTTTTATTGAAATGGAGGTAAGGGCAGTCAGCTTCTTTAATGCCGAAAAATGTAAGTTTACTTACCTGCTGGAAGGATATGATAAGATCTGGCATGAAGAAACTACGCCCGGTAAGATCATTTATACCAACCTGCCACCCGGTAACTATAAATTGAAATTGAAATGGTCTAATGGTGAAGGGCAATGGTCTCAGGAAGTTACTGCTATGCAGGTAACAGTGAAACAGTATCCCTGGCTGTCATTGCCGGCTTTGATCGCCTATGTGCTCCTGTTCCTCTGGGGCGCCTATGCAATTTACCGCTACCGTCGCAACAGGATGCTGATCCGTAATGAACTGGAACTGGAACATCGTATGAGGCTGCGGGAAGAAGAACTGCACCAGCAACGTCTTGGCTTCTTTACCAATATTGCCCACGAACTGCAAACGCCATTGACGTTGATCCTGGGTTCGGCTGAACGGTCGATGGAAAAAGACAGATCCCGTTTTATGTCGGTGATTCACCAGCAGGCTGCCCGCCTTACCTATCTCGTTCAGCAATTGCTCGATTTCAGGAAAGCGGAAGCCGATGTCGCTGATCTTAAATATGGTTATTGCGATATCTCCGAACTGCTGCACAACCTGGCAGCGCCTTTTGTTCCGCTGGCAGAACAACAGGAGAAAACCTATCGCCGCCAGATCGATGAAGGTATTTCAGGATGGATGGATAAAGACAAACTGGAAAAGATCGTCTTTAACCTGCTGTCAAATGCTTTCAGGCACTCTCCGCCACAGGCAACGGTTTTATTCGTGATGAAAAGAACCGGCGCCCGTCTTGATATGATGGTTTCCAATTCCGGCTGTCATATGTTGCCGGAGCAAATGGATAAACTCTTTACCGGCTTTTATTCGGGCTCAGCCGCCGGCAGCACGGCCGATAAATTTGGTACCGGAATAGGGCTTGCTTTTACACAGCAGCTGGTTACGATGTTACAGGGAGCCATTCATGCAGAATGTAACGATGATATAGTAACATTCCATGTACAGTTACCTCTGGTGAACAGGGATGATCACGCTTCGGCTGCAACGGTTTCGGAACATCCTTCTTTACTCTACCGTTCGGTAACAGCCTGGCATAGAGCTCCACAGGTGTATGACGCCGGCGAACAGAATAAACGTACTTACCTGACACAGGTAGTAGGCGATGAAGACCGCAAACAACTGCTCATTGTAGAGGACGATGCCGATATCCGCTACCTGCTTCGTGACCTTTTGCAGGAACACTATAATATGTATGAAGCCGTGAATGGCACAGAAGCGATCGCCTTTTTACAAAAGCATACCCCCGATCTTATTATAAGTGATATCATGATGCCTGATATGGATGGACTGGAACTGTGCCGCCGTGTAAAAGAAGCGCCGGCTACCTGCCAGATCCCGTTTATCCTGCTATCGGCCAAAGACAGTATGGAACATCAAACCCAAGGTTATGAGGTGGGCGCCGACGCCTATATCGCGAAACCTTTCCATACCGCTCATTTACTGGTGCGCATCAGGAAACTGCTCGAATACCGCGAACGAACCACGGAGATCTTCAGGGATACGGCAACCCTGGACCTGGAATCTTCCGGCATCCCCGACGCCGATAAAGCTTTTATCGATAGTGTAGTGGCCATCGTGGAGGCCGCGCTCGACGATGTAGAGCTGAATGCAGCCCGCCTGGAAAAGGAACTGGCTATGAGCAAAATGCAATTGTACAGGAAAATTAAAACCCTCTCCGGCATGACGCCGGGCGAGTTCATTAAGAATATCCGGCTCCGCCACGCAGCGCATATGCTGGCAACTACCCAGCTTACCGTATCCGAAATTTTCTACCGTACCGGCTTTAATAGCCAGTCTTATTTCTACCGTGAATTTAAAAAACGATACGACCTGGCGCCAAACGACTACCGTGCGCAGCAATCAGCTATCTCATGACCAGCCTGCATGGGACTACCCGTAAAAGCAGCCGGCTCAATGGCCGGATGTTACTATAGTGTAAGGTCCTGATACTATAGTGCAAAGTCTAACTTGTTCACCGTCATACTTTTATGGTATTAACGGTTATTTCATTACGGGTATTTAAAACAGTAATATACTGCTATATGAAAAGAAATCAGCAGGAGCGAAGCTCCCACTTATCTGCCCGGATCCGGTCTTTTCTGTACTGCACCGGCATCCTTTTTCTTAGTTTCTTATTACCTGCCATGCTCCGGGCGCAGAACCCGGATATCCGCGTTTCCGGTACCGTTTTATCGGCTTCAGGCAGCCCCTTGCAGTATGCTTCCATACAAGTGAAGCGTACTACCAGGGGAACAACTACCGATTCACTGGGTAAATTCTCTATTATGGCGCCACCATCCGGTACCCTGGTAATAAGTTACGCCGGCTACCAGCCACAGGAGGTACAGGTAGCGAATCAGTCGGCGCTATCCATTGTGCTGAACGCAGCGGTTGACAGTTCTATGAGCGATGTTGTGGTGGTAGGTTATACTACCCAGCGCCGGAACTCCATCAGCGGCGCTTTGTCTACGGTGAACATGGAAAACACCGAGGTGCGCAGGGTCGCCAATGTAGGGCAAATGTTACAAGGCCAGGTGCCCGGCCTCAATGTTACCTCCGCTACGGGGGCTCCCGGCGATGGAATTGATATTAAGGTAAGGGGCGTGGGTACCATCGGCAGTACCAGCCCGCTGTTTGTGGTAGATGGAATTCCCGCTACCGATATCACCTTCCTCAATCCTACCGATATCGCCAGCATGTCCATCTTGCGCGATGCTTCTGCCGCTGCCATGTATGGCTCCCGGTCCGCTAACGGTGTTATCGTGATCACTACCAAAACCGGTAAAAAAGGCAGGAATAGCCTCGACCTGAACTATTTCCGCGGTATCCAGCAGGCAGGCAACCTGCCCAAAATGCTCAATGGCCGGCAGTATATGGCCAAAATGGAAGAAAGCTGGAACAATACCATCGGTTATTCTCCCTCGAACAATCCTTACACTGCCGATAAGAACCGTTCCGACCTGGCCAATACCAACTGGCTGGACGAACTGTTTGAAACAGGCTACTCTCAGAACGTTCAGCTGAGCGCCAGCGGCGGCAGCGATAAAGTGCAATACCTGCTTTCCGGAACTTATTACCAGGAAAACGGTATCGTAGTGTTCGACAACGACAAATTCAGAAGGCTTACATTTCGTACCAATATTAATGCATCACTGAGCGATCGCCTCAGGGTGGGCACTAATATCCAGCTTGGTAATACTGCTTTCAGCCGTATATCATCCAGGGGAGATGCCCCTGGTATCATCCGCCATGCGCTCATCCGGCCTCCTGTGATCCCGGTTTATAAAGATCCCTCCGATCCCACCTGGAAAGCAAGGGATCCGTTCACTGATCTGCCTTTTTATAAAAATAATAACCTGGCTGCCGGTGGCTGGGAAAGTGAATACGAATACACCAGCAATCCCATTGCCCTGGCTTATTTCACAAACGACAGGGTGAATAACCTTAAAACCTTCGGTAACTTCTACGCTGAATATGGTTTCCTGAAAAACCAGGCTTTGAAGCTCCGTACCAACGTAGGTATTGATCTTACCATGGGGCATAGCAAAAAGTTCAACCAGAACTTCGGTGATGATAATGGCGGAGGCGAAGATGCCGACAAAGGACTGGGACGCCAGAACAGGCCCAACTCATTGGATGAGGCAAGAGGTGAGGAGTATGCTGTTACCTGGAACAATACATTGAACTATTCCACAAGAATTAACAAACATTCCATCAGCGCACTGGTAGGTACGGAATATATCACTTACAGAAGTGATAACATGGGCGGCTCACGCAGGCGCTTTGAATATAGTGATCCCTCCTTCCAGTATCTCGATTATGGCAGCGATGGTTCTGTAACCGATATGCGCAGTTCCGGCTCCGCAATTGAGTCTACACTATTCTCTGTCTTTGGTTCGGCTACCTATATGTACGATTCAAAGTATATGCTTACTGCTAACCTTCGCGCAGATGCCTCCTCCCGCTTTGGTCCTAATAACAGGTGGGGGTATTTCCCTTCCGTATCGGCAGGCTGGCGCATCAGCGAAGAGTCTTTCATGAAAAGCGCCAAATGGTTGTCCGATCTCAGGCTGCGTGCCAGCGTGGGTAAACTGGGTAACCAGCAGTTCGAAGATTACCAATGGCAGCAGCTCATGCGCAAAGTGGGTGACGACTATGTAATTGCCCGCTATGGCAACCCGGACCTTAAATGGGAATCTACTACACAAACCAACTTTGGTGCAGATATCACGATTGCAAGAAAGTTAAGTGTGTCTGTTGATTATTTTATCAAGAATACAAGCGATATCCTGCTTCCCGTGAACCTGCCGCTTTCTACAGGTTTTGTGGACCCAACCTATATCAATGCCGCCAAGGTGTCTAATAAAGGTATCGAACTGGCCATTAATTACAAGAACTATGATAATGCATTTAAATATGCATTAGGTGCTAACCTGGCCACTGTAACCAACAAGGTAGAACAATTACACCCTAACCTGCCTGTAAGGGTGGGTGACTATTGGAGAGACCAGCCGGGTACACCACTGGGATCTTTCTATGGTTATGTAATGGAAGGCATCTATCAGAACACAGCCGAAGTACAACAGCACCTGTTTAATACATTGAATGCAGGCGCTCCCGATCATCCACGCGAACAACCCGGAGATATCAGGTTCAAAGACCTGGATAATAATGGTGTGATCGACGATAAGGACAGAACCTTTATTGGTAATCCTGTTCCTAAAATGACCTATGGTGTTACCATGTCCGGCAGTTATAAAGGCTTTGATCTGAATATTCTCTTCCAGGGCATCCAGGACGTAGATAAGTTCAATGAAATGAAAAAGATCACTGATTATGATACGCGTCCTTTCAACCATAGCGTACGTACGCTGGAAGCCTGGAATGGAGAAGGCAGCAGTAACAGCACGCCGCGGTCTACTTTCAGCGACAATGGCAGCAGCCGCATGTCTTCTATCTACATCGAAGATGCCTCTTATATGCGTTTGAAGAACGTAGAGCTGGGATATTCCTTCAGGTCTTTACTGGGTAAAGCAGTTCCGCAGATCCAGAACCTGAGAGTATATGTGTCTGCACAAAACCTCTTTACCGTTACCCAATACAAAGGACTGGATCCGGAGTCTACCGACAGCAGGGATATGGGTACGTATCCATTGGCGAAGTCTTTCATTTTCGGTGTGAACATGACGTTCTAAAACATGCTTGAGTTTCATAGTACGCTAAACATTATAATCATGAGATCAATATATATCATAGCCACTTGTTTGCTGATAGGCACCGGCATTGGATGCTCCAAACAACTGGATAAAAAACCTATAGGCCAGCTAACGGAGGAAGATGTTCAAAGTAATCCTCAGATAGGCACCATCACCTCGTTTGTCAACCGTTCTTATCAAACACTTGCCAATACTTTAAATGTATTGGGAGGTAACTGGGATTGGACTGGTGGCACAGTTTTCCGCCCTGATATCATTCTGCAGGACATTGCTTCTGCCGATATGCAAAAGAAATGGAATCCCGACGGCGATCAGGCCTGGATCGATGAGTTTAGTTCTTTTTCGTTCACTGCCGATAACCCCGGCTTCAGAGGGCAGTGGAGTTTTAGTTATGAAGGTATTGCCCGTATCAATAAAGCCATCTCTTATCTTACCGATGAAGCGTTGATTACCCGCCTGTCTATGGATCAAACGCTCCGTAACAGGATGCTGGGAGAGGTGCTTTTCCTGAGAGCATACTACTATTTTGAACTCGTGAACTACTGGGGAGATGTGCCTTTGATCTTAACACCGCTGACTAACTTCCAGCAGGCCTACGAAGTCGCTAAAAGAGCTCCTGCGGCAGAGGTATGGGCGCAGATCGTAAAAGACCTTGGTGAAGCAAAGAACCTGTTACCTAATACAAAATATGCCGATAATACCGATAAGTGGCGTGTGTCGAAAGGAGCTGTGATTGCTATGCAGGCAAAAGTGGCACTGTTCCAGGAGCGCTGGAACGATGTTATTACCCTGGTGAATGAACTGGAAACAACCGGTTTCTATCACCTGAACGCGAACTATTTCGACAACTTTGCCGTTGCCAAAGAATACGCTGATCAGGAGGTGATCTTTTCCTATAACCATGTAACCGGGCAAGTACCCGCAAATGGTAACGGCCTTTGCGCGATCATGGACTGGGGCTTTATGGCGCCTACAGCAAACTTCCTGGCTGCTTTTGAAGCCAATGATCCCAGGTTGTTATATACGGTTAATACTACAGCGCAGGCTTCTTATAAAATATTGGGCGAAACCAACACCGGTAATAAAGGAAACGAACAATCTCCTTCTAATAAGGTCCTGATCCGTTTTGCAGATGTGCTGTTATGGAAAGCGGAAGCATATAACGAAATCAATAACCCGGCCGCTGCCATAGCATTGATCAACCAGGTAAGACAGCGTGCACGTACTACGGTTACTGCCACCGGCGGCACAGCACCCGCAGGCACTTTACCCGACAGGAATGTAAGTGCAACGGATAAGGCTACCGTGAAAAACTGGCTGATGCAGGAAAGAAGGGTAGAGCTTGGCTTTGAGTCACATCGCTTCCTCGACCTCAAACGCTGGAAAACTGCAAAGTCATTTCTTACAGGCATCGGCCGCAACTTCCAGGATAGGCATTACTTATATCCCGTTCCACAAATAGAGATCGACAGGTCAGGTGGTACTATGGCGCAGAATGCTGATTATTAATAAAGCGTTATTTAGTTTGAAAACACCAGGCATTATTTAAATAATAAATGAATGAAAGATATAGCAAGGCGTTTTGCCGCAAACCCGTTATTGGCGCCCGCAGATCTGAAGCCCTCCAGGGAGGGCCTTCAGATCGCCTGCCTGCTGAACCCCGGCGTATTTGAATATGACGGTAAAACCTGGATGCTGATCCGTGTAGCAGAAAGGCCGGTACAGAAAGATGGTATTATCTCGTTTCCGGTTTTAACGCCAACAGGTATGCGTATCATGGAAATTGCTACAGATGACCCGGAACTGGATGCTTCTGACCCGCGTGTGATTACTTATAAAGGAGCCGATTACCTGACGACATTATCTCATCTGCGTCTTGTATGCAGTGAGGATGGCATCAGGTTCTATGAACCCGGGGGGTATCCTTTATTACAGGGCTCCGGCATCCTGGAAGCCTTTGGTATCGAAGATTGCCGTGTTACACTGCTGGAAGGCAGGTATTATCTCACCTTCACCGCCGTATCTGAAAATGGAGTAGGAGTAGGCATGCGTACCACCGTCAATTGGGATGAGTTCGAGAACCATGGTATGATACTGCCGCCGCATAATAAAGACTGCGCCATCTTTGAAGAAAAGGTCAATGGTCTGTATTATATGCTCCACCGTCCCAGCAGCGTTGACCTGGGTGGTAACTATATCTGGCTGGCGTCCTCTCCCGATGGACTGCATTGGGGGAATCACCACTGTCTGGTAAAAACCCGCCCGGGGAAATGGGATAGTGCACGTGTAGGCGCCGGGGCTGCGCCCATTAAAACAGAAAAGGGATGGCTTGAAATTTATCATGGTGCCAACGAAGCACATGAATATTGCCTGGGCGCTGTATTGCTCGATTTACAGGATCCGTCGAAAGTGCTTGCCCGGACAGATACTCCTATCATGGTGCCGTCTGCCGATTATGAACTTAATGGCTTCTTTGGTAAAGTGGTTTTTACAAACGGGCATATTGTTCATCCGGATGGTGATACTATCACCGTTTACTATGGTGCTGCCGATGAGTTCGTATGTGGCGCAGATTTTTCGCTGAAAGCGATCCTGGATCTATTAAAATAATCTTATGGCGAACAAACTAAGCAGTGAAGTTGCGCACTTTAATAGCCAGCCACATAATTTCCGGATATTGGTGCTCACCAACCTGGTGTATGCATTCGTGCTGCCGGTGATCGATATTTTTGTGGCCGCCTACGTCATGCGTAATTCCAATGATCCCACCAAAGTGGTGATCTACCAGCTCACTATTTATACCGGCATCCCGCTTACCTTTCTCCTGAATGGATTCCTCCTGAAACACTTTAACATCAGGAAACTGTATTCAATAGGTATGATGTTAAGCGCCGTGTCTATGATGGTGATGATGTCTTTGAAAACACTTGACCTTACAGGTATTGGTATAGCAGGTATCATTATGGGAATGTCTTTCGGCTTTTACTGGTCGAACCGCGACTATCTGGCGCTGGCAATTACCAATGATGGCAACCGTAACTATTACTATGGGCTGGAGACCTTCTTTTATACTATCATAGCAGTAGTGATCCCGGTGGTCATTGGCTGGTTTATAGAATCGCACGACGGAGCGGCGGCGGTTCAAAGGGCTTATTCCATTATCACAGGTGTGGTGCTGGTGATAACTATTCTGGCTTCTGTTGTCTGCTTCCGTGGCCATTTTACCAATCCGGTACAGCGGAAGTTTGTTTATTTCAAATTCCATCCCCTTTGGTACCGCATGTTGTTCCTGGCATTGCTGAAAGGTTTGGCACAGGGTTTCCTGGTCACTGCACCGGCAATGCTTATCATGCGTTTACTGGGAAAGGAAGGCGCTTTGGGTACTGCCCAGTCGGTCGGCGCTATTATCGCAGCTATAACGATGTATGTGCTTGGCAGAATTACAAAGCCTTCGCATAGGGTTGCTGTATTTGCCGGGGGGCTTATCCTGTTTACGATGGCGGCAGTGATCAATGGTATCCTGTTTAACGGGCTGGGAGTGATCTTGTTTATGCTTTTCCTGCTTATGGCAAAACCACTGATGGATCTCGCTTATTTCCCTATCCAGTTCCAGGTGATAGATGTTTTGTCTAAGATCGAAAAGCGTGGAGAGTTTGCCTATATCTTAAACCATGAGGCAGGACTATACGTCGGCCGTTTTATGGGAGCGGGCGTATTTCTTTTGCTGGCATATGGTTATTCTGTTGAAATAGCCTTACGTTATGCCATCATTATTATTGCTGTGTTACAACTGTATTCTATTATACTTTCCAAACGCATCATAAAGGAAAGCCAGGCCCTGGGAGCGGAAGCTCCTGCTCCTGCAGATACCATTGATCCGGTTGAAGCAACGATGCATTCTGTTTGATAACTATTCAAAAACAGGCACTTATTTGATAACCGTTCAGATGTTATAACTATGAGGATTAGTATTTTATTGACAGGTCTTGTATTACTGGCGGCTGCCTGCCAGGATCATAAAGCCGGGGCGAATAAAGGTAAAGCGATAGCTCAGCTGAACCTGCAGCGCGTTGACTCCATGCCCGACCTGCCACAGCCGCTGGAGATTATAGACTATCGCCAGTTGGCCTTACGTTTCGATAGTGTAGTATACGACAGGAATGCTACCGGTCCCTATTGGCCTTTGATATGGTTCGATAGCAGTCATAAAAATTTCCGGCAAACTGTTGCAGGCTTATATACAGCGATCGGCGATGTACGCCAGGGCCCCGGCGTTCATAAAGGCATGTTTCATGAAGCGCTGAATACTATGGGCGCCGTGCTTGGCGCCACACTCGTTGGTATCAATAAAGCCAACCAGCAGGAACTGGATTATGTAAGTATGCTGAAGAATTATTTTAATAAGGACGTTCACTGGAATATAATGATGAACAATACCTGTCCGGAAGTCGCGCTGCTGGGCGGCGGGTACGGCCGCGACTGGTGGTACGATGTATATCCTAATGTACTGTTCTATGCTGTGTACGATAAGTATCCCCATGCT
Organism: Filimonas effusa; assembly: GCF_004118675.1. NCBI lineage: Bacteria > Pseudomonadati > Bacteroidota > Chitinophagia > Chitinophagales > Chitinophagaceae > Filimonas > Filimonas effusa. The sequence goes on along the minus strand of NZ_SDHZ01000002.1, from coordinate 56,571 downwards.
CCCGGCTTCGATACCATAGCGCGTACCATTGCAGATAAATTCTACGCCGCAGACTCTATCCTGGCTGGTAATTATAACTATTCCTACTTCGACTATGCGCAAATGAAACCCATGAAAACGCAGATCTGCGCGCAGCCGGATGCCGCAGCCGGTCATTCCTGGGTACTGTATTCCGCTTATAAAAAATTTGGTGATAAAAAGTACCTGGAAGGCGCTAAAAGCGCATTAAAGGCCTTGCAGTCACAACCCGAAAACCCTACTTACGAAGTGCTGATGCCCTTTGGAGCCTATATGGCGGCGCGCATAAATGCGGAGGAGTCGGAGAACTATGATCTGGCAAAAATGCTGGCATGGAGCTTTGATGGCACACCCAAATGCCGCGAAGGCTGGGGAGTATTGGTAGGGCGCTGGAACGATATCGATATCTCCGGTATCGTAGGCAGCACAGTTGATCATGGTGGTTACGGCTTCCTTATGAATACTTATGATGCTGCCTGGCCGCTCGTTCCTATAGTGCGTTACGATCAGCGTTACGCAAAAGCTATCGGTAAATGGATGCTGAATGCGGCTAATGCTTCCCGGTTCTTTTACCCGCAATATATCCCCAAAGAACATCAGGCTATTCCTGATCAGGCCGCGGTAACAAAAGGGGTGATCGGCTACGAGGGATTGGTTTGGCATGCCACTTACGAAGAATATGAACACATCAAAGGGCCGGTAGCCCAGGGCGACGGTCCTAAATGGGTACCTGGTAAAAATCCGGCAGTTTCACAGTTTAGTGTCTATGGCAGCGCCCATGTGGGCATCTTCGGCAGTATCATACGTAACACTGCTGTGCCAGGGATACTACAACTCGACCTGCTGGCTACCGACTTCTTCCGCGCCGGGGCGTACCCTACTTACCTGTATTACAATCCCTATAAAGAAGAGAAAGAAGTAAGTTTGAAAGCAGATGAGGGTAAAAATTATGACCTCTATAATACCGTTGCCGGCAGCTTTATAGCAAAGAATGTAAAGGGCAATGCATCGTTTAAGATCCCTGCCGGAGAAGCTGTTGTAATGGTATGTACACCTGCTGGCGGAAGACAAACTTTGGAAGGAAAGAAGATGCTGGTAAATGGTGTTGTGGTTGACTACCAGGTGAAAAAATAAACCAGGGCAAAACTTGAAAGGTTGTTTCTAATGACCAGCCTGGTAGGTTCTTAAAAGGCCGGTAATAGGGAATGTTCATACCGAATGACTATATTGGTGTATTGATTATTGATTGAAGAAAAACCCAAACGCCATGCAATCATTCCCACAACTAGAAACGGAAAGGCTTTTGCTGAACGAATTACAGGAAACGGATCTGCAAAACCTGGTGCAATATGCCAATAACAAAAAGGTTTCGGAATATACGCTGAACCTGCCTTACCCGTATAAAGAGGAAGACGCATTGTATTGGCTGGATACTGTTCGTAAAGGCTTTGAGCATAAATCTCAGTTCTTTTTTGCGATCAGGTTAAAAGAGGATGGTGAATTTATAGGAGGTATTGGCCTGGTGCCAGACCAAAGACATAAAAGGGCAGAGATCGGCTACTGGTTAGCTGAGCCTTTCTGGAACAGAAATATTCTGACTGAGGCCGCCATGGCTGTAATAGATTTTGGTTTCAATGCCATGGAACTTAACAAGATCACTGCACACTACCTGGAAGGAAATCCTGCATCGGGACGGGTAATGCAGAAATGCAGCATGGAAAAGGAAGGCGAGCTGAAAGAGCATATTTACAAGGACGAACGGTTTTACGATATAGAGATCTACGGGTTGACAAGAAGCAGCTATCTTTCTTTATAGGTTATTGTGGACCGGCCGTATCATACTTTGAAAGGTATCCCCAGGTGTTTGACTTGGGAGGATGGATCAAAGCATGATACGGCTTTTTTATTTCCTGTTCCAGTTGAATGATCTTGAAATGTTAAAACCAAAATAGATATCGCCGTTGCCCCAGCTGCCTGTATTCTTTGCCAGATAATAAGGCGCTGCCATGCCAGCTGCATTGGTAACTACCAGCTGGAATACATGCCCGCCGGTTTCTATACTTACGCCAAATGAAAGAGAGCGGGTTATATTGGACGAGACCGCCTGGTTAGGCAGAAGATAGTTGTACTCGGCATCCAGGCTCATACGTTTGGTAAACTTCCACCTGCCTCCGGCGCTTAATACAAATACATCGTTCTTGTCGTCAGGAGTTGGAACCAGGTTCATATGGATCCACGAAGGAGCCAGTTCCAGCGACAGGCTGCGTGAGAATTTACGGGCGATCAGCAACTGTGATACATAACTGGTGCGGTAACGCGCATTGAGATAAGGCTTATCGCTATAACGCAAAGTATAATGATTGACCAGCTCATATAAACTTACTGAAATGGGAATGCTGTGCTCTGTCTGTTGTAATAGTTTATACTTTAATGATCCGTCCAAGGCTTTGTCAAGTGTACTTCTTCCAATGCCTATCGATAAACGGTCTGTGAGTCCATAATCAAGGCCGAATCTGATAGTGGCGTTGTCAAGGCCAAATAGAGCGTAAGCCCCCTCGTTAAGTTTCCCGAACCGGTGCATGATCAGGAATTGAAGTGTTTTCTTTGCCGGTGATTCCGTTGTTGGTAAATTAATGAGCTGTGTGGCTTTGAATGTGCCTGTTACTTCCTGCGGTTGCCGGCTGTCGGCATTTAATGAATCGTCCAGCAGACGTAATAACGAACTGTCCTGGGCCTGCAGTTGCATGCATTGTAGCATAAGAAATGAAAAAAGAAAAAGGTATGTTCTCTGCATAATAGGATTCTATTTTACGGTAGAGCAGTTGGCCGAAACCTCTACAGTGATTTGTGACGCAATTTTTTCTTTTACCAGGGATGGTATCTTGATGTTATAGTCCGATGGCCTTACTGTGAATATGGCGGTGCTGCTTAGCCCTTTAGGCATGATCTCCAGCGTCGCCGGTATCTTTACAGGTTGTGATACGCCATGTAAGGTAAGCTGTCCCTGGATCTCTACCGGATACTTGCCGGGTGTGGCGGGTATGTTCTCTTTAAAAGAACCGGTGAAGCTTGCTTTCGGATACTTGTCGCTTTCTACATAGTTTTCATTAAAATGATCCTGCATGAGTTGCTTGTCGAATAGGAAAGCTTTCAGCAGCAAGGTGAAGGCTACAGTTTTCGTAGACAGGTCAATGGCTGCGTACACCTGTTTATTCACTGCTTTGATATCCTCCATAGGCGTTTTGGAATAAAAGCTGACCTGCCCGTTACGGGTAAGATAGGTTTGGCCATGTGCAGACATATATGATACTGCGGCCATTAGAATTGTGGTTAACTTTTTCATATGCTGAAAATGATAGGATGCTTAAATAATATGTTAGTTGTTGAGCATGCCGCGATTGATCCAGCTTCTGATCTTGTTGATATCGCAATCAGATAGCTTGCCACCTTGCGGCATGGGAGGTACGCCGGACGCATGTGTGATCACTGCCAGTAGTTTGCCGCTTGCTGCCTGTGTTTTGAGCTTGTCGTAACTGTCAAGAGAAACACCGCCTGATGTGACTCCGTTGCCGTGGCAGCTGTAACAGTTGGTTCTTATAATGGGCAATACATTGGCGGTGTATTGCATGTTGACTGTATCGCAGGTAGGTGTGGGGGTGCCTCCGCCGCCATTGCCGGGATTGCTTACGGTAGCTTCATTGCTTTTGGAACAAGACAGTGCTAACAGGCAGCACAACACCGCTCCTGCAAGCAGGAGGTTGATTTTGCTCTTCATATATGTGTTTTATTTATTGAATGGAAATGATACTGGCGTCAGAAATATTTACATCAAACAGGAAGCCTGTGCAGCGCCCTTTGATCTTTACGGTTTGTCCTTTTACGGGTTTGTCTGAATCTTTATCTGTTATGCTACAGTTGACACCGCCTCCTGTTTTTTCGTCGCCGGTAAGAAGCACTGAAAAGTTATTGCCCGCAGCCTGCACTTCTGAAACGATCCCGTTTACTTCCAGTATTTTATTGCTAAACTGTTTCCCTGCCTGTTGTTCATTACTTCCATATGCCTGGTACAATGCCTTTGCCTCGATTGTGATCTCGGTCTTCTCTTCCGCCGCAGTTGTTCGCGGCTTCTGATAGAGATAGTAAGCGCGGAAGCCTGCCAGCAGGCATAGAAGTGCTATTGCAAAAAGAACAATGTTTTTTCGCTTCATGTATGCTAAGCTTAATGTGTGATCTGTTATGCTATTGTCAGTGAAGGGGTTTTGTGATGCCGATGTTTAACCCGAAGCTCGTGATCGGAAGGCCGCCCCAGCCAAGTCCGGTAACGGGTATTTTTACATAAGGCTCTATTCGCATATTGCCCATTTTGCCCAGTCGTCTTTCATATCCTATTCCTGTATGAATGACCGAAAACCAGTTTCGGGTCTCATTATCGTATATAACATTTCCTTTGGCTATGGTGCCATACCTGTTATAGGTATAGTCGTAATTCTCGCGGTTCATGATATAGGAAGACAAGCCTGCATTGACATACCAGCTGTGTTGCTTTCTGATACTGAAAGTATAGCGTGCCTGCACAGGTATTTCAAACATGCGGCACCATCCGTCTATATCCAGTATGTTCCAGTTCGGGGGTACCTTTTCAGGATTAAGATGTTCACCTGTTGAGTAATAATATTTTCTGTCCCAGAGCAGGCCGGTTTCCACAGAAAGGCGTTTTGAAAAAGAATAACCCGCTATAATGCCAAGTCCATATCCCGGTTTGCCAGGTCTCTGCCATTTTACCATACTGAGATCGGGACTCACTATAAAACCGGCATACCACCCCTTCGCTGCGCTTTTCTTTTCGTTTTTCAAAACAGCCTTTCCGTCTGAAACCGGCTTCCCGGAGAAACCAGTAATAGTGTCTTGGGTATTCCCTTTAACTGTAGCCTGCCCGGTAACTTGCCTGTTGGTATCTATGTGTTGGGCTATAGTTTCTCTTTCCGGGAGAATCAGCGCCTGTTGGTTTGCTTTTACAGTAGCAGGCAGTTCACCAACTGGCTGAGGCTGGTGGACAAACCGGTTACGTTCTGTCTGAACAGACCCGGTAGTTGGGATAATAACAGGCTGTTTTTTGTAATGAACCTGTTCAACGGCTGGCTTAACAGGTTTAGGGGGCTGTCCGCCTGCGGGGTAGGAGTTGCCGGTGTTTGGCCGGCCCGCTGTCAGACCTTGCCCATTCGTCTGCTTATTGATTAGGCGGGCCTGACGAACGGATTGTTCCGCTGCTTCATGTGTGTGGCGGCCCCCCTGCCTCAGATGTGCGATGAAAAACACGGGCAAAAGCAATAACAACCATAACCACCGGAGGCTGCTGGCGGGCTTTACCTCTTTGACAGGTTTATGCTGTTGCTGCAGGCGACTTTGAATGGCGTCCCAATTCGCTCCGTCTATTTTTAGAGGGTATCGGGCCGCGGCTTCGCGAAACAGTTCGTCCATATCGTCGTCTAGTTGCTGCATATATCAGACTCCTGTAGGTCGTTATTCATTTTTTTTTGTAAATGGGCTCTTGCCTTCGCCAGGTTTGATTTTGATGTTCCTGTTGTGATGCCAAGCTGGCTGGCGATCTCCTGGTGGGAGAAGCCGTCGATCACATACATATTAAATACCACCCTGTACGATGGAGGCAGCTCCTTGATCTGAACAATAAGTTCTTTATGAAACAAACGTTGTTCTGCCGACTGCCCCGGATCTGCTTCTTCCCAGATATGCTCGGGGATGCCACCTATTTCGGGCATCATCTCCTGTTTGCGTAAGGCATCGATGGCCGTGTTCACCATGATCTTCCGGATCCATCCCATCAGGATTTTCTCAAGATGTTCCGGTTCCTGGCAATGAAAACGGCTGAAATTGCCAAAAAGCTTTACAAAGCCATCGTTCGACACGTCCACGGCTCTGTCGTACCGGTAGATATACCGGAATACAATCTTCAGCGCGTAGCCATAATAACGCTCGTATAGCGCCCGCTGGTAACGGGGCTCGTTGCCTATACAGCCAATTACTATGGTAGCCAGTAATTCCAATTCGCAGTGCTCGTTTATATAATTTTTATACAGTAATAGTACGTGGCTTTGCGGGAATGGTTGCCTGGCAACGAAAATATTTTTTAAAAAAAGAGGACGGCTTTACGGGCCGTCCTGGAATAAATGGATTAGTATGTATGCTGAACGGTATTAGTTCCTGCTGATGCTGCCGCCTATTTGTGTAACTACACTGCTGGTAGTAAAGCTGGCGCCTTTTGTTCCCGGTGTGTAAGTGCCACTGGTATAAAGACCCTGGAAGCTGGTGGCGTTGGTAACACTGCCTCCGGTGTACACATTGTAAGTGGTGTTGGCTTTTAGCTTGCTGCTGGCAAATAGCAGGGTGCTGTAGCTGGTTGGACTAAGGAAGGTAAGCGCTTCTGTACCGTCCGCCGCTTCAATATGGATGATCTGGTTGGCGTTGCCGCCGCCCATAACTACAGAGCGTACTGTTGATACACTTGCTGTAGGGCCGCTGGTGGCGCCGCCGGTTCCTACAACGATCCCCCCTGTGATCTTGAAAGTTCTGGCATCACAGTCGATACCTGCTTCAGGTGATTTTGACCCTATAGCTATCACTTTGCCGCCGGTGATGGTAAAGGTGCCGTTGGAGTCCATGGCATCATTGCCGGTGCTGTAAGAATATACGTAGCCACCATTGATGTAAATGGCAGTACCTGCATTGAGCCCGTCATCGGCCGTTTTCGTGATAATATGACCATCGTTGATGGTAAGTACACTTTTGCTTTCAATCCCTTCTCCTTCGGTAGTGGTAATATTGATATTGCCGCCATTGATGGTAACGTAGGGATCAATGCTGGTATCTCCTTCTTCATAAGAGGCTGCTATGCCATCGTCTGCTGCGGTTATATTAATAGTGCCGGCGTTGACAATAATATATCCTTCGTCGGCTTCTATGCCGTCGCTTGATGCTGTGATGTTAAGGGTGCCGCCATCTATGATAACTGCTTCATTCGTGTGAATGCCATCGGTAACTGCTCCTGTTATTGTTATTGTGCCTGTGCGAACGCGTATATAATCATCGCTTGCAATACCGTGTTTGTAGTTTCCTTTTACGCTCAGGCTGCCGCTGCCGCTGAATATAAGTTGTCCTTCGCTGAATAGGCAGGCTTTCTGATCTTCTGTTGACGTGGCGTAACTGCTGCCATCGGTAAGTGTATTGGTGGTATTGTCGGCCAGAATTATAAATGCCCGTTTCTTTGACTGTATGTTGATAGCCGGGCCTGTAGTGTTTGTAATATTCACTCCGTTAAGTGTGAGTTTGAATTTATTATCGCTATAGAGTTTTACACCCCCATTGGTGGTAGTTCCGGATAACACATATTCAACGGCTTTCGCGGTAGATGTAATGGTAACCAGTGACCCGCTTTGCGTAATGGTGACGCCGCTGGCTTCAAGTGGATTGGTGATGGTAACAGTACTTCCGAAGTGGATGGTAACGGTATTGGTGAAGGAGGAATTCTCTAAAAGATCATCGGCATTGGCGCCGGTTTCTGCAGAGCCTTCAGCGGTTGCCGATACAATGCCGGTACTATCTATATTGCTGGTGGTTCCGGAGCTTATAGTATCGCTGTCGTTTTTGGAGCAGGCTACTGCGCTAACCAGCAACAGCAGGCTCAGGGCCAGGTTTCTCTTCTGTTTCATGTCTTCTTTTTTTATGACTGGGTTAATCTCTCTAACGTATGAGGATACCCGGCTATTATTGAAATGCTGCCTGCTTATGGGTGAATTGCGACGAACTGATAAAATGTATAGATGAACTGAGGATGGCTGTCGTTAAGAATTTTCTGTGTTTCGTGGAGCCCGGCAGTCTGTTAAAATATAATTGTAATGCGTTAATATGTTATCGCTGTAGTTTGGCAGATATTAGTAGTATGAAATTTTTGAATGGCTTACTGTTGGCGGTAGGAGTGGCGATGAGCATAACTCCTGTATCGGCACAAACTAAGCAATCCTTATCTGGATCTTATAACCAGCAGATGGTGACTGCTCCTTCACCTGCGTTGAAGGCTGATAGTTTTTATAAGAAATATGCTGATGCTTTTGGTATCCCTGTTTTATCATCCGGTAAAGTACCAGATGATGCATTGCTGGTAGCGCGTGATATTGTTAACTATATGCTGGTAAAGCGTCCTGATATCCGTTCAATGCTGGTGCAACAGGGAGCGCGTGTACTGGTGATGGCTGAGACGGAAATGGAAACAGACCTGCCTGAACGGAGTCAGTGGAAAAAACCTGCAAAGAATGATCCCAGGCTTACTCCATCAGAAAGAGAGAACTATGATAAGCCCGGTGGCATTGCAAGTGTATCTGATAAGGCCTACTGGAATGCAAGAGCAAGAGGCATGGGAGGTACTGTTACATCCTGTGCCGAAGAAAACCTGCTGGGGTATGCCGGTACAAGGTATTATGGTGAAAATATCCTGGTACATGAATTCAGTCATAATATAATGAATGCGATGCGTCGTGCGGATACTGCGCTGATACGTGAAATACATGCCGCTTATGAAAATGCAAAAGCAAAAGGAATGTATAAGCGGCAATATGCGATCAATACCGTTGATGAGTATTGGGCGGAAGGTACGCAATGGTGGTTCTGGAGTAATTATGAATTCTATGATGACGAACAACGGATTCAAAGCCCGGACGATTTGAAGGCTTATGATCCTGTGCTTTTTGATCTTCTTGACAGGGTGTATGCCGGGCATCATATCCCCGCTGATATCTACTATGGGCGGAATGTGCGGCCTGCGAAGATTGTAGCGCATTGATTTCCCGCCGCAGCTGGAAAGCTGATCATACAAGACAGTTCTATGGAGCGAATTGTTTTATTCAAAAATCCGCTTGTCGAATGGGAATTTGCTGACTTCCGTGATAAGTATTCTTTTAAATTCAGGATGGAGCGGGTTGATCAGTAAGTTGTAGTCGCCACTGGTTACGGCAGATGGGACTTGCAGCACACAGTACAGCGATTCCATTACAAAGTTATCACCGGTGTATTGTGTTGAAACAGGGTGGGGGAATGCGTTCCAGCCTGCAGGTAGTTCCGTTGGTGAAATTTTTTGCAGTGAAATGTTGTCCGGTATAAAAACTGAAACCATCATGTAATCCTGGGGAAGTGTGCCCAGTGTAAGATGTACTGCTACTTCGGCCATTGCCAATGACCTGTTGGATGCCAGGTAAATCAGTTCTTTACCAATAGAATTCCATCTTGCGCCGTACAGTGCAGCGCCAATTCCTGATAAGGGTGTAGCGTATTTTTCACGGGCAAGCCTGTATGCTTCCATTATACCAAAATTCCGTAATTGATCTTTGTTAATTCTGCCACTACCATGGCTTTGCCGTAGGAGTCTTTTAATAATTCGGCTGGCTGTAAGCTCCCCAGCGCATAATTGGGAGTATCGAGCCATAGCTTGAATTTGTCCATGCTGCCAAATACATCAAGCCCCATATTAGTTACTTCTGCCATTTCAATAATTTTTTCACTTAAGCTGGGTTTAAATGTTCGGTCATCTTGCCTGTAACGTTGCAGGGATTTAACCGATATATCCAAAAAATCGGCCCAGTAATGATCATCGAAAGGAGTAAAGCGCTGGATGAGATCGAAGAAAGCATAAGGTACGCCTCCCCGGATCACACAAACCAGTAGCAGTTTATTGGATAAGAAATCGGAGAAAGTGAGTTGATCGTGCTGGACTGTATACACCTTATCTGAACAGGCTTGCTGAACCATATTTTTTATTTGTTTATCCAGCTTCTTCTGTAATGATATGTCTGCAAAGCGCATAACAAAAAGTGTTTACTCAAAGGTAGTACAAATGTCTATAATTTAAGACAATTGTCTTCAGTTCTTTCCGCTATTTAGTGCTAAAATGCTATTTGAAGTTGTAAATCAATTGATTATTGTTGATTCGGTTCAAAATTAAAATCAATGAAAATTAATTAATTGTCGCTGTTTCGTGAGTAGGGAACAGGCAAGTCGCATTGGTTTAGAGGTTGCAACTTATCTTCGTTCTTTATTCAACCTCTATAGCGACAAATGAGCAAGAAAATGGGTATGACCAATATTCGGGTGGTATTTCTTTTTTTATTGGCCTTGGTTTCCCTGCGTATGCGGGCTCAGGGGCCGCAATCACAAACCAGCGCGGAAATTTATCGTAATCTTCAGAAACTGAACGTGTTGGGGACGGTGCTATATGTAGCGGCCCATCCCGATGATGAGAATACACGATTACTGGCTTATCTGGCCAGGGAAGCGCAATTTACTACCGGGTATCTTAGTCTTACCCGGGGCGATGGCGGCCAAAACCTGATTGGAGATGAACAAGGGGTGGAACTGGGGCTGATACGCACACAGGAGTTGCTGGCCGCCCGTCGTATCGATGGGGCGGAGCAGTTTTTTAGCAGGGCCTATGATTTTGGGTTTTCGAAAAGTTCTGAAGAGGCATTGCGGATCTGGGATCATGATGCGGTATTGAGCGATGTGGTATGGACTATTCGCCGTTACCAGCCTGATGTGATCATTACCCGGTTTCCCGGAGATGCGAGGGCGGGACATGGGCATCATGCGGCCAGTGCGATCCTGGCGAATGAAGCTTTTGTTGCAGCAGCAGATCCTAACCGCTTTCCGGAGCATTTTAAGGATGGTTTACAGCCCTGGAAGGCCAGGCGGATACTTTGGAACACGTTCAATTTTGGTGGCAATAATACGATCACTGACGACCAGTTTCATATAGAGGTGGGTGATTTCAACCGGCTGCTGGGGAAAGGTTATGGTGAAATAGCAAGCGATAGCCGTAGTCAGCATAAGAGCCAGGGCTTTGGCGTAGCGAAAACGCGCGGCCGTTCTATGGAGTATTTTCTGACGACGGGAGGCGATGCTCCGCACAACCGGTTGATGGATGGCATTGTAACGGGATGGAATAGAGTTGACGGTGGTAATGCTATTCAGCCGCTGGTTGATAGGCTGCTGAAGGATTTTAATTTCGAGCATCCGGAAAACAGTCTTGATCAATTGACTGGCTTGTATAAGAAAATTCAGGCGCTTCCGGAAAATAGCGTTTATAAAACCAGGAAGTTGAAGGAAGTGGCTGAATTGATCGCTCAGTGTGCCGGTCTTTTTGCCGAGGCATCAACTGATGCGGCATATGCTATAAAGGGACAGCCTTTCCGTGTGAACTATTTCATCAACAGCAGGTCCAGTAACGATATTAAACTGGAGGCCGTTTCACTTGGTAATGTTTTTGACTCAACTATCGGGAAGCAGCTTCCTATGAATGTAAACTGGGAGATGGCCTATACCGGCAGGATTTCATTGGAGGCGCCGGTTAGTCAGCCCTACTGGTTACAGCGGCCTATGGAAATGGGGAGTTTTCGGTTAGAGAAACAGTCCGACATAGCAGTGCCGGAGAACAGGCCTGCTTTTACAGCAGGTTTCCGTATTAATGTTAAGGGGCTGGAGCTGTTGGTGGAGCGTCCTGTCATGTATCGCTTTACCGATCCTGTAAAAGGTGAGATCTATGAGCCTGTGACGGTGGCGCCGCCGTTGGTGATTTCATTAACGCCTTCTATGGTGCTCACCAATATAACGCCTGCCCTGGCGCAGGAGCCAGTGGTTGATCTGCAATACAAATCTTATTTCAACTATCCACGGGTGCCTGTGAAAGTGCAGTTATTCCAGGGAAATGTTGTTATTTATTCCAGAGATACCTTGATGGATCTCGAAAAGGAGAAGGCGTATAATGTACGGATGCCTTTGTCTGCTATTGTGAAAAAAGATGCCAAAGCTGATGTACGTGCTGTGGTGACGCTGACGCTTGATGGCAAAGCTTATGCTTATAAGGATTTCCTGCGCTCTATCAACTATGACCATATTCCGGGGATCAATTATTTCCTGGAAGATCATCTTTCTGTTATTGCGACCCCGGTTAATACCGGCGGGAAAAAGCGTGTGGGCTATATTGTTGGAGCCGGTGATAAGGTTCCCCAGGCATTAACACAGATGGGATACGATGTAACTATTTTACATGAAGCAGATATTACTCCTGTCAATCTTTCCCGCTTTGATGCTGTTATTGCAGGGGTGAGGGCATATAATATTCATGAGTTCCTTGAAACGAAATACCCTGTTCTCATGCAGTATGTACAGAATGGCGGGAACTATATTGTACAGTATAATACGCATGCTAAGCTGAAAGCACGTATGGCGCCTTACCCGCTTGCTATTATTAATAAAAGGATTACGGATGAACGTGCAGCGGTAGAGATACTGATGCCTTCACATGCTGTCTTTAATACACCTAATAAGATCACTGCTGCCGATTTTGACGGATGGATCCAGGAACGCAGCATTTACCAGGCGGAAACAACCGATTCACATTACCAGTTGTTGCTGGGAATGTCGGATAAAGGAGAAGCGCAAAGCAAAGGCAGCCTGGTGATCACGCCATATGGTAAAGGTAATTTTGTGTATACCGGTCTTGTGTTCTTTAGAGAACTGCCTGCCGGTGTGCCGGGGGCTTTTCGTTTGATGGCCAACCTGGTGGCATTGCCTCAAAATAAAAGCAATTAAATGGAGCGTAAAAGTGCGGATAAGCGGAGAAAGGTAAGCATTGGGTTGCTGGTGGTTATTGGTATTGTGATAGGGCTTGCTATCCGGAATGTGCGTATAGGACTTGTGATAGGTTTGGGGCTTGGACTGCTGGCGGGAAGTTTGGCAGGTGGCAGGAGATGATGAACTTTAACAAATGAATTACCTGCATTGTGGTCAGGTAGTGATGATAATACAGGAATTTTAGGCAGTGAACTAACGAACTGCCGTTATATACGCCGGCTGGGAGAATACAGATAAGCTGAACGAGTAACAATATGAATAACGAGCGCGAAGTGCCTGGGTTCAAGAAATGGCGGCGCTGGTACTGGTCATTGATACTGGTGCTGGCGGCCGAGATCCTGTTCTTTGTGTGGCTCACTAATCATTTTTCATGAGTAGCATCGACTGGATAGTGCTGGTGGTAACCTTGGCAGGTATCATTTTATATGGTCTCTATAAAAGCCGTACAGAAAAGAACCTCGAAGGTTATTTCCTGAGTAACAGAAGTATGCCCTGGTATCTTGTGCTGCTTAGTATTATGGGTACGCAGGCGAGCGCTGTAACTTTCCTTTCAGCCCCCGGTCAGGCGTTCACCGACGGGATGCGTTTTGTTCAATACTATTTCGGGTTGCCACTGGCGATGATCGTGCTTTGTATCACGTTTGTTCCCGCTTTTAGCAAGCTCAGGGTGTTTACGGCCTATGAGTTCCTGGAACAACGTTTTGACGGGCGTACCAGGTTGTTTACGGCTGCGCTTTTTTTATTGTCGCGTGGCTTATCAACGGGCATCAGTATTTACGCGCCTTCCATTATTCTTTCTTCGTTACTGGGCTGGAATATTTACTGGACCAATATTATCATGGGTGGAATGCTCATTATTTATACGGTGAGCGGCGGCGCAAAGGCGGTGGCGTATACACAGCAGTTGCAGCTGGTTATTATTTTCCTGGGGATGTTTCTCGCGGGATATCTCGTGGTGTACCATCTGCCGGCAGGTGTTGGTTTTGCCGATGCGCTGAAGGTGGGAGGGGTAGCCGGTAAAATGAATATTATTACTTCCGGTGTTAATTCCGGTGGCGGTTTTGATTGGAAGGATAAATACAATATTGTAAGCGGTTTGATTGGTGGTTTCTTTCTGGCGCTGTCTTATTTTGGTACGGATCAAAGCCAGGTAGGCAGATACCTGACTGCTAAAAATGACAGAGAGAGTAAGCTGGGATTGCTGATGAACGGCCTGGTTAAGGTGCCGATGCAGTTCCTGATATTGCTGATCGGTGTATTGTTGTTTGCATTCTACCAATTTCATCCGCAGCCTATTTTCTTTAATGATGCCGTTAGTGAACAGGTGTACAATACACCTTATGGAGATTCGTTGAAACAGGTGCAGGCAGCTTATAATAAGGTGACGTTACAACAGCAGCAGCAAGTACAGGACTATCTCACTGCCGACCACGATAATAACGCTGCGGTTAAACAAGAGAAGGCAACCCAACTGCAGGCCAGCCAGCAAGAGGCAGATGCGTTGAAGCGTCAGTACAAAGGATACCTGCAGCAGGCGGATGCTTCCATAGACGTGAATGATACGAACTATATTTTCCTGAAGTTTGTGGTGGATTATTTACCACGTGGACTGGTGGGCTTGCTTATCGCCATTATTTTTCTTGCGGCATGGGGTTCTATTGCTGCTGCGTTGAATTCACTGGCGTCATGTACTATGATTGATTTCTATTGCAGGGTTACCAATAAAGAATTCAAGTCGTGTGAGAAGGGGGAAGGCTTACAACAATATCGTGCCTCGCGCTGGATTACCGCAGGATGGGGTGTTTTTTGCATAGCTGTTGCCGGTTTTGCCAATAGAATGGGGAGTCTTATTGAAGCGGTGAACATATTAGGGTCTTTGTTTTATGGTGTAATGCTGGGGATCTTCCTGGTTGCTTTTTACCTGAAATGGATCAAAGGAAAGGCAGTGTTTATTGCTGCGGTTCTTGCACAGGTTGCGGTTATTGTATTGTTTATTCTTGATAGCTACAATATTACAGGTATTGGTTTTCTTTGGTTTAATCTTATTGGTGCTGTGCTGGTAATTGGATTAGCGATATTGTTCCAAAAGCTTAAGCCTGCGCTAGTTAGCTAACTGGCATGGTTTGTGATTTTTCCTGGTGAAACTTTAAATTAGTAACACTATGAAAAAACATTTGTTTCTCGCTTTGTCTGTAGCCACCACATTCGGTTTTGTTTCCTGTAGTAAAGATGACGATGATGTTATCGACACCGAAGCATCAGTAAGGGTGGTACACACGATTCCCAATGCAGGCTCCGTTAATTTCTTCATCGATGGCACGCAACGTAACTCTTCAGCTTTCGGGTTTGGTGAAAGCACAGGTTATTTTGCTATAGATAAAGGAAAAAGAACGGCAGAATTTAAGTCGGCAACTGGTAATAATACCCTGCTCACTACGCCGGTGGATTTCGGCAGTGGTAATTATACCTTATTTGCAACAGGTTTGCCAGGCGACAATACACTTGCTGCCGTAGTGGTAGCCGACGACCTGCAGACTCCTGCTGCCGGCAAGGTTCGTGTAAGAGTGGCACATATGTCTCCCGACGCGCCTTCTGTAAATGTGCTGGTGAACGACAGCCTGCTGCTGAGTAATGCTGCCTACAAAAGTGTATCGGGCTTTGTGGAGATTCCTGCCCGTACATACACTGTTAAGCTGAATAATTCCGCCAATGGACAAAATGCTTATACCCGTGAAAATGTTACCCTGGAAGCGGGTAAAAACTATACGCTTACAGCCCAGGGGCTTACAAGTGGTGCAGGCGCTATTACTGCTCCGTTATCAGTAAGCGCGGTGGCTTATTAAAAAGTAAAACCACCGAGCTGTTGTTGCAGCGGAACTTATTTGTGAGTTGGTTTAAAAGGTGTCTCTATTTATGAGACGCCTTTTTTTATTTGTTCCGGTGTTGTTATAATTTTCGCATTGCGTAAATTATTTTTCCTGCTTTTGAAAGGGTTGCAGACGTGAGACGCTGAATTTTGCGCAAATTTTCCATCCTAGTATGAAGTCATTGACCTACCTGCTACTACTTGTAGTACCCTTGTTTACATTGGGCAAAGCTGTTGACCCGGAGTCCGGAACTATTAAAGGACAAGTTACCACCAGCGACAACAAGCCCGCTTCGTTTGTACACATTATATTAAAAGGAGCCCGTAAAAGTGTGATGACAGAGGAGAACGGCTCTTTTATTTTATCCAAAGTAGCGCCGGGGACTTACGAACTGGAAGTGTTAATGGTGGGATATGAAACATTACGCCAGCAGGTTATTGTTGAACAGGACAAGGTTACTGCCATTGCCTTGCAATTGACATTATCGAACACCCAACTGGAAGAAGTAACCGTAACCAATGCCAGGAACAAATTTGCGGATAAGACCAGCGAGCAGGTAGCAAGGATGCCTTTGCGTAATATGGAGAATCCACAGGTGTATAACGTGGTAGATCGCCAACTGATAAATGAACAGATGGCAGTAGAACGTACAGAGCTTTTTCGTAACATACCAGGCGCAGTACCTAACTTTTCCGCCGGTGGTTCACAGGGTTTTAGTATGCGTGGTTTCTCTACTACTATTGGTATGCGTAATGGCATGGCTACAAGCGCTATTGTTCCATTGAACCCTGTTATTCTTGAACGTGTGGAAGCCATTAAAGGCCCTGCGGGCACATTGTTCGGAAGTAACCGGAATGTTACTTTCGGCGGCGTTTACAATTATGTTACCAAGAAACCGTTTGCTGATTTTGGGGCAGAATTAAGCGTAACAGCGGGAAGTTATGAGTTCAGCAGGCTTACAGCCGATATCAACACGCCGCTGAATGCCTCCAAAACATTACTGATGCGTGTAAATGCAGGGCTGCAGTCCGAAGGCTCTTTCCAGGATCAGGGCTTTGCGAAGAATTATACATTTGCACCGAGCTTTACCTACCTGGCTGGTGATCGCCTGAAGTTTACCGTGGATGCAGAGTTTACAAGAGGTAACTATACGACTACTGCTTTTGCGCTGGGGTCTTTAAGTAATATTACCGCCCGCAGTTTTAAAGAGCTGCCATTGGATTACAAATCGTCAATGATCAATAACAGCATCGATATCAGTAACGGTATCAACAATATCCAGTTACAGGCAGAATATAAACTCTCGGACCAGTGGAAATCACAGACCAACTACCTTTATTCGAATGGCTTTTATAAACATTTATACTGGACTACCATTACCATGCTCACCGATTCTACATTTGCACGTTCGGTAAGAAATCAAACGCCCGAAACGTTTGGTAATACGGAGTTTCAGCAGAATTTTATAGGCGATTTTCATATTGGTTCGCTGCGTAACAGGATAGTGATTGGTTTTGATTACAATTATAATTATAACGAACTGTACCGCGCTACTGTTAGTTACGATACCGTGAACCTGAAGAAGGCGCAGAATGGTATAAATACCGACAGGATCAATGCCCTTTCGTCGCAAAGAGGTTTTAGCGTTACCGCTACCAAGGCTGTGAATGCAAGCGCATACATTTCGGATGCTATTAATATTACCCCTTCACTGATTGCGATGGCAAGCGTGCGTATCGACAGATACAACACCGACGGAACCTTTACACAAAGTACGGGCGCTTATACAGGGGCTTATAAACAAACCTCTGTATCACCTAAGTTTGGCCTGGTATACCAGTTGATGCAGAATAAGCTGTCGCTATTTGGTAATTACATGAACGGATTTGTGAACCTCGGACCCGTAACGCAGCCGGATAATTCTATACTCGTGCTGAAGCCGCAGTATGGCAACCAGTGGGAGGGCGGCGTAAAATTCGCCCTGTTGGGTAATAAGGTAAACGGTGGTGTAAGCTACTATAACATAGATATTACCAACTCAACACGTACCGAAACCATCAATGGTAAAAACTTTACTTTACAGGACGGTACGCAACGAAGCAGGGGCGTGGAAGTAGAACTTATTTCGAACCCCGTGGCTGGTTTGAATATTGTAGCGGGATACGCTTATAATAAGAACGATTATACCAAAGCATCTGCTGCTTTGCAGGGTAAAAAAGTTGTTTTTAGCCCGAATAACACTGCCAATGTTTGGTTGAGCTATGTGTTTACCAGGGGAAGGGTAAAAGGATTTGGATTTGGTGCCGGCGGAAATTATGTAGGTGATTCCTGGTTTGAAGCTACCAATACTTTTAAAGTACCTTCCTATACACTGGTGAATGCAACTTTATTTTTTGACCAGAGAACCTACAGGATATCATTAAAAGGGAACAACCTTACCGGGCAGAAGTACTGGAATAACAATGGTACGCCACAAAAGCCCTTTAATTTCCTGGCAAGTCTGGCGTTTAAATTTTGATACATGGTTGGCTGTCGTAGCCACCTTCATTGATTCCTGACAGCGCAATAGGGCTGACCTTATCCTTAAGATCAGCCCTATTACTGTTCTAAAGGGCTTTACGAGCCGTTTAGAAGCCGTTTATAAGCCGGCAAAGTTTTATCCGGAAGCGGCTTAATGTCTTGTCGCTTTATCAGGATTGTTTTTGAACCCAAACACTAACGGAGCCTGCCTTTACATGAAAGCGGGCTTTGCCGCTATCGTCGATAGTGATTTCGTCCTGGCAATTACCGAGATAATCAACATATACCCAACCCTTTTTATCTTCTCCCAGCTCAAGATCCTTAAAGCCGTCGTCGCCGTTCGACAATATGGTAATACAGCCGCCGTGTTCTTCATCGCCGTGGCGGATCCAGGCGATGCAATTATTGTGATCGAAAATGTCGGTCTGGTCGCCGTAAGCGAAGAGCTGACGGGCTTTAAGAAGTTCGTCTATTTTGCTTGTTTTAGGCATCTGGATGTCGTATTCATTGCCATCGCGTCCTTTGTCGCGGTATTCTACGCCGAACAGATCGGGGTAGAATACACAGGGATAGCCATCTTTGCGCATAAGAATAATGGCGTAAGCCAGTGGTTTGAACCAGGGTTCTACCGGGGCTTCCAGCGATTGCAGGGGTTGTGTGTCGTGATTGGCGACGATGGTAACTGCAAACTCCGGCTTGGTGCCTACGAGCGTATCACTTAAAATGCTTGCCAGGTCAAAGTCCCTGCCCTGTTTGGAGGCTGTATGAAAACGATGTTGTAATACCGAATCAAAGAGTTGCGTGCGCCCACCTGTGGCGTCGATATAGCTATGTAACATGCCCACATCGTCGGTACTCCAGCATTCGGCTACTGAAAACAGTTCGCTCTGGAAGCAATTTCTTCCATGATCCAGCCATTCATTGAAGAACGATGGGGTGATATGTTTAACGGCATCGAGGCGTACGCCGTCGAAAGGGATGGCATCGTGATACCAGCAAAACCAATATTTGAGTTCTTCCCTTACGGCGGGGTTGCGGAATTCTACATCTGCGTGCATGAGGTAATCGAAGTTGCCGAATTCATCGGTGATGACATCGTTCCAATCGGTTCCGTATTCGTTGACGATCTTGAAGATGCCGCTTTCGTCGAGGTCGGCAGCATAGTCGACGCCGGAGAAACAGTTGAAATCCCAAATGAAAGAAGAATGTTTTCCGGCACGTCCGGGGAAGGTGAATTTGGTATAGGCTTCAATATCGAAGGGTTCGCTTTGCGTTTCGTTACGGTTGTCGGGGTTCACTCTCAGGACCTTGATCTTTTCCCTTTCGTCGGCGCCGCCTTTGTGATTGACAACGATATCGACATAAACTCTTAGACCCGCTGCTCTGGCGGCGGCTACGGCGTCGTGGTATTCCTGACGGCTTCCGTATTTGGTGTTGACGGAGCCTTTCTGGTCGAATTCGCCGAGATCGAACAGGTCGTAGGTGTCGTAGCCAATCGATTTGTCGCCATGGATGCCCTTATATGCGGGTGGCAGCCATACGGCGGTAAAGCCGTTGGATTTCAGGTAATCGAGATCTGATACAAGTTTTTTCCACAAAGAGCCATCTGCAGGGTAGTACCAGTGGAAATACTGGAGAAGGGTTCCGTTTATCATAGTTTCAGGTATATGCTGTTTTCAAGTAGATGCGGTTTGGGGTACATTACTTTTTATACAGTTTGTTGCTAATGCGTTTTTGTTTTGCTATTGTAATTCTTTACGACGTTAATAACAGGGAAAGATGTGCCAGATTGCATTTGCGAGGGGACGAGGGGCTAAATGCGACAGGTGCAGAAAAAAAAGAAGGAAATGGGAATTAAAATCCCCAGGTGAAAGCATTGCTGGTATAAAATTTGTTTTTAAATTCCGTTTCAAATCCTTAATTTTGCCATCCTTAATTTTGGGCTTATTAACAGCTAGGGTTACGTGAATGGCCATTTACCATGTAACCAACTGATAATCAGTATTAGAGGGCGTAGCTCTCCCCATCATTTAACATAGCAAAACCGGTTAATTACAGATATGTCATCAACTAAAGTTCAAAACAGGGTCAGCTTCGGTAAAGCCAAACACCTAGCTGAAACTCCTGATCTGCTAGACATTCAGTTAGAATCTTTCCGTGAATTTTTCCAGTTAGAGACTACGCCTGACAAGCGTAACGTAGAGGGGCTGTTCCGTGTGTTTAAAGAAAACTTTCCTATCACCGACACCCGTAACATCTTTGTACTGGAGTTTCTGGATTATTTTATTGATCCACCCCGTTACACTATTGAAGAGTGTATGGAGCGTGGTCTGACTTATGCCGTTCCCCTGAAAGCCAAATTGCGTTTAAGTTGTAATGATGAGGAGCACGTAGATTTCCAGACTATTGTTCAGGATGTATTCTTAGGCAATATTCCTTATATGACCCCACGCGGTACCTTTGTTATCAATGGTGCTGAACGTGTGGTTGTTTCGCAGTTACACCGTTCACCCGGTGTATTCTTCGGACAGTCTGTTCACCCGAACGGAACTAAAATTTACTCTGCAAGGGTTATTCCTTTCAAAGGAGCCTGGATGGAGTTTGCGACCGATATCAACAACGTAATGTATGCGTATATCGACCGTAAGAAGAAATTCCCTGTAACTACGCTGTTGCGTTCTATTGGTTTCGAAACTGATAAAGATATCCTGGAACTGTTTGGTATGGCTACCGAGGTTTCTGCCGATAAAAAATCACTTCAGAAACACCTGGGCAAGAAACTCGCTGCACGTGTGCTGCGTACCTGGGTTGAAGATTTCGTTGACGAAGATACCGGTGAAGTGGTGTCTATCGAGCGTAACGAGATCGTTATGGAGCGTGATACCATCCTTGACGAAGAAGCTGTTGATACAATAGCCGACCTGGATGTGAAGAGCGTATTTATTCAACGTGAAGACGTTGGTGGTGATTATGCCATCATCTACAATACTTTAAACAAAGATACTTCAAACAGTGAACTGGAAGCGGTTCAGCATATCTACCGCCAGCTGCGTGGTGCTGATGCCCCTGATAATGAAACTGCACGTGGTATCATCGACAAACTGTTCTTCAGCGACAAACGTTATGATCTGGGTGAGGTAGGTCGTTATAAGATCAACCGCAAACTGAATGTAACGCAGAAACTGGAAAACAAGGTTCTTACGAAAGAAGACATTATCGAGATCATCAAATACCTGGTTCGTTTGACCAATGGTAAGGCTGAGATCGACGATATCGATCACCTGAGCAACCGTCGTGTTCGTACCGTAGGAGAGCAGTTATATGCTCAGTTCGGTGTTGGTTTAGCGCGTATGGCGCGTACCATCCGCGAACGTATGAACGTGCGTGATAACGAGGTGTTCACGCCTGTTGACCTGATCAACGCGCGTACATTGTCTTCTGTTATCAACTCTTTCTTTGGTACTTCGCAGTTATCACAATTCCTTGACCAGACCAACCCTCTGAGTGAGATCACGCACAAGCGTCGTATCTCCGCACTTGGACCCGGCGGTTTGAGCAGGGAGCGTGCCGGTTTTGAGGTGCGTGACGTACACTATAGCCACTATGGCCGTTTGTGTACCATCGAAACTCCTGAAGGACCGAACATTGGTCTGATCTCTACGCTTTGCGTGCATGCGAAGATCAATGACATGGGCTTTATTGAAACTCCTTACCATAAAGTTGCCGACGGTAAAGTAGAGTTGAACTCTATGCGTTTCCTGAGTGCAGAAGAGGAAGATACCGCCAAGATCGCCCAGAGCAATGTTGAGCTGGATGAGAAAGGTGGTTTCGTAGACGAAAGGGTTGTAAGCCGTCAGACCGGTGACTTCCCGATCCTCGAAAAATCTGAAGTGGAATACATGGACGTTGCGCCTAACCAGATCGTTGGTTTGAGTGCTTCCCTGATTCCGTTCCTTGAGCATGATGACGCCAACCGTGCGCTGATGGGATCGAACATGCAACGTCAGGCTGTACCATTGATCCTGCCGCAGTCACCTATCGTAGGTACCGGCCTGGAAGGTAAAGCAGCGCGTGACGCCAGGATCCAGATCCACGCAGAAGGCAACGGTGTTGTTGAATTCGTTGATGCGAAAGAGATCCATGTTCGTTACGACAGAAATGATAGCGACCGTTTGGTTAGCTTCGAAGACGACCTGGTGATCTACCGTTTAACCAAGTTCATCAAAACCAACCAATCTACTAACATCAACCTGCGTCCTGCCGTTAAGAAGGGCCAGCAGGTGGTTAAAGGCGATTTCCTTACCGAAGGTTATGCTACCAAAGATGGTGAGCTGGCTTTAGGACGTAACCTGCAAGTGGCGTTCATGCCATGGAAAGGGTACAACTTCGAGGATGCCATCGTAATCAACGAGAAGGTAGTTCGTGAAGACCTCTTTACTTCTATCCATATTGAAGAGTATGAGCTGGAAGTTCGTGATACCAAACTGGGTGAAGAAGAACTGACTCCGGATATTCCTAACGTTTCTGAAGAAGCAACCAAAGACCTGGACGAATACGGTATCATCCGTATCGGCGCCCATGTAAGGGAAGGAGATATCCTGATCGGTAAGATCACTCCTAAAGGTGAAAGCGATCCTACTCCTGAAGAGAAACTGTTACGTGCGATCTTCGGTGACAAAGCCGGTGATGCGAAAGATGCTTCTCTGAAAGCGCCTAACGGTACTGAGGGTGTAGTAATCGACAAGAAGCTGTTCCAGCGCGCGAAGAAAGACAAGAATGCAAAAGTTCGTGAAAAAGCCCAGCTTGAGAAAGTTGAAAAAGTTCACGAGAAGAATACAGAAGACCTGAAAGAACTGTTGCTCAACAAGCTGCAAACGCTGCTGAAAGACAAAACTTCTACAGGTGTATCCAACAACTTCGGCGAAATGCTGATTGGTAAGAGCGCTAAGTTCAATGTTAAGAACCTGAGCTCTATCGATTACCAAAACGTTAACCCGCTGGGTTGGACCGGTGATGCTGCTACCGATGACCAGATCAACATCCTGTTACACAACTATAACATCAAATTCAACGAAGAATTAGGCCGTTATAAGCGCGAGAAATTCAACATCTCTATTGGTGATGAATTGCCTGCAGGTGTACTGAAGCTGGCTAAGGTTTACCTGGCTGTTAAGCGTAAGCTGAAAGTGGGTGATAAAATGGCGGGTCGTCACGGTAACAAAGGTATCGTTGCGAAGATCGTACGTGCTGAAGACATGCCGTTCCTGGAAGATGGTACTCCTGTTGATATTGTGCTGAACCCACTTGGTGTACCTTCGAGGATGAACCTGGGTCAGATCTACGAAACCATCCTGGGATGGTGCGGTAAGCAACTGGGTGTGAAATTCGCTACGCCTATCTTTGACGGTGCTTCACCTGCTGAGATCGAGCAATATTGCGCTGACGCTGGTATCCCCAAGATGGGTCACACGTACCTGTACGATGGTGAAACCGGTGATCGTTTCCACCAGAAAGCAACCGTTGGTGTGATCTACATGATCAAACTGCACCACATGGTTGACGATAAGATGCACGCACGTTCTATCGGACCTTACAGCTTGATTACGCAGCAGCCGCTGGGTGGTAAGGCACAGTTTGGTGGTCAGCGTTTTGGTGAGATGGAGGTTTGGGCACTTGAAGCATACGGTGCTGCCAACATCCTGCAGGAACTGTTAACCATCAAGTCCGATGATATCATCGGCCGTGCTAAAACTTACGAAGCGATCGTGAAAGGTGATAATATCCCGAGAGCGGGTATTCCTGAATCTTTCAACGTATTGGTTCACGAGTTGAGAGGCTTAGGTCTGGATCTGAAATTCGAATAGGCGATAAGCTGATTTCAAGATAGAAAGAGAGGGCGTATCATATGATGCGCCCTCTCTTTTTGTAATGGACTCATCTAAGCAATGAACAAAATGCTTTTTAGCACTTCTACAGAAATACAAGCCAGGTGGTGTATAGTATGAACGCGCGTTTTGTCTTTGTCGGGATATAAGTGATTCCGGGAGCTTGTTTTATTTATATCGTCTTTTTTTAACGTTATGGGCAAAGCAATGCGCTTTGAGTTGCTTAAATTGCATGGAACCTAATTCGTTCCATATGCGCAAAATATTATTGTTTGCCGGCTCCTTTCTGCTTGCTGCAGCCGGTTTTTGTCAGAATCCTATCCAGTATTTATTTATAGGCACTAATTCGGATGCAAAAGAAGGAGGTATTCATATCTACCGCTTTAATCCCAATAAGGGGGAAGCTACTTTCATCAGCAAGGTGGAAACGGGGTATGCCACTTATATGGCTGTTTCGCAGGATAAGAAGTATGTGTATGCTGTAAACGAGTTGCCGGGTGGCAATGATGGTGAGGTGAGCGCTTTTGCCCTGGATAAAACCAAAGGGGCACTGAGCCTGATCAATAAGCAGACTACGGGCGGCCCTTCTCCTTGTTATGTATCTGTTGATTCTACGGGCAAAAACGTGGTTGTCGCAAATTATGCCGGTGGAAATATCGTTTTGTATAAAACGGGCCAGGACGGGGCCTTACAGCCTGTTTTGCAGACATTGGGACATGAGGGGTATGGCGTTAATGTAACCCGCCAGGAAATGCCGCATCCGCATAGCGTGGTTTTCTCTCCTGATCAGCAGTTCCTGTTTTCAGCTGATCTGGGAAATGACCGGGTGTATAAGTATAAGTTCAATGCGAATGATGCAGCAACGCCACTCACTGACGGTGATCCGCAGTATTATACTGTAGAAGATGGTTCCGGTCCGCGTCATATTGTGTTTAGTCCTAACAGGCAGTTTGCCTATGTGATCAATGAGTTATCGGGTAAGATCATTGCTTACCAGTATAACAACGGTCAGCTTACCGAGGTACAAACGATAGAGGCTACTAAAACCGGTGATAAGAATGATATGGGGGCCGCCGATATTCATATTACGCCTGATGGTAAATTCCTGTATGCTTCGAATCGTGGTAAGGCCAATGATATCGCTATTTTCAAAACCAGCTCCGATGGTAAGTTACTGGAGGTAGGGCATCAGAAAGTGGGAGAGCATCCGAGGAATTTTATGATAGATCCTACAGGGCGTTTCCTGCTGGTGGCTAACCGGGACAGCAATAACATCCAGATCTTTGTTATTAACAGGAACTATGGATTGCTGGAGGCCAGCGGTACTACTATTTCTGTTAATAAGCCGATGTTTCTGATGATGACGCCGATTAAATAAAAAGCAGTTAGCGGACTTCGATAAAATTCCGGAGCCTGTATTCGAGAGGATACAGGCTCTTTTGTTTATATGATTTGAGCGTTTGCTCTGCTGTCACAAAACGGACTGCGAGGTAGGAGCCGCTATAAATCAGGCTGTTTTTGGAGGCGTTATAGATCGTGAAGATGGCTTATTGCTTTTGGGTTTTCGCGAAGAGGCCGATGATGAGGGAACCTATTGTACCTACGACTGGCTGGTGTCGTTTTTCGTTCTTTTCGTATCCACACACCAGCTATTAAAGAGGCGGCAGCTACGATGCTGAGGTAAAGGTCGAGCCTGATCTGGCGGTAAAGCACAAACAGGTTGACCGACTCAAACAAAACTATTGCAGATCCTGCCAATAAGCCGAATCTTATAATCAAGCCATAGGGGATGCTGATGTTCCTCATGTCTTTAGTGTTTTCTGGCCGTTTTGCAGCATGATGAGTGCTTTTGCAGCTCTGGATTTACGGGTATCTTCTTGTTTGGCTGATCCTACCCAGTCGCAATAGCCTTGTTTGTAGGATTTTGCAAGACTTTCAAAAAAGGTTTTTGCTTTTTCATCAGTGGCCAGTAAAACATCTAGTTCCGCAGGAACACCTTCGATATGTACACCTTTGGGTAACATGGTGAATTTTTATACAAAGTAACGAATTGACGGGAGAAACGGGTATTGCAAAACAGGTAATTGTGGAGGATTGAATGCGCGATAACAGGACTAAGGATGAAGGCAGGCAATGGGATGACTGTAATTAAAAAGCTTGTATCCAATTGTGTGCTTCAAAGTTTTGTTTTTTGGATGCACTGTGGTTGAATACAAGCTTTTACTATTATCTGACAGCTGTTATCTTTTTTCTATTTTCTGCTCATCAGCCAGTCTTTCAGGTCGTTGAAAGAGGCGGACATTTTGATGCTTTGTTTTTCTTTATCGAAAAGGTGTTTAACGTTATCGGGGACAGGAACGGCCTGGCCGGTGGCTTTTTCTACTGCTTCGGGGAATTTCACCGGGTGAGCGGTTTCGAGGAAGATGCCTTTGGGGTTATGGATCACCGGTTCATAATCGGTTCTTATGACGCCGAAGTCTTTTACGTATTCGCAGAGGGCGTGATAGGCTACGGCGCCATGCGGGTCGAGGATATAGCCATCGGCTTCATATACGTCTTTGATGGTGTTCAGTGTTGTTTCGTCATCGACGCTGTAAGCGCTAACGGCTTTGCTTACGGCGGGAAACTGGTTGCCGAAGAGTTCCAGTACGCGGATGAAATTACTGGGGTTACCTACGTCCATTGCATTGGAGAGTGTGGCTACCGCCTGTTTGGGCTGATAGTTTCCCCCGCTGGTGAAGTAGGAAGGGATAACGTCGTTGGCATTACAGGCGGCTACGAAGTGTTGTACGGGCAGACCTGATATATGAGCCAGGATGCCTGCACAGATATTGCCGAAGTTGCCGCTGGGGACTGATATTACCGGCGGCGTTGTTTCCTGCCATTGCTGGAAGGCGAAGAAGTAATAAAGTTGCTGGGGCAGCCAGCGGGCCACGTTAATAGAGTTGGCTGAGGTGAGGCTGATCTTTTCGTTGAGCGCTGCATCGGCAAAGGCTTGTTTTACCATGGCCTGGCAGTCGTCGAAGCTGCCATCTACTTCGAGGGCGGTGATGTTTTGTCCGCAGGTAGTGAGCTGCAGCTCTTGTACGGGGCTTACTTTGCCGGAAGGGTAGAGGATGACTACGTCTACGCCTTCTACGCCGAGGAAGCCGTTGGCTACGGCGCCGCCGGTATCGCCGGAGGTAGCAACCAATACGGTGACATGGTTGTTGCTGTTACGGTTGAAATAACCCAGGCAACGGCTCATGAAGCGGGCGCCTACGTCTTTGAATGCGAGGGTAGGGCCATGGAACAGTTCGAGTGAAAAGTTGGTGGCGTTTACCTGTACCAGGGGAAATTCGAAGTCGACTGTTTCTTTTACGATCTTTTGTAAAACATCGTCGGGGAGGCTGCCGGCCACGTAGGGTTTCATAACGAGGAAACCGATCTCTTCTTTGCTGTACTGGCGGATATCCTGTATGAAGTTGGCAGGGAGTTGCGGTATATGTTCCGGGAAGTATAATCCTTTGTCGGGCGCTTGTCCTTTTACAGCGGCTTCTGCGAAGCTGACTGTTGGTGACTGGCGATTGAGGCTATAGTAGTTCATATGATTGATTAAGCGTTGCGAACTGTTTTTGCTGGGTGGCCTTTGTTGCAATGGTTGGTTATGGTTTACCGGTATGCAAGTGTTTATTTTAATGGTTTGCTGATGCAATTATCCTTCCAGAATTTTCACTCCTTCTGTGTTGATGGTAGTAAGGTAAGTGTGGAAGTCTATTCCCAGATCGGTATAGATCTTTTTCATGGCATCTTCTACTTTTCCGGCTGTAGCTTTTTCTTTGCTGAGCATGAAAATAGAGGGGCCGGAGCCGGAGATACCACCGCCCAATGCTCCTGCCTGTTTACAAGCGGCTTTGAGGTCATCGAAACCGGGGATGAGAATGCTGCGGACGGGTTCTATCAGGTGGTCTTCGAGGGAGCGGCCTATAAGGTCGTAGTCGTTTTTAAGGAAACCTGCTACCAGTCCTGCTATGTTACCCCATTGTTTGATGGCATCTTTCAGCTGGATCTGTTGTTTGAGGATGGCCCTGGCGTCGGCTGTTTTCACTTCTATCTGCGGATGGATCACTGTTACGTAGAGTGGCGGTGATGATAGCGGGACAATATCGAGCGGGAAGATGGAGCGTATGAGTGTTACGCCGCCGAAGATACAGGGGGTGATATTGTCGGCATGTTTTACGCCACTGGCTACTTTTTCGCCGAACATGGCAAACTGCACGAGTTCCTCTTTTGAGAACCTGTTGCCGAGCAGGTGATTGGCTGCGACCACGGCACCTGCTGCGCTGGCGGCGCTGGAACCTACGCCGCTGCCGGGTTTTATTCTTTTATGAATTATTACTGAGAATCCGATGGGTTCATCGAGTTCTTTCAGCATTTCGAGCAGCGGGGCGCCGGCTGTATTTAAGGCGGGGTCTTCAGGTAAGGGGTAGCCGTCGGCGCTTTTAACGATGATCTTTTTCTCCTGTAGGAGTTCTACTTCCATGATGTCGTAGGGATCATGAAGGCAGAGACCCAGTATATCGAAACCGCAAACCAGGTTGGCGACGGTGGCTGGTGCTGCGATCTTTACTTTTTTTTGCATGGTTGAAGTTAGTGAATAGATGGTAGAATGACAGATGACGGATGGCAGATGGTAGATGACTGCTTTGTAAAGAACTCTCAGCTTTTTTTGATGATTGAGTGGTTATACTACCATCTGCCATTCTATTCCTATACCCTTGCGGCTCTTATAATATCGGCGAACACACCGGAGGCGGTAACATCGGCGCCGGCGCCGGCACCTTTTACTACCAGGGGTTGTTCGGGATAACGCTGGGTATAGAATAATACGATGTTGTCTTTGCCGTATAAGTGGTAAAAGTCGGATGCGGGTGGAATGTGTTGCAGTCCTACAGCGGCTTTCCCGTTTTCGTAGCTGGCAACGAATTTGAGTTTACATCCTTTTGCTGCTGCGGCGTCGTACAGGGCTTTGAAATGTGGTTCCTGTTTTTCCATTTCCTGGTAGAAGTCTTCCACGGAGCCTTCGAAGCAGGATGCGGGCAGGAAGTAGGTATTGGAGATATCTTCCATTTCGAGTTGTTCGCCGGCTTCACGGGCCAGGATCATGATCTTGCGCATGACGTCGGTTCCGCCGAGGTCGAGACGGGGATCGGGTTCGGTATACCCTTCGGCCTGGGCCTGACGCACTACCTGTGAGAAGGAGCGGGTACCATCGTAATTGTTGAATACAAAGTTTAAAGTGCCTGATAATACCGCCTGTATTTTATTGATCTGGTCACCGCTGCGCATCAGGTCGTTCAGGGTGCCTATCACGGGCAGACCTGCGCCTACGTTGGTTTCGAAGAGGAATAATGCGTTGTATTCGCGGGATAGCGATTTCAACTGCTGATAGTATTGATAGGGTGAGGAGCAGGCAATTTTATTACATGCCACTACCGAGATGCTTTTTGCCAATAACTGATCGTAGATGCCGGCGACATCAGCATTAGCGGTTACATCGACAAAGACGGTGTTGGGAAGGTTTTTAGAAACAATGGTATTCACGAAATGGCTGATGTCCATTTTCTCGCCTTGTTCCAGTTCTTCTTTCCAGTTGCCGATGCTGATACCATCTTCTTTCACCACCATTTTACGGCTGTTGGCGAGGCCTGCCAGCCTGATGTTCAGTTTCAAGTGCTGTTGCAGGTATTTCTGCTGGTGTGCCAACTGGTCGATGAGTTTACCGCCCACGTTGCCTACGCCTATGATGCAAACGTTGAGTTGTTTGTATTCGAATTCAAAGAAGGCTTCGTGTAATACGTTTACGGCTTTTTTTACATCGCTGAGTGAGATCACAGCAGAGATGTTACGTTCGGAAGAGCCTTGTGCGATGGCGCGTACGTTGATACCGTTGCGGCCCAGTACGCCGAACATTTTGCCGCTGATGCCGGGGTGGCTTTTCATTTGATCGCCCACGACGGCTATGATAGAGAGGTCGAGTTCTACTTTGAGCGGGTCGACCTTTCCTGATTTGATCTCTGCTTCGAAAGTGAGATCTACTGCGTGTCTTGCTTTTTCTACGTCAACGGCATTGATGGCCACGCAGATGGCGTGTTCGGAAGAACTTTGTGTGATGAGTATGACGTTGATCTGTTCTTCGGCCAGGGCTTCGAAGAGGCGTTTGGAGAAGCCGGGGATACCCACCATACCACTGCCTTCGAGGCTGAGCAGGGCAACGTTGTTCATGCTGGAGATACCTCTTATGATCTCACCTTCTACACTTGGTGTATTTTGGATAAGGGTGCCGTATTCATCCGGGGCAAAGGTGTTCTTTACCCATACCGGGATCTGTTTTGCCATTACGGGCTGGATGGTAGGCGGGTAAATGACTTTGGCGCCGAAGTGTGATAATTCCATTGCCTCCTGGTAGGAGATGTTGGCGATGTTTTTAGCGCTGTTGACCCAACGTGGATCGGCAGTCATCATACCGGTAACATCGGTCCATATTTCGAGGGCTTCGGCGTCGAGGGCCGCTGCGAAGATGGCTGCGGTATAATCGGAACCGCCACGGCCGAGAGTAGTTGTTTGTCCTTCTTTATTGCCGGCTACGAAGCCGGGGGCTATAAAGAGAGGAGAGGTGGATTGCAGCACCTGTTCTCTTATCAGTTGGTTGGTTGCGGCGAAGTCTACTATGGCATTGCCAAAGTGCGAATTGGTGCGGATGAGCTGACGGGAGTCGAGCCATTCACCGGATTGATTGGAGGCAGTATAGTAATCGGCAAGGATATGAGAGGAAAGGAGTTCTCCGAAGCTTACTATTCTATCCCTGGTGCGGCGTGACAGTTCGTTGAGGCGGAAGAGGCCTTCGCAGAGTTCTTCGAGTTCGTTGAACTGTTGTTTTATTTTGCTGAGGCAGCTGCTTTGTTGTGTAACGGGGAGCAGTGCTTTGGCTGTTTCGAGGTGACGTTTTTCGAGTTCTGTGAGAATCGTTTTATACGTTTCGTCTTTGGCGGCGGCGAGGGAAGCTGCTTTCAGCAGTTGGTCCGTTACTCCACCCAGGGCAGAGATCACTACAATGATTTTAGACTGGGAGTGTTGTTGTAAGATCTGGACAACCTTTTTGATATTTTCAGCATTGGCAACTGAGGTGCCGCCGAATTTCAGAACGCGCATAAAATTAGATTAGAATTTTTTTGATAGAATAATAACATAGAGCTATGAATAGTGTTGGCTTTTACCAAGAACAGCGGATTCGCCCGGGGGATAATATGGAAATGTACAACCCTTAACGGGTTGTAATAATAATGATAATCGTAGACGTAGCAGCTACGAGCGTTGTGGAAGAGATAATATGAAGAAACCTTGCTATCATTATTAAACCGAAGATAATCAATGCTTTTTTTATAACAATCGTTAGTGTTGAATATTATTTTTCCTGTAGTTCCCTGGTGATTATGGAAAGCAGCGCTTGTTCGTTATTATTTTGATATCGAAAAAGCGCTGCTACTTTTAATTAGGTGCGGCCTGCGAGATTTACTGCAAGCTCAATTTGTGGGACACTGTCCCATAAATCTTCTTCAGCAAAGCCGGGCACTAAGAATTGGTGGATAGCGTAGTGGTATTTATCCTTGCCTATTTATGGCTTTATACCAGGTAGCCGAACAGTTTGTCGTCTTTGTTGAGTTCGGTGTAGTCGATACGGTATTCCTGCATTTTGAGGAGGAGTTGTTCGTAGTCGTTTTTTTGTTGCAGTTCAATACCTACCAGGGCGGGGCCTGATTCTTTATTGGTTTTCTGCATGTATTCGAAGCGGGTGATATCGTCTTTGGGGCCGAGTACGAGGTTGAGGAATTCCCTGAGGGCGCCGGGGCGTTGTGCGAAGCGGATCAGGAAGTAGTGTTTGAGGCCTTCGTACTGGAGGGAGCGTTCTTTTATTTCGGGCATCCTGTCGATGTCGTTGTTGCTGCCGCTTACGACGCATACGACGGTTTTGCCTTTAATTTCTTTGGCGTAGTCTTCGAGGCCTGCAATGGATAGTGCGCCTGCGGGTTCGGCTACGATGGCATTTTCGTTATAGAGTTTGAGGATGGTGGAGCATACACGTCCTTCGGGAACGAGGTGCATGTCGTGCAGCACCTCTTTACAGATGCGGAAGGTGAGGTCGCCAACGCGTTTAACGGCGGCGCCGTCGACAAAGCGGTCGATGTTATCGAGTGTAACGGGGTGGCCTGCTTTGAGGGCTTCGGTCATGGATGGAGCGCCTTCGGGTTCGAGGCCAATGACTTTTGTTTTGGGTGAATAGGCTTTGAGGTAGGAGCCTACGCCGGCGCATAATCCGCCGCCGCCGATGGGTACGAATACATAATCGAGGTTGGCTAATTCGTCGAGGATCTCTACGGCTACTGTTGCCTGGCCTTCAATGATGCGGGCATCGTCGAAAGGAGGGATGAATGTCATGTTATGCTGCTGTGTGTATTCACGGGCAGCGATGGCGCAGTCGTCGAATGTATCACCAACGAGTTTTATTTCGATCATGTCTTCGCCGAACATGCGGGTTTGAGTCACCTTTTGTTTGGGGGTAATAATGGGCATGAACACAACACCTTTGACGTTAAGTTGTTTACAGGAGAATGCGAATCCCTGTGCATGGTTACCTGCGCTGGCGCATACTACGCCGCGGTTGCGCTGGTCTTCGTTCAGGGTTACCATCATATTATAGGCGCCACGTAATTTATAGGAGCGTACTACCTGGAGGTCTTCTCTTTTGAGGAATACGTTGCAGTCGTATTTCCTGGAGAGACTCTGGCTGTAGGCGAGGGGTGTTCTGGTAACTACTTTCTTCAGTCGTTCTGCGGCTGCGCTATAATCAAGTTCGGGCAAAGTGGCTGTTGTGCTCATTGGAATAAGATTTTATCGGGAAGTTGTACCGGTCTGTAGAAGCTGGAACGGTGGTAGCAGCGCTATTGGATTTATGATACGGCCCGAAGCTAAGTAACAGAGGCTGTACCGGTTAGGTTACAGCCTCTGTTGTTATTGTTATTTCTGATTTTCGGGACGAAGGCTGCGGACGGTTTTACCAGCCTGCCACATTTCGCTTTCGCGTAATTCAGCTAATTCGGCATCGAGTTTTTCGCGATAGTCGGTTTTGCTGTTGGAGTCGATAGAACGCTGAGATTCTTTACCTGTAGCTACGCTTTCGTACAGTTCTTTGAAGACAGGAGCTGTAGCGTCGCGGAATTTCTTCCACCAGTCGAGGGCGCCGCGTTGTGCAGTGGTAGAGCAGTTGGCGTACATCCAGTCCATACCGTTTTCGGCAACGAGTGGCATGAGAGACTGGGTGAGTTCTTCTACCGTTTCGTTGAAAGCTTCGGAAGGAGAGTGTCCTTTATCGCGCAATACCTGGTATTGTGCAGCGAAGATACCCTGGATAGCGCCCATGAGGGTACCGCGTTCGCCTGTAAGGTCACTGAATACTTCTTTTTTGAAATCAGTTTCGAAGAGGTAGCCGCTACCTACGGCGATGCCTAAGGCTATTACCCTTTCTTTTGCTTTACCTGTTGCGTCCTGGAAGATAGCGTAGCTGCTGTTCAAGCCACGGCCCTGCAGGAACATGCGGCGCAGTGAAGTGCCGGAACCTTTAGGCGCTACCAGGAATACGTCTACGTCTTTAGGAGGAACGATACCGGTTTGTTCGTTGAAGGTGATGCCGAAGCCATGAGAGAAGTACAGGGCTTTACCTGGGGTCAGGTGCTTTTGTACAGTAGGCCACAGTTCTATTTGTGCAGCATCGCTGAGGAGGTAGCAGATGATGGTACCTTTCTGTAATGCTTCTTCGATTTCGAATAATGTTTCACCAGGCACAAAACCGTCGGCAATTGCTTTGTCCCATGTTTTTGAATTTTTGCGTTGACCAACGATAACGTTGATGCCGTTATCGCGTTGGTTCAAAGCCTGTCCAGGGCCCTGTACGCCGTAACCAATTACAGCGATGGTTTCATTCTTTAAAACTTCCTGGGCTTTGCTAAGTGGGAACTCTTCGCGAGTTACTACGTTTTCTTCCACTCCGCCAAAATTTAATTTTGCCATTAGTTGCTTATTGTTTTGTTGTGAATATAAATTGATACCAGGTAACAGGATGGCAGATGACAAGGAGTTGGTTGTTTTTACCTGATTTTGTTGCCGGTAAACGACCCTTAAATAAATAAGCTTCTACCATTCTGTCGCCTGTTCTATTTCTACATTGTGAATACTTGTTCTCTTTTGTCGAGGAATTCGTTTTCGATCACTTCTTCGCCGGGTTCTTCTTTTTCGAACTCTTTGAGTTTGGTGTGGAAGCCGTGGCTGTCTTTGATGATGGCTACACGGGCGCTGCGAACGAATTCGATGAGGTGATAGGGTTCGAGGGCTTTGATGAGCCTTTCGATCTCTTCGCGGTGGCCTGTGGTTTCGAAGACGGTGTAGTCTTTACGGATGACTACGGCCCTTGCGCCGAATTCCCTTAGCAGTCGTTCTACTTTTACTTTTTCGGCGATGATATCTGTTGGTACTTTATACAAGCCCATTTCCTGCCATACGATCTCATCGTTGGTATTGTAGTAAGCTTTCAGTACTTCGACCTGTTTTTCGATCTGGCGGCAGAGTTTGCGTACCACTTCTTCGGTTTCATTGATGACAATGGTGAAGCGGTGGATGCCTTCGATCTCGGAGGGAGAAGTGTTGAGGCTTTCTATATTTATTTTACGGCGTGAAAACATGATGGCGATGCGGTTGATAAGGCCGATCTGGTTTTCGGTATACGCTGTTATGGTAAATTCTTGCTTTTGCATACAACTTACATTCACTTGGTTAAGAGAGACGGATTTCGGAAACACTACAACCTTGCGGCACCATTGGGAAAACGTTGTTTTCCTTACCTACCATTACTTCGAGCAGGTAGGCGCCGGGGTGATCGAGCATTGTTTTCAATGCAGCTTTCAGGTCGGCGCGCTGGTCTACGGTGCGGCCTTCGATGCCATAGCCTTTGGCTACAGTAACGTAGTTGGGGCTGGTGATGTTAACGAAGGAGTAGCGTTTGTCGTGAAACAGTTGCTGCCATTGGCGTACCATGCCGAGGAACTGGTTGTTGAGGATGAGTATTTTCACTGCTGCCCCGAACTGCATGATGGTTCCTAATTCCTGGATGGTCATTTGGATACCGCCATCGCCGATGATGGCTATTACGTGTTTATCGGGAGCGCCGTATTTGGCCCCGATGGCGGCAGGAAGGCCAAAGCCCATGGTGCCGAGTCCGCCTGAAGTAATGTTGCTTTTGCTGTTGTTGAAGTGTGCATAGCGGCAGGTCACCATTTGATGCTGGCCTACGTCGGTAACCATGATGGCTTCACCTTCGGTAAGTTCGTTGATGAATTTGAGTACTTCGCCCATGGTGAGGGTGTCGGAGGAAGGATTCAGTTCGGGTGTTATTACCTGTTCCTGTTCTTTTTTCTCCAGTTCCCTGAATTCGCTGAGCCAGCTGCTGCGGTCTTTCTTTTCTACCAGTGCGGTGAGCAAGGGTAAAGTTTCTTTACAATCGCCCCATACAGGTATGTCGGCTTTCACGTTTTTATCGATCTCGGCCGGGTCTATATCCAGGTGGATCACTTTGGCTTGTTTGGCGTATTTATCGAGGCGTCCTGTTACGCGGTCGTCGAAGCGCATACCGATTGCTATGAGTACATCGCATTCATTGGTGAGGACGTTGGGGGCATAGTTGCCGTGCATGCCCAGCATACCAACCGCCTGTGGGTGATTGGTAGGAATTGCGCCCATGCCCATGATGGTCCATGCTGCGGGCAGACCTGCTTTTTCGATGAAGGTTTTGAATTCCTGTTCTGCTTTACCGAGTACGACACCTTGTCCGAATATAACGAAAGGTTTTTGTGCTGCGTTGATAAGCGCTGCTGCTTCGGCCACGTATTCTTTACGGACGATAGGTTTGGGGCGATAGCTGCGGATATGGTTACAGGGCGTATATCCTTCGTAGTCGAATTTCTGGAGCTGTGCATTTTTGGTGATATCGATAAGAACGGGGCCGGGGCGGCCTGTACCTGCGATATAGAATGCTTTGGCCAGAACGGCGGGGATTTCGGTGGCATCGGTTACCTGGTAGTTCCATTTGGTAACGGGGGTAGTGATGTTGATGACGTCGATTTCCTGGAAGGCATCGGTGCCGAGTAGGTGGGCAAATACCTGACCTGTTATGCAAACAAGCGGTGTGCTGTCGATCAACGCATCGGCGAGGCCTGTGACGAGGTTGGTGGCGCCGGGGCCGCTGGTAGCGAATACGACGCCGGTACGGCCGGAAGCGCGTGCATATCCCTGAGCGGCGTGGATGCCTCCCTGTTCGTGGCGGACGAGGATATGTTCGAGTTTATCGGCGTAATCGTACAGGGCATCATAAATAGGCATGATAGCGCCACCGGGGTAACCGAAGATGGTGGTTACGCCTTCGGCGAGGCATGCTTCGAGCACTGCCTGGGAGCCGGAGAGCGTTTGAGTGGCTTTATCGGGTGCGGCTATTGCCGGTTCTATTGTTGTCGTCGTTGCGTTGCTCATACAACTAGTTTTATCGGTATTCAGATTATTGTTCGTCGGTTACGCAACCTGAGGCTGCGTTTTTCACTGATTTGGCATATTTAAAGAGCACGCCTTTTTCTGCTTTGAGGGCA
This sequence comes from Filimonas effusa, assembly GCF_004118675.1. NCBI lineage: Bacteria > Pseudomonadati > Bacteroidota > Chitinophagia > Chitinophagales > Chitinophagaceae > Filimonas > Filimonas effusa. Next base: position 19,863 of record NZ_SDHZ01000002.1, on the reverse strand, counting down.
GGTTGTTTCCAGGCTGCTTTTCTTTCGGCTATCACTTCGGGGCTTACTTTAAGGTTGATGGTATTGTTGACTGCGTCGATTTCGATGATGTCATCGTTTTGAACGAGTGCGATGTTACCGCCTTCATAAGCCTCGGGCGTGATGTGACCGACGACGAAACCGTGCGTGCCGCCGCTAAAGCGGCCGTCGGTGATGAGGGCTACGCTTTTACCCAGACCTGCACCGATGATGAGTGAGGTTGGTTTCAGCATTTCGGGCATACCGGGGCCGCCTTTAGGGCCTACATAGCGTATTACCACTACGTCTCCGGGTTTTACTTTTCCTGCCAGGATACCTGCGTTAAGTTCCTGTTCGCCATCGAAAACACGTGCCGTGCCTTCGAAGCGTTCTCCTTCTTTACCGCTGATCTTGGCTACGCTGCCTGCTTCGGCGAGGTTGCCGTAAAGGATCTGCAGGTGACCTGTTGCTTTGATAGGTTGTGATAAAGGGTAGATGATCTTTTGTGTTTCGAAGTTAAGATCGGGTACCTGGGCGAGGTTTTCGGCCAGTGTTTTACCGGTAACGGTAAGGCAGTCGCCATGCAATAAACCTTCTTTCAGCAGGTATTTCATAACGGCAGGAACGCCGCCGTGTTCATGTAAATCCTGCATCATGTATTTGCCGCTTGGTTTAAAGTCGGCCAGTACGGGAATGCGGTTGCTGATGGCCTGGAAGTCGTCTTGCGACAGATCAACATTTACGCTTTTAGCCATTGCGATGAGGTGCAATACGGCGTTGGTGCTACCTCCGAGAACCATGATGGTAACGATGGCATTTTCGAAAGCTTTGCGGGTCATGATATCGGAAGGTTTGATATCATTTGCCAGCAGCAGTTTTATGGCTTCGCCTGCTTTGGCGCATTCTTCCTGTTTTTCTTTACTTAAAGCGGGGCTTGAAGAAGAGTAGGGGAGGCTCATGCCGAGGGCTTCGATAGCTGAAGCCATTGTGTTTGCGGTGTACATGCCCCCACATGCACCGGCGCTGGGGCAGGCATGTTTAATGATGCCTTTAAAGTCTTCATCGGCAATGTTACCGGCTATTTTTTGTCCTAAAGCTTCGAAGGCAGAAACGATGTTGAGGTCCTGTCCTTTCCAGTGGCCTGGGGCGATGGTGCCACCGTAGATCATGATAGCGGGGCGGTTGAGGCGGCCCATAGCTATTACGGATCCGGGCATATTTTTATCGCAGCCTGGTATGGTGATGAGGGCATCGTAATACTGGTTACCACAAACAGCTTCGATAGAGTCGGCGATGATGTCGCGGCTAACGAGTGAATAGCGCATGCCATCGGTGCCGTTACTCATGCCATCGCTAACGCCGATGGTATTGAAGATAAGTCCGACAAGATCAGTTTCCCAAACCCCCTGCTTGACGACCTGAGCGAGACCGTTGAGGTGCATGTTACAGGGGTTACCATCGTAACCCATACTAGCGATACCCACCTGAGGTTTTGCCATATCGCCATCGGTAAGACCGATGCCGTATAACATAGCCTGTGCAGCGGGTTGCGTTTCGTCCTGGGTTAAAACACGAGAGTACTTGTTCATTACTTCGCTTCCGTTACTGTCTGTCTGTTGCTTGCTCATAACTTATTGTGCTAACCGTTATTATTGCCCTATTCCGGCGGGCATGGGCATAAAAAAAGCCCGCCTTTGTGGAGGCGGGCTTTGTATTCTTTTTTATTGAAATTATACGTTAGGACCACCTCCGTGCAGTGCAGGAATAATAATGACTATCACCACCACAATAATGACTGTGCTGCGAATGATAATATTATTGATTTTGCCTGCTAACATATTGGCGGTTTGAAATTTGATGCTTCAAATATACATACGGCCAATAACAAAACAAAGAACTTTTTTCCTTTATTTTTTATAAAGGGTTTTTAGATGATCGTAGACTTGCTAAGCCTGATATTATCTTTATAAGCTTCGGTTGGTAATTTATTTTCGATGAAATCCTTTACCAGGTCGCCGATGGCGGTGGTTGCGTAGCTATTGATAGGATCGATGTCTTTGGTCACGAACCCGTGTTGCAGCATCCATTGAACGGCATCTGTTACGAGGCGTGCTTCTTCGTTGAGGCCGAAGTGGTCGAGCATCATTGCCGCGGAGAGGATAGAGCCGATGGGGTTGGCGATATCTTTACCTGCAGCCTGGGGATAAGAGCCGTGGATAGGTTCGAAGAGGGCGACGCCGCTGCCTACGGAGGCTGAAGGAGCGAGGCCAAGTGAACCGCTCAATACGCTGGCTTCGTCGCTGATGATATCGCCAAACATATTTTCGGTAAGTATTACGTCGAACTGTTTTGGGTTGATGATGATTTGCATGGAGGCGTTGTCGACGAACATATAGTCAACTGTAACGTCGCTGTACTGTGGCGCGATCTCCTGCACTACTTTGCGCCAGAGGCGTGAGGTTTCGAGCACATTGGCTTTATCGACCAGCGTGAGTTTTTTGCGGCGTTTTTGTGCATGTTTAAATGCGAGGTGAGCGATACGTTCGATTTCAGAGGCAGTATATACGCAATCGTCGGAGGCCGTTGTTTTGTCGTCGCTCAGGTTCTTTTTACCGAAGTAGATACCGCTGGTTAATTCGCGATAGATCACGAAGTCTACACCTTCGAGGTTTTTAGCCTTGAGGGGAGACAGGTGTTGTAATGCGGGGTAAGTAGTAATAGGACGAATGTTGGCGAAGAGTTGTAATGATTTGCGCAGTTTGAGGAGGCCTTGTTCGGGGCGCACTTTTGCTGCGGGGTCGTTATCGTATTTAGGGTGGCCGATGGCGCCAAATAAGATAGCGTCGCTGGCGAGGCATGTAGACAGCGTTTCATCGGGCAGGGGGCTGCCGGTTTTATCGATTGCATCGGCACCCATGAGGGCGTAGGTGTAGGTAAACTCATGTTTGTATTGCTGGGCTATTGCGTCCAGGACTTTGATGGATTGCTGTGTTACTTCAGGTCCTATGCCATCCCCTAAGATAACTGCGATATTCTTTTTCATTCGTTTACTATTTATTATTTTTCAGGGCAGCCCTTGCGGGTGCGATTGGATTATACGATTGTTTTTTTAATGGGTTTTACGTGGTGTTTTCCTTGTTCGAGCACGAATACATGGTTTACGCAAGCGGGGATCTGATCGTTCCGGTGGCTTATGTAAATGAGTGTTCTATCTGGTTGCTGCATCCATGCATCGATGAGTGTGATGAACTGTGCTGCGTGTTCTTCGTCGACGCCCTGGAAGGGTTCATCGAGGAGGAGGAGCGGCGGGTTCTTCACGAATGCTCTTGCCAGCAGGAGTAATTGTTGCTGGCCAATAGATACATGCGCCAGTAATTTATTGGTGATGGACTGCAGTTGCAGGCAGTGAAGCCAAGCGTCGGCAGTCTTTTGTTGTTCTGCGGAGGCGGTGCGATACAAACCTGTGGTATCGAAGAACCCGGAGAGGATGACTTCGCGGCAGGTTGTGTTCTTATCGAAGTACCAGTGCAGTTCGGGCGAAACGAAGCCTATTTTCTTTTTGATATCCCAGATACTTTCACCGGAGCCGCGTTTTTTATTGAACAGGGTGATGTTGTTGGCGTATGCCTGTGGGTTATCGCCGGTGATGAGGCTTAACAGGGTAGACTTACCTGCGCCGTTGTGGCCTTGCAGGAGCCATTTTTCACCTTTGTTCACGGTCCAGCTCACCTGCTGCAATACTTTTTTATCGCCGTAGGTGATGTTGACGTTGTTTAGTTCAACGGCGGTTTGGAAGCTGCTGTTTTCGGGCGTAGCGGTGAAGGCATCGCCCAGCAGGTCGGTGTCGAAAGCGAAAGAGCTTTTTACAGGATGGTCTGCTGCGTTGAATGCGGCTACCGTGAAAATTTGCAGTTGTTGTGCCGTTAGTTTTGGTTGCGTTGGTGGGTTTGACTGAGCAGCTGGTTTTGGTTGCGGCGTTTTGTTGAGCACTGCTACGTGCGTGATACAGGCCGGGATCTCCTTTGTGTCGCTGATGATGATGAGCTGGGTGCCTTGTTGTGTGAGGTTGCCCAGGGTTTCGTTCAGCTGTTTGCGGGAGGCGATGTCGAGGCCTATATATGGATTATCGAGGACCAGGAGCTGCGGTGCTGCCAGGATGGCTTTTACCAGTTGCAGTTTTTTTTGTTCACCACTGGAGAGTAATAATAAAGAGGCACCGGCTCTATGGCCGATGCCTAATTGTTCCAGTAGTGTGTTGATAGCTTCTGCCGCTGCCTGCGGGAAATCGGCCTTTATATCTTCAGTTACGGTGCGTGCATCATCGGCATCGCTGCTGTTGTAGCGTTGCTGATAGTAGAAGTCGCTGATGCCTGCGTGGTTGGTGAAGTGATGCCATTGTGGTACATACCAGAAGGGCATCTGGCCTGATGTTGCATTATAATTCACAGACAGGCTGCCTGTATAAAAAGTTTGGCCACCCAATAACTTCGCCAGTGTTGATTTTCCGGAACCGGCTTCGCCTGTGAGCAGCCAGTGTTCTCCTTTATTGATGGTAAAGTTCAGCTGGTTCAAGATCACCTGTTGCTGGTGCTTTACCTGTATTTGTTGTGCTATGATAAAAGGAGAAGACATGTTATGGCAATAATTTTTTAGCGTGCTGCTTCGTAGGCTTCGATTTCGGATCTCATGTTCAACAGGTAGTCGATATCGTCGAAGCCGTTGAGGATACAGTCTTTTTTATAGCTATTGATGTCGAAGCCTTCTGATTCGCCTGTGGCTTTGATCGTGATGGTTTGCTCCGGCAGGTTCACTTCGATGATGGTGTTGGCATCGGCTTCAATTGCTTTGAAGATCTTTTGCAGGAAGGGTTCCGAGACGGTAACGGGCAACAGGAAGTTGTTCTGTGCGTTGTTTTTGAAGATATCGGCGAAGAAGCTGCTTACTACTACGTCGAAGCCTGCGTCTTTGATGGCCCATGCTGCGTGTTCGCGGCTGGAACCGCAGCCGAAGTTTTTAGCGGCTACGAGTATTTTGCCTTTGTAAACGGGGTTGTTGAGGATGAAATCTGCTTTGGGCTGGTTTTCGTCGTCATTTTCATAACGCCAGTCGCGGAAGAGATTTTTACCAAATCCGTCCCTGCTGGTAGCTTTAAGGAAACGTGCGGGGATGATTTGATCGGTATCGATATTTTCAATATTCAATGGTACTGCTGATGTAGCAACGATATCTATTTTCTTGCTCATACTAATTTCTTTCTGGTTTAATGGCTTTCACCCTAAGGCGAACATAATCGGCGTGCCATGCGCCTTCGTTACAGAACTGTGGTTTGAGCAGTTCAACTGCCTGTTTGGTAACGGCTGTTGCCTGTTCCGGGGTGATGTGTTTGAAGAAGAAGCTGCCGAACATATTGATCCAGTCTTCCATGCCTGTTTCGCCGGTGAGGGGAGTAGGGCGGTCGAAATGGGCGGCAGACAGTATTCTGAAGCCTGTGGCTTCGAGCAGGCTGGTGTATTCGCCCAGGGAGGGGAAGTACCAGAAGTCGGCTGCTATTTTATTTTCGAGGCCCTGCAGTTTCATGGCTTCGCGGATGGCCTGGCCGATATGATGCACGTTGCCTTTGCCTCCCATTTCCAGGACCAGGCGTCCGCCGGGTTTGAGGTTACGGAAGATAGCGGCTGCGGCCAGTTCTTTTTCGTTTACCCAATGCAGGGTGGCGTTGGAGAAGATGGCGTCGAACGGTTCGGAGAACTGAAAGGTTGTGGCGTCTGCGACATCGAAGGTGAGGGCGGGATAAGTAGCTTTTGCTTTTGCGATCATTTCGGGCGACTTATCGATACCTATGATGGAAGCGCCGCGGGTGGCGATGTCGTTGGCGAGCTGGCCTGTACCGCATCCGAGGTCGAGAATACGTTCTCCGGGTAACGGGTTGAGCCAGCCTACCACGTCTTCGCCGTAGGCAGAAACAAAGCTGTGTTTGTTATCGTAGAGGGCTGCGTTCCATTTAATGTCGGGCATAGTTACTGTTTAAACCGGTTCTCTTACTTTTTATTGTTATGATCTGACTGGTGCGTTTACCTGGATCAATGTTGTTATTAACGTTGTAACTTATTAATGTATTTGCCTAATTCTGTTACTAACGTTTATGATCTGGCTGCTGCATTCCCTTAAATCAATGTCCTTTCTAACGTTGGGGCGTCGTTGATCGTTAAATCAATTCCCGCACATCGCTTATTACGCCTGTAACTGCTGCTGCAGCTGCTGTGAGCGGACTGGCGAGCAGTGTTCTTGCACCTGCCCCCTGACGGCCTTCGAAGTTGCGGTTGGAGGTGGAGATACAATATTTACCGGCGGGTATTTTGTCTTCGTTCATGCCGAGGCAGGCGGAGCATCCGGGCTGGCGGAGCTGGAAGCCTGCTTCACTGAAGATTTTATCGATACCTTCTTCGATGGCTTGTTTTTCGACCTGTTTACTTCCCGGGACGATCCATACTTCTACGTCGGAGGCTTTCTTTTTGCCTTTCACGAAGGAGGCTACCATGCGGAGGTCTTCGATACGGCTGTTGGTACAGCTGCCGATGAAAACGTAATCGACCTTTTTGCCTTTGATATTACTGCCGGGTTCGAGGCCCATGTAGTGCAGTGATTTCTGGAAGGAAGGTTTTTCGTTTTCTTCTATTTCGCTGAGCGCGGGAACATGACCATTGACGCCAATGCCCATACCGGGGTTGGTGCCGTAGGTGATCATGGGCTCGATGTCTTCGGCCTTGATGTTGACTTCGGTATCGAATGCAGCATCTGCATCGGTGAAGAGGGTACGCCAGTAAGCAACGGCGTTATCCCAGTCTTGTCCTTTGGGAGCGAAGAGGCGGCCTTTCATGTAATCGAAAGTGATGTCGTCGGGAGCGATCATGCCGCCGCGTGCGCCCATTTCGATGCTCATGTTACAGATGGTCATACGGGCTTCCATGCTGAGGGAGCGGATGGCGGAGCCTGCGAATTCGACGAAGTAACCTGTAGCGCCGGAGGCAGATATCAGGGAAATAATATAAAGAATGATGTCTTTAGAAACGACGCCTTTGTTCAAAGTGCCTTCTACATTGATGCGCATGAGTTTGGGACGGCTTTGCATAAGGCATTGTGTTGCCATTACCATTTCTACTTCGCTGGTACCGATACCAAAAGCGATGGTGCCGAATGCGCCGTGTGTAGAAGTGTGGCTATCGCCACAAACCATGGTCATGCCAGGTTGCGTAACACCCAGTTCGGGTCCGATCACGTGAACGATGCCTTGGTAGGGATGGCCTAAGCCGTATAATTCGATTCCGAATTTTTCGCAATTGTCTTTCAGCGCCTGCACCTGTTTGCGGGAGAGTTCTTCTTTAATGGGCAGGTGCTGATCGAGTGTAGGAACGTTATGATCTGCTGTTGCTACGATCTGTTTGGGGCGGAATACCTGCAGTCCCCTTTTTTCCAATCCCTGGAAAGCCTGTGGGCTGGTCACTTCATGAATAAAGTGCCTGTCGATATACAGTACTGAGGGGCCTCCTTCAATCTGTTTGACCACGTGCTTTTCCCAAATCTTATCAAATAAAGTCTTAGCCATATCTTGTGTAGGTAAATATTAGTTTGCTACTGCTACTGAAGCGTATTGTTTTGCGAGTATTTGCAGGTCGGCGTCTTCCACTTCTTTTTTAGTGTCGGCGACCTGGAGGAAGCGTTCGTATAATACGTCGACGTCATTCCTGTTGAATTCGAAGCCCAGTTTCTGGAAGCGGTGCGCGAGTGCGCTGCGTCCGCTGCGAGCGGTGAGGACGATTTTAGATCCACCGGCGCCTACTTCTTCGGGGGTAATGATCTCGTAGGTGAGTGATTCTTTCAGGAAACCATCCTGGTGGATGCCTGAGGAGTGCGCAAAAGCGTTGGAGCCAACGATGGCCTTATTGGGTTGCACGGGTACGCGCATGGTATCGGCTACGAGTTGGCTAACGGGGTTAAGCAGTTCCGTTTTGACGTTGGTATACAAGCCCAGGGAGCTGTGCTGTTTGATGACCATTACTACTTCTTCGAGGGAAGTATTACCGGCTCTTTCACCGATGCCATTGATGGTACATTCGATCTGGCGGGCGCCTGCGATGGCACCTGCTATGGAGTTGGCGGTAGCCAGTCCGAGGTCGTTATGGCAATGGCAGGAGATGATGGCCTTATCTATGTTTGGTACGTTATTATATAAGTAAGCTATTTTTTCGCCGTACTGGTGTGGGAGGCAATAGCCGGTGGTATCGGGGATATTGACTACGGTAGCGCCTGCTGCGATGACCGTTTCGACGAGTTTAGCGAGGAAGGCGTTATCGGCGCGGCCTGCGTCTTCGGCGAAGAATTCGACATCGGGGGCGAGGTTACGCGCCCATTTGGTAGCCTGTGCGGCGCGCTCGAGGATGTTTTCGCGGGTGGTATTGAACTTGTGTTTGATATGTATATCAGAGGAGCCGATACCGGTATGGATACGCGGGTGCGCTGCATATTTAAGTGCTTCGGCAGCCACTTCGATATCTTTCTGGACGGCGCGGGTGAGGCCGCATACGGTGGCGTTTTTGATGACCTTGGAGATCTCCTGAACGGAGGCGAAGTCGCCTGGTGAGGAGATGGGGAAACCTGCTTCAATAATGTCTACGCCCAGTTGTTCCAGTTGCAGCGCCAATTCCAGTTTTTCCTTTGTGTTCAGCTTACAGCCGGGCACTTGTTCACCATCACGCAACGTGGTATCGAAAATGTAGATTTTTTGATCTGTCATAGCTAATTATTGTTAAAGAAAGATTGTCTGTCTTTATATTTGGTTCTGCCTTCCGAAATTTGTTGTTTACAGATTAGTTTTCGAAAATATCCTTAGTTTCCTGGCCTATCAAACCAAAATATGGCTGGTTCTACGGAGGATAAGCGGGTAGAAAATACCTGAAACCCTTACTGGTAAAGGATTCTTTAAAAAAGCAATTACGATGTCTAACAGGTCAACGGACGAACTGTTTCAGTTGGTGAAATCGCTTGAAAAGGCAGAAAAGCGGAATTTCAAGCTATTTGTGAAGCGAAATGCGGGTGGAACGGAGGAATTGAAGGTGGTGACCTTATTTGATGCCCTGGATAGTATGAGCCAATATGATGAGGCGCAACTGTTACTGAAATCCCCTGAGCTAAAGAAGCAGCAGCTTTCGAATATGAAGGCGCATTTGTACAAGCAGATATTAACGAGCCTTCGTTTCAGCAAAGATGAGCATGTGGAGATGCAGCTGAACGAGCAGATGAGCTATGCGCGGATATTATATAATAAGGGGTTGTACCATCAAAGCCTGAAGTTGCTGGAGAAGATAAAGCAGCTGGCGGTGCAGAACAGCCAGGTAACCTTTGAGATGCAGGCGCTTATTTTCGAGAAAAAGATTGAAATGCTGCATATCACGCGCAGTATGGAGAACCGTGCGAGCCAGTTATCGCTTGAAGTTGAGAGCGCGAATACCCATTTAACACTTATTAATAAATTATCTAATCTTTCTCTTCAGTTATATAGCTGGTATATAAAGATGGGGCATGCCCGGGATGAAAAGGATGTAGGTGCGGTGAAGATGTTCTTTGAGATGCATTTGCCGGCATACCAGTTAGCGGATATGCAGTTTTATGAGCGGATGTATTTGTACCAGTCGTACGCCTGGTATAGCTTTATTTTACAGGATCTGCTGGCGTATTACCGTTATACGCAGAAGTGGGTGGACTTGTTTGAGAAGCAGCCTGCGATGAAGGGGATAGAGACGGGGCAATATATAAAGGGGCTGCATAATTTGCTGAGCGCTCATTTCTCTTTAGAGAATTATGAGGGTTTTAATAAGGCGCTGGCCTTGTTTGAGGCATTTGGGGCTTCGGAAGCGGGGAGCAGTAACGCCAATGTTCGTATACAAACTTTTTTGTATTTAAATACGGCACGGATCAACCGTCATTTCCTGGAGGGCACTTTCAGCGAGGGGTTATCGCTGGTGCCTGCGCTGGAGGAGAAGCTGGAGGAGTACCGGATACATATTGACCGGCACCGGGTGCTGGTGTTCTATTATAAGATTGCCTGTCTTTATTTTGGCAGTGGCGATAATGAGCGGGCGATAGATTACCTGAACCAGATCATCAATTGGAAGATGGACCTGCGGACGGATTTGCAGTGTTATGCGCGGTTATTACACCTGATCGCTCATTTTGAGTTGGGGAACTGGGATATCCTGGAGTATTTGATCAAGTCGGTTTACCGGTTTATGGCGAATATGAAGAACCTGAGTGTGGTGGAGGAGGAGGTGTTCAAGTTTTTGCGGAAGTCGTTTTCGCTGGCGCCGAATAAGGTGATACCTGCTTTCAAGGCGTTGAAGGAGAAGCTGGAGCGGTATAAGGGGCGGCCATTGGAGGCGCGATCTTATATGTATTTGGATTTGATATCGTGGCTGGAGAGCAAGATACAGGGGGTGCCTGTGCAGCAGGTGCGGCGGGGGCTGTATTTGCAAAGGAGGTGCAGGCATTAGAGTAGGGGCAGAGGATTTTTGGGGATTGGGATTTTAGAGAGGGGGGAGATGTTGAGGTATGTGGGGAGAGAGCTTGGGGGATGTGAGGAGAGGTTGAAGGAAGCTCTTTCGTATAGTGTGGGTATAGGTTTAAAGCGTATTTCTTCGTAGATGGGAAGAGGTGCTGAAGGGGATGTGAAGATGTGTGGCGGGAGGCTGATTTTTGCGGGGATAGGGTGGTGATGCGGCGGTGTAAGGTGGTGGTGAGGTGGTGTAAGGTGGTGGTGAGGTGGTGGTGAGGTGGTGGTGAGGTGGTGTAAGGTGGTGTAAGGTGGTGTAAGGTGGTGTAAGGTGGTAGTGAGGCGGTGCTGAGGCGGTGTAAGGTGGTGGTTAATGCGAAAAATGATCTTTGGGGGCAGATATGGGCAAAGGAATGCCCTGGTCATCTTCCGGCCTTTGTTAAGCTGCGATACTATCGAGGCTATTGGGGAAGAGCGGCAGCTGCGCACTTCCTGCCCTGGTTCGTCGGCGCTGTGATTTTAAGCGGACGGTATTGGGCCAGAGGCTATGTGGCGATGGCAATACTTTTATAGATGGCGGCGTATGTTTAAATGGCATCGTATGTTTTACGCGCCAGTATTTTTCAACTGATTTTATTGTAACCGGATGCGATGTGCTTCCGGTTTCTTTTTTGGCGGGCTGCTTTGGCTTTTGTTGGGCCAGGGTATCTGCCATTTTGCGCAGGCGGATGACTGCCAGTGCCAGGGTTTGCTCAATAGCAGGTATGGGGGTTTGCTTCGCCAAGAGCTTTTTGGCCAGTCCTACGAGCTGGCGATAGAGGCTGAATATGCGGATGTTTTCCGGGAGGGCTTTGTAGAATGGAGCGGCAATGACGGCGGCTGCTTTCAGTTCTGCGGCGCTTTTGCGGCTGCCTGCGAAGGCGGGATCGTTGCGCCAGCGTTCGGCGGTGAGGTTGCTTTTGCAACGGGCAAGGCCTACCCCGCATCTCTTGTAAAGAGAGACGATTCCGAGTGTTTTTTCGAAAATGAATGGGCCGCCTTGTTTTGCCATTTGCGGTGATTTTGTTGCAAGTAATATAGGGATAATGGGAGGTGATAACAATGACAAAAGTCATGTTTCGGTGTGGTGTGCAAAAGTTGCTGATTTTATAGTTTTAAGGAGCCATACCCCCCATATTGGTTAAAAACTAATTTTTTAACCTTACTATTGCGGCAGCGATCCCTAAACGCCTGATATGGATTCAACCTATTTGCACTATTGCCTGCCCGGCATCTTCAAGATGCGACCTAATGCTGGTTATTATTTACAGCGTTCAAATTTGTTTCATCCTGGTTAACAAGTAATGCTTTCCGGGTAATCCCTGATTTTCAACCTATACCCAATTATCATGTATTTATCTCTAAATATGCGTTTCATACGTAAGAATGCGTTGGCATATGCGATGCTTTATGCGCTGACCTTGTTTTTTACAGCTGCCTTTGGACAGGAAACTTATAGTTTGCCTAAAGTTATCAATCCTTCTCCCCAGTCGATGGCATTTACCCGGTATGGTGATTACCCGATGGCGGCTTATACCGGACTGACGGATATTTCGGTTCCACTTCATAATATCTCCGGCAGGAAACTTTCGTTGCCGATGAGCATTAGTTTTCATGCTTCGGGCAGAATGGCGAATGAAATTAACGGGGTATTGGGGATCCGGTGGACGTTTAATTGTGGCGGCCTGGTAACGCGTACGATGAAGGGAAATCCTGATGAATGGAACTATCTTACCCCTTACACTGTGAACCCGAATCATGAGCCCTCTTTTGATGAGTTGTACAGTGCCTGTACAGATGGAAAAATATCGAACGGTTACACAAAGCCATATTATGATAGTGAGCTGGATATTTTCAGTTATGCCCTGCCTAATGGCAAACAAGGTCATTTTGTTTTGAAAAATGAAAATGGCGTAAAAGTGCCCATGTTCATGCCTTATACGCCGATGAAAATAAGCATGGCGAAAGCTGCCACTGATAAGGGCTATTTTGAGCGTATAGAGATAACAGACGTGGATGGTACTAAATATTTTTTTGGAAAAATATCAGCGGCAACAGCAAATGCAATTGAGACGCTTCCTGAATGGGATATAAGCGACGGGAAGCTGGGGGAGGTGCCTACAGCCTGGTATTTAACAAAAGTTGTGTCGAATGATGGAACGGATGAGCTATTGCTTACTTATAATACGCGGTATGAGATGCAAGTATCAGCGTCACAACATGCTACCATATACGACAGGCGCAGGAATAGTTCTACTTTGTATATCTGGGATGATTGTGAGTTGGATGCATACGAGTGTGGTTTATTGAACCGGTTTGGTCCTTCCTACTATTGGCAGCAATCGGCGGACCGTGAAGCCCAGACATCGGCGATTAATAAAATAGTACCTATACTGTCGGGTGTTCAGTTTGAAGGGGGGAGTGTTGCATTGAATTATAGTAATGATTTATTGAGTGATATTGTTTTCAAAAGGGAGGCGGTACCCTATAAAAAAATAAAATTTGATCTATCGAAGAATACTACGGGAGATCCCCTTTATCACCTTGATCGCATGGCTTTTTACGGAGAAGATCAGAATACCGTTAGTGAGAAATACGGATTTAGTTATTATGAGGGAGGTAATAACGAGGCGGCACCGGAGAGCAGGAAAGACTGGTGGGGAAACTACAGCCGATTTGTTTTTAACCTGCTGCCTTATCAGCCGGCACAGCCTGTAACTTACCTTATGAATGGTGGCGGGTACAAGGATGTTGGTTTGCCTTTTGTAGAAAGAAACCCGCAGCTAGCCAGTAAAATAACGGGGATGATAAAAACGATTACTTACCCCACAGGCGGGAATACTGAATTTGTGTATGAAGATAACAGGTATAATGGTGGAGATGCAGCTGGTATAAGAATTTCGGAGATCATTTCCCGCCCGGTATTAGGAAAGGAGATTCATAAAACATACAAATACGGTATCAATGAAAACGGGTATGGAACTATCAATGAGCATTTAAGGCCGGGATCCACTTCCCGCGCAGCGCTGTCGATTCTGGAAAGTAATGCCATGCATTTCTGGCGTTATTATACAGATCTGGGAGCCACATTTCCGATAGCCTGGCCTCATGATGTACAGATGGGATTTCGTATGCGGGAATATCTTTCTGACCCTTATATTAGTTTTGATTTACAAGGCAGCCAGATTAAATATGATGCTGTAGCGGAGTATGTAAGCGAGTATGTTGCAGGATATGGGTATGTAAATCATAAAACAGCCAGCTCCTATAGCTGGGGTGATAATCCGCAGTTGTCAGATTTCATTGTTCGCGATCGTGATGAACCTATCACTTACCCGAGGAAATTTTCTGATCCGCAGAATGAATGCTACAAGCCTGTGATGACGGGAAAATCCCTATATAAATATGCAAACAACCAGTATGAACTGGTAAAGCGAGAAAGCTATGTATATGATTATTTGCTGAAGGAAGAAGCATGGGATATGCCTACCTACGCCCATACCAGCGTTGTGTATACAAGACAGGAGCCTAACACTGACTTAGATTTAGATGCCTACTATAATACGGCAAAGGATTATCATAACAGCAGTTGCAGTGTTTATGGATACGGATATCGAAAATATCGTTCTGGCAGCCAAGTGCTCACCAGCAAAACGGTTGAAGATTTTACGCCTGCCGGAACTGTTGTTACGCAATACGACATGGGTTTTGAGACCACTGATCACTTTCTGCGTACTGAGCAGGTGCAAAACGGCAAGAATGAAGTTGTAAAAACTACCTACAGTTATCCCAAAGATTTTGCAACTATTTCTCCTTACAGCGACATGGTGAGCCGTAATATTCTTAGTCCTGTTATAGAGCTGGTGCATGAGAACATTACTTTACACAAAGAGCTGGGAAGGGGCAGAACCAATTATAACCTTTGGCAAAACAATACTATCATACAGCCCGGTACCATTCAGAAATCGATCGCGGGCAATGCGTTGGAAACTGAGGCTACCATTAATGCGTATGATGATAAGGGGAATATACTGCAGGTTACCGGAAGGGATGGTTTGATCACTACCTATATATGGGGTTATAACCAGAAATATCCTGTTGCTAAAATTGTGGGTAAGGCCTATGCTGATGTAGTAGCGCAAAGCGGCATTAGTTTACCGGTTCTTAACAATAGTGCATCCACCGATGCGGTGATGCGAACAGAGCTTCAGAAGCTGCGGACATTGTCGAATTGTTTTGTGAATACCTATACTTATAAGCCGTTGACAGGTGTTACCAGTGAAACCGACCCCGGTGGCAGGATCACTTATTACGAGTATGATTTGTTTGGCAGGCTTTCTATTGTAAGAGATAAGGAAAATAATATTCTTAAAAAGTATACATACGACTACCTTGGCGAATGTACCAACTGCGGGCCTGTAGCGGGTGCCAACTGGCAGCCTACCGGCGCCAGGCGGGTTAAACCTTGTGAACTGAATATTGCCTATAACAGCAGAATGGGGCAGCAAGAAGAAAAGGATGTGAATCCGAACAGCTCGACTTATAACCAAATCCGCTGGGTGGATTACTATATTGGCTTTGGCGATCCGCTCTATGATCCGTTGGTACAGGATATGCAGGAGCAGTATTGGGTGAATACGTCGACACCGCCCAGGTGTGTACAGATTAGCGGGCAGAATACGGGAGAACAGGAGCAGGAACAGGTGTATGGTGATCCTAATCCTTGTAGTTTATATTACCACAGCGTTCGCTGGAAGAACCTGGGTATGAATACCAATGCCTGTCCTTTGCCGGCATTTTTTACCAGTGGTGATGCCAGTGGTACTTATTACTCTTCTGTTTGTGTTTCTCCTGCGCAGCCTACACCGATTTATGTGTCTGTGCCTGCGGGGCAGTTCACTTCTACCATTTCGCTTGCGGACGCTAATGCGCAGGCTGCGCATTATGCCCAGACTTATGCTGATGCGCATGGTGGTTGCGTAGTTCCGCCCATTAACTTCACTTTTATCAATAATGCCGGTGGTGGTTTTACCATAGAACTAACCAACACCACTACTTTACAGCAATACACGCTGCATTCGGTAAACGGCGCTAACGCGGTGTTACAAAACCTGCCGCAGGGTAATTACAATATCTATATCATGCCATCGAGCAATGACTGGAGATCGTACGAGATCGGGTGTAATTATTTTACAGAAACGCAAGGCGAGATATGGGTAGATGATATTCCTCTTACCAGCAGTTGCAATACTATAACCGTCAATTACTAATTTTTATGCATAAACTATATAAACTTCAACGAGTCTTTTTACCATACATCATTGCGGTGTTTTGCCTGTTGGCTACCTGTTCTGTTATGGGGCAGGGGCTGTACGATCATAGCTTCAGGGATATCAATAACAAAGAAGTGCGCCTGGGAGATTTTGCCGGCAAGAAGATCCTTTTTATGATTCTGCCTGTGAACCCGGCTGATTCGCTTATAGTACAACTGAAGGGCTTTGTGGCCGCTTATGGTAACCGGGTACAAGTTATTGGCGTGCTTTCGCAGGAGGATGGTGCTTCGCAGGCTACCAAAGCTGCGATAAATGCGCGTTACGGGAACACAGGGATACTGTTAACTGATGTGCTGTATTCCAGGAAAGGCGGGGGGCAGTCGCCTGTCATGAAATGGCTGACCAGCAAAGAGGAGAACGGACATTTTGATATGGACGTGAAAGGCTCCGGTCATAAATTTTTTATAAACGGGCAAGGGAAGCTTTATGCTGTGCTTGGATCTAATTCATCATTGTTGTCGCCTTTTGTTCAGAAGGTGATGAACGCTTCGGAAAGCGGTGTGCAGCCTGTTCCTGTTAAAGACTCCCTTAAATCCTAAACAGCATTACGATGAAAACCCAATCAACCCTTACCATACTCTTAAAATTAGCGGTGGCACTGGTACCGGTTTTGTGGTCAACCACATTATGTGCGCAGGTGACGCCTTCTACGGGCGGCGTGCCTGCCGCGGTTACGGTTACTGCTACACCTGCCGGCTACTATACAGATTACCCGGTTAATTATGTGCGCAGTTTTACGCCTGTGCAGCCTATAGCCAGTGAGTTGACCGTGTTGTCGGCGGGGTACACGCAGGTGCAGCAGCAAACACAATATGTTGACGGGCTAGGCCGGCCTTTGCAAACTGTTACGAGGCGGGGCGGCGGCGGCGCTGCTGCGCCGGATGTTGTGAAGCCGGTGTTGTACGATGCTTTTGGACGCGAGGCTTACCAATATCTTCCTTATGCCGGTGGTACCAACGGGGCATTCAAGACAGATCCTTTTAACCAGCAGGCTGCGTTTTACGGTGCCTATGCTGCTGCGCAACCTGCACTGGCGGGCGAGCTGGTGCTTTATTCCAAAACAGAATTTGAGGCTTCGCCATTGAACAGGCCGGTTAAAACGATGGCGCCAGGTAATAGCTGGGGCGGAAGGGGTATTGGCGTTGGCATCAGTTATGAAGCGAATACGGGCGGTGAAGTGCGTAGCTGGGATATTGGCGCCGGTGAAGCAGCCATTCCCACATCGGCAGGTTACTATGGCGCTGCCACCTTATACCGGACCGTTACGACCGACGAAAATGGAAAACGGGTGGTTGAGTATAAAGACAGGGAGGGGCGGGTTGTATTAAAAAAAGTAGAAATAAAACATGACGGCGCTGCGGCTATTACGGCACATGAAGGCTGGCTTTGTACGTATTACATTTATGATGATCTTGGCCAGCTTCGTTTTGTAGTTCCGCCGCTGGGTGTGGAAGCGTTGTTGCAGCCTTCCGTTAACTGGAGCATTAGTGCGGCTGGTATAACCGACGAGCTTTGTTTCCGGTATGCTTATGACTACCGTAACCGGATGTATGCTAAAAAGGTTCCTGGCGCCGACTGGGTGTATATGGTATATGATCTGCGCGACCGGCTTGTGTTTACGCAGGACGGTACTATGCGTAAAAAGGATTGGTGGTTAGGTACGCTTTACGATGCTTTCAACAGGCCTGTTCAGACAGGTATGCTGACCTTAGCTATTACCCGTGCCGACTTACAGACTTATGTTAATGTGCAGCCTGACCAGGTACAGGCTGCATCCCAGACCGGCACCCGTGCAGGTACGCCAGCAGATCTATATGTTTCGGAACATGATGGACGGGCTGTGTATAAGGCTACCAACAGCATTGTGTTTGAAGGAGCGTTAACGGGCAGTGGAGAATTTGAAACAGAAATTGTAGCTGCAGATGGTGTTGCGTTTACGAGCAGTCAAGATGTGAGCATGAACCCAGTGCCTCCGGGAGGGACGTTCATTCCCCTGACGTTTACTTATTATGACGGGTATGGATGGACTAACAAGGCTTATACTTCTGCTTATAATAACAAGCTGGGCCAGGGGAATAATGTTTATGGAGAGCCGTTGCCGTCTGCCGCAAGCAGCATGGTTAGTGCGCTGGTAACCGGGACCAGGGTGCGTGTGATTGAAGATGCCAATGATTTAAGCAAAGGCGCCTGGCTGGAATCTGTGAATTATTATGATGACAAAGGGCGTGTGATACAGGTACAAGCAGACAACTACAAAGGAGGCGCTGATATTACGATAGCCCGCCATGATTTTGGCGGGAAGAATATCAGTACTTACCAGGTTCATAATAATCCATCGGGTAATACCATCAACAGCCGGGTGTACACGGAGCTGGATTATGATCATGCCGGCCGGCTGCTTGAGATACGTAAAACGCTGAATGATGATGCTGCTACTACCCGTATTATTGCCCATAACAGTTATGACGAGTTAGGTCAATTGAAAACGAAACAACTGGGGCAGCAAACTGATGCGGTCAATATGCCAGCATCTGGTTTTCTTGAAACACAGGATTATGCTTATAATATTCGTGGCTGGCTGAAGGGATTAAACTGGAAAGGCTATGAAAGCGCCGCCAGTGCTGTTACAAAGCCGATAGATAATCGCTGGTTTGCTATGGACTTAAGCTATGACTGGGGATACTCGAAGAACCAGTTGAATGGTAACATTGCCGGAATGCGCTGGCAAACCGCCGGCGACCAGCAGGAGCGTAGCTATGGGTATGATTATGACGCTGCCAATCGCTTGTTGTCCGCTGATTTCAGGCAACGTAATGGTGCTAACTGGAACAATGATCTTGGTGGGGGACGGACAATTGACTTTAGCATGAAGATGGGCGGTAACGGCCGGAACGACGGAACGGCCTATGATGCGAATGGGAATATCAGGCGAATGCAGCAATGGGGGCTTCAGACCGGCGGCAGCAGTAACCAGATAGATAACCTGGTGTACGGGTACTATGGCAATAGTAATAAACTAAGCCATGTAACAGACTCCATTACTGCAGCCCAGCAACTGGGCGACTTTACGGATAAAAATACCAATGGGGATGACTATGGTTATGATGTGAATGGTAACCTGCTAACTGATAAGAATAAAGGTATTACTGGTAGCACGGGGTTGGACCTGGCTTCCGGTGGAGCCATCAGTTATAATTATTTAAACCTGCCCTGGCAGATTAAGGTGAAAGGAGATAACGGCCAGGACAAAGGTGTTATCACCTATGTTTACGATGCGGCGGGTAACAAGCTGGAGAAGCGTGTGGAAGAATACGCTACTCCGGCTAATAATAACGAGGCCAGGCATCATTACACAACCTATCTGGGCAGCTATGTTTATGAGAGCAATGTGCTTAAGTTCCTGGGTCATGAAGAAGGCAGGACGAGAGTGAAACGTGCTGCCGGCGGTGCGGTTAGCGGGTATGCTTATGATTATTTCCTAAAGGATCACCTGGGTAATACGCGTATGGTGTTAACAGATGAGCATCAGACGGATGCTTATCCTGTAGCTTCGCTGGAAGACGCTACCCTTGCCAATGAGCGGCTGTATTATGCTATTCCCGATGGAGGGAGGGTGAACAAAAACACAGTGCCTGGTTATCCTGCTGATGGTTATACGAGTCCTAATGACTGGACCCAGCGGTTAAATGGTAACGGGCAAAGAATTGGCACCGGAATGGTTTTGAAGGTAATGTCGGGGGATAAGGTGAATATCCGTGCAAACAGCTGGTACCGGCTGAATGGTGCGAACCCGGGTTCGCCGGTTGGGTTGCAGGTGGCAGATTTGCTCGGATCATTGGTTGGAGGCATTGCGGGGGCTGGCAGTGGCAGTCATGCTGCGGCACAGTTGCAGGGCAATGGTAATCTTTCTTCGGGTGTGGGCAGGTTTTTGGCGGAGTCTGGTAGTAATTA